>JAFXDB010000241.1 GCA_017516305.1 Clostridia bacterium | reverse complement strand
TTCATCACCGCTGCGCACATGTACTGAAGGAAAGCGAACAGGCACCAGAGGGACACATGTCTGCTGACGGCCAGGAAGATCCCCGCCAGGAAGATCATCGTGCACATGAACAGAATGCGGTTTGTGTCGCGCCTGGGTGGCCTGAGAGATATGACCAGGGTACTTCCTGCCAGCAATCCCAGAGCCACGGCGGACTGCACCGCGCCCAGGACGGCCTGGTTGCTGCCCGTCCGGCTGAGGATGAATGCGGACATCTGACCATCCGGCCCCAGCTTTGCAAGGAAGTTGACAAAGGCGATCAGCAGGATCATCCGCAGAAGGGGCGGATGCTGCTGAAGAAACCGGAAGCCGGAGGCAACACTCTGCCAGAAGGGTTCCCTTGCCTGGCCTGCATCCTGCGGGATCGAAGGAAGCTGCAGAAAGAGGAGCGTCAGGAACGCGACGGCAAAGGTGAGCAGGTCAATGCACAGCACCAGCTCCAGCCCGCCCAGGGCCAGCAGAAGGCTGCCCAGCACGGGGGAAAGGATGGAGATCAGAGCACCCGATGCTGACTGGAGACCGCCGGCCCTGGTGTAGTAAGCCTCCGGCACCAGCAGACTGGTGGCAACATAGGCCGCCGGAACCTGAAAGGCATTCATGAGGCTCAGCAGGAAATTGATGACATACAGTCCCGTGACGGTCAGGGCAGCAGAGGTATACAGCGTGAGGATAGTCAGTGTACCGAAGGCTGCAGCGAGGTCAGAGACCAGCAGAATGACCTTTTTGCTCCAACGGTCAGCCACTGCTCCGGCGAAAAAACGGAACAGGATGGTTGGCAAAAAAGCGCAGAGGGTCAGCGTGGTCAGGTCGGAGGCTGACTGGGTCTGCGAGTAGGTCCAGATGATCAGTGCATAGTTCGTCATTTCCGTCCCCATGGCGGACAGGCTCTGGGAAGCCCAAAGCCGGACAAAGGGATGCAACTGTACGGGAATCGTGAATTTCGTTTTCATAGCTTTGCTCCTTGCATTACAATTTTTATTTGTAAGCAGCACAAAGCCAGAACGGACGGTATGGCGGGTTGATCAATGCCGATGCGCTCTGCACATGCACCGTCCGTCAGGCAGTGTACAGAGCATGATCTTGGGCAGCGCGGGCCCTGTTGAAAGCGCCGATACTCATGGGTATCACCTCTGGATGCATTATACAGTGCGAATGATGGATTTTCAAGATGATTCTCAAATTGATGATAACAAAAAATCCAAGCCGGTTACGACTTGGATATGTGGCGCAGAGTCAGGGATTTGAACCCTGGGTGGGGTATCAGCCCACACACGATTTCCAGTCGTGCGCCCTCTGCATAATTTTTCCAGCTCAGGCAGAGTAAATGGAGCGAGAAACAGAGCACAGAGAGGGGAGGTGATCCGCATAGAGATCCGCCGTCAGCTGGTACCTGGCATGCCCCAGGGACACCTGCAACACCTTGATCGGGACGCCGGAAGCGGCCGCAGCGGTGGCAAAGGAGTGCCGCAGCCCGTGCAGCGTGACGTCAGATGGCAGCCGAAGGTCTTCGAGCAGCTTTCTATGCCGCTGGTAGAGCTTGTGGCTCCCACAGTCGCAAACCCAGCCCGATATATTGCGTGGCCAGCGCCGGAGCACGGCAACCAGGGCAGCGGGAAGCTCGATCAGCCTCCGTGACGCCGCACTCTTGAGCGGGTCCGCGGCGGCCTGGCCGCAGCGGCTTCGCTGCCCGGCCACCAGCAGCGTCCCGGCGTCCAGATCAATGTGTTCCCACCGTGCGCCCATGGCCTCGCCCCGGCGCAGTCCACAGGCCATCAACATCAGCACCGGCGCCACGTCCGTCATGGCAGCCGCGTGCAGGTACCGCACCAGCTCGCTGTGGCTCAGAATGGCCGCTCTGGCCGCCTCGTGCTGCAGCTTGGGCTGCAGGTCGGTGTCGCACAGCTCAGGCCCACAGAGGCCCAATTTGGACGCAATGCGCAGCGCTTTGAGCATTACTTGCCTGTCCAGCTGCGCTGCTCGGGGATGCTCCCGGGCAACAGAAAGGAGCCATCGCCTGATCTCCAATGGCGACAGCTCCGGAAGCGGGAAGTCATAAAGGCATTGCGGCAGAGCCTTTACAGCACGATTATAGCACATCTTCGTACTGCGCGCAAGGTCAGACTGCCACACATACAGCTCCATCCACTCTTCCAGCCAGCTACCCAACGTGTACGCCTTCGTCATTTCTATGCACCTCCACAATCTTTGATGGAGGTAGTATACCATGAGCAATGTTATCCAGTACAGAAGAACAGAAACCGAACAACAACCACATCAGCCAGCACGCAGTACTCCTACCCGTACTACTACTAGTACTAGTGTGAAGAAATCCCAGGAAATGGGAATCCAGCTGTCGGTCGAAAACCTCCGACAGCTGTACGCCGACTGCATCGGCAGCCCCATGCCGATGGCGATCCATCGACGTGTGCTGCTGGAACTCCATGACGGAGCACCTTATGAGTATTACCGGTACGCACTGGAGGAAGCCGCAGCGGCTCCTCGCCCCTCCTGGAGGTACGTGCAGGCGATCGTAGCCAGGCTTTACCGTGAACAGGTTCCTCCCGAGACTCTGATCCCCTGGATGGGCATTCCGTGACTTGTCCGGCCCACCCGCGCAGTAGGTCGCGCCCGGCGGCACAACTATTCGCAAAACACGTGTTTTGCAAATAGTTGCGGGCGCGGCCCCCGGCCTGGGAATCGAAACGTGAGGGCGGCCGGGGGCCGCGAGCCTGCCGCCGGGCATGCCGGGCGCCCGGTTCAGGGCGGCGGCGGCACCCAACTATTCGCAAAACACGTTTTGCGCAATAGTTGTAACCTACAATCGGTTTCCCGCCGCCGCCCTGCCCCGGCCCGCCCCTCTCTCGTCTTGCCCACCCAGCCCGTGCGGGGGCAAACGGGTACCCACTTCCCCGGTCGTCCGTGCCGCCGCGTTCCCCGCCCGAGCGGCAAGCGGCCCCGGCGCCGCTCCGAGCACTCGCGGTCGCCTTCTTGTCTGGAATCCGGCTGCTCCCGCTTGCCGCTCGGGTGCAACTCGTCCCCACTTCCAATCGCCCTCCGGGGGGCTGCCTCCGCCGGCGAGCGGCGGCGGCGAGTTTGCGCGGGCCTGCCCCCCCTCCGGTTTTGCAGGGTCGGGTTACGGCCGCACATCTTGACCAGATGCACGGCCTAGACCCTCAAACCCGCAGCGGGGAGGAGTTCCGCCGCCTGCGGGCGGCGGGCTGTGAAGAAATAACCTAAGGTTATGAGAACATAACAATGCAAACATCTGTTCGAAAGGAGAAAAAACCATGAAAACCAGCGTAATCAGAAGCACGCAGCTCCCCGCCATCATGTCGCACTACCACACGGTGCAGAGTCTGCAGAAAGAATGCCGCAGGTCTCGCAGCTGGGCATACCGTGTCATGCAGCAGCTGCCCTGCGAAGTCATCCAGAACGAAGAAGACGGACGTCAGCTGCGGATCGTGCGCCGGAGCCTGGTGCGCCAGTACCTGAGGAAGCTCCGGCGCCCGGGAAATCCGAACTGGGGTTGACACGCCTACAATTTTGGACTATTATAGAACAAGGTGCATAGAAAAATCCCCGCCCTGTTGCAGCAGGGCGGGGAAGGGGTGGAGGTAGTACCACCCGAGCATGGCGCAGAGTCAGGGATTTGAACCCTGGGTGGGATATCAGCCCACACACGATTTCCAGTCGTGCGCCTTAGACCACTCAGCCAACTCTGCATGTTCAGTTGTTTGCTGCGGTGGGTCATCCGCAACGATGATTAGTATATCGCAAAGAAAAGGGAATGTCAAGGGGTAAAATGATAAATATTGAAATTTTCGTGGGCCTCGGCGGAGGTTTTTTTCATTGCTGTTGACATTGTGATTGACCTGGGATGAAAAAACATGTAAAATGAACAGGAGAATAACCCGAAAGGGGATTTGAAACATATGGATCTGTTTGATCTGATCGGCCCGGTGATGATTGGCCCGAGCAGCTCGCATACGGCGGGCGCTGCACGCATTGGTCTGACGGCACGGATGCTGCTGGGCGAGAAGATTGTCCGGGCGGAAATTGGTCTGCATGGCTCCTTTGCCAAGACGTATCATGGACATGGCACGGATCGTGCCATTGTCGGCGGCCTTCTTGGCATGCCTGTGGATGATGAGCGTCTGCGTGAATCCTTGCAGATTGCGAGGGAATGGGGGCTGACCTATTCCTTCTATATTATCAACATCCGCGGGGCGCATCCCAACACAGTGCGTGTGACCATCACGGGAGAATCCGGCGCGGTGCTGACGATGGAGGCGGCTTCTGTCGGCGGCGGAAATATCGAGGTGCACCGGCTGGATGGTCTGCAGGTGAACTTCACCGGCAAGGAAAACACGATGATTATCCGCCATGTGGACATCCCGGGCGCCATTGCAAACGTTACGGGCGTGCTGGCACGGCAGGGGCTGAATATCGCCAACATGCAGGGTTACCGGCGGGAGGCCGGCGGCGACGCCATGATCGTGATTGAACTGGATGGCTTGCCTGATGACACCACGGTGGAGAGCATCCGTGCTCTGCCGTGTGTGCAGGGGGTTACCTTCATGAAGCGCAGGAGCGATCTGTGAAGGCGTTCTTCCGGCGGCTTGCCGGGATGATGGATGATCTCGTCTTTCCCAGGCGGGTATGGTGTATGACCTGTGAGGAGCGATCCTGCGGGGAACTGTTGTGTCCCGCCTGCCGGGACAGGCTGGAACAGCTCCGGTTGCGAGACCAGACGGGGAATGTGCGCAGCGCCTACCGGTACCAGGACGAGGTGCGGGAGCTGGTGCATGCGTTCAAGTTTGATTCGGTGGACGATGCGGCGCAGATCTTTGTCTCCGCCATGGCGGAGGAGGCACGGGAGATGGACCTGCCGCCGGATACGGTGGTGACCTGGGTCACGATGCCGGAACGCCGCCGCAGAGCGCGCGGGATGGATCATGGCAGAATGCTGGCAGAGCAGCTGGCGGCGGAGCTTGGTCTGCCTTCCCGGCAGCTGCTGGTACGCAGGAGCCGCGCGCTGCCGCAGCATACGCTGAATGCGGTGCAGCGGCGGACAAATCTCACCGGTGTATTTGGCGCTGCCGGTTGCGTGGAGCATCCGGTGCTGATCGTGGACGATGTGTATACGACGGGGGCAACGATGCAGGTTTGCAGTGATGTGCTGCGAAATGCGGGTGCGCCGCAGGTTTATGGCCTGACTGCCACCATGGTCAGGCGATAGGTACCCCTGACGAAATTCTGATAGATGGAAGGCTGATAAATATGGATTATACCCTGCGCGAATGGGTCGGACTGGCGCGCATCCATGGCAGCATCGCAGAAGCTGCCGTTGCGGTGCAGGCCAGAGAAAATGGTGTATCGCCGGAGCAGGTTCGCGAAACGATGTGCCACCACCTGCACTGCATGCAGGAGGCGGTGGCAAATGGCATCGAAGAGAATGTGCGGTCGGTGACGGGTCTCACCGGTGGTCAGGCGGCGAAGCTTCTGGCGCGTCTGAATGGCGGCAGCAGCCTATGCGGCGGCCTGCTGGGAAAGGCTGAGACCTACGCCCTGGCCACGGCGGAATGCAATGCGTGCATGGGTAAGATCGTCGCGGCTCCCACGGCGGGCGCCTGCGGCATCCTGCCCGGCGCAATCCTGGCGATGATGGAGGAAAAGGGCGTCACGGAGGCTGCGGCGGTGGAGGCCATGTTCGTGGCTGCGGCGGTGGGACAGTCCATTGCCACCCAGGCCAGCATTTCCGGTGCGGAGGGCGGCTGCCAGGCCGAGTGCGGAACGGGCGCGGCCATGGCTGCTGCGGCTCTTGCCTATCTGGAGGGCGGCTCTGCCCAGCAGAGCGCCGATGCTGCGGCCTTTGCGCTGATGAATCTGCTGGGTCTGGTGTGCGACCCCGTCGGCGGCCTGGTGGAGGTTCCCTGCGTGTACCGCAATGTCGGCTCCTCCGGCGTGGCGTTTACGGCGGCGGACATGGCCCTGGCGGGCATCTGCTGCCCCATCGAGCCGGACGAGGTGATCCTGGCGATGAAGGAAGTGGGCGACGCGATGCCCCCCAGCTTGCGCGAGACCGGCGAGGGCGGCTGCGCGGCCTGCGAGAGCATCTGCGCACGGCTGAGGATGTGAAAATATGCTTGATAAGCTGCGCTTCGTACCTGTTTTGAATCTGGCAACGCTTTGGTGGTATGCCGTGGATGGCATGCGTTATCCGGGCGTCTTGTCAAGATACGCAAAATTGCTGGGCACTGTCATTGTGGCGGTGTTTGGTGCAGGTACTATTGCGCTGATTACATCCTGGGCACCTGAGTGGGTCAAAGGATGTGTTGTATTTCTTGGTTTGTATGGGATCGTTGTTGCTGCTATTTATTCCCTGCGCGGTGATGTTTTGCAGCAAAAACGTTTGTGGGCAGAACGGCATTAAGATAAAACATGGTTCGGAGGCTTAACAAATGACGCAGAAGAGATTCAAGATCGCCTTCATCGGCGCAGGCTCCATCGGCTTTACCCGCGGTCTGCTGGCTGACTTGCTGGCGGTGCCGGAGTTCCGGGAGATCGAGGTCGCCTTTATGGACATCAACCCGCGCAATCTGGATATGGTATACCAGCTGTGCCAGCGGGATATCGAGGCAAACGGGCTGGACATAAAGATTCAGGCGACCCTTGACCGCCGCGAAGCCCTGAAGGATGCGAAGTACGTCATCGACTGCGCGCGCATCGGCCTGCTGGACGCGTTTGAGCTGGACGTGAACATCCCGCTGAAGTACGGTGTCGATCAGTGTGTGGGCGATACTCTGTGCGCCGGCGGCATCATGTACGCCCAGCGCGACATCGCCATGCTGGAGGGCATGTGCCGGGATATCCGCGAGGTGGCGGCTCCGGGATGCATGCTGCTGAATTATACAAATCCCAATGCCATGGTCACCTGGTACTGCAACAAGTACGGCGGGGTGCCCACGGTGGGCCTGTGCCACGGCGTGCAGGGCGGTCATGCGCTGATCGCCTCCGTTCTGGGGTACAAGCAGGAGGAGATCGACATCGTCTGCGCAGGCATCAACCACATGACGTGGTACCTGTCCGTCAAGCACGACGGAGAGGAGCTGAACGGCAAGCTGCTTGCCGCGCTTGAGGCGCACCCTGAGTTCTCCCAGACCGAGAAGGTGCGCATCGACATGATGAAGCGTTTCGGCTACTTCTCCACCGAGTCCAACGGCCACCTGTCTGAGTATGTGCCATGGTACCGCAAGCGCCCGGATGAGATCCGTCGCTGGATCGACCTGGGCGTGTGGATCAACGGCGAGACCGGCGGGTATCTGCGTGTTTGCACCGAGGGCCGCAACTGGTTCGAGACGGACTTCCCCAACTGGCTCAAGGAGCCGCCGAAGATGTATGCGCCGGAGAAGCGCAGCCAGGAGCACGGCAGCTGGATCATCGAGTCCATCGAGACCGGGCGCGTGTACTGTGGTCACTTCAATGTGGTCAACCGCGGCTGCATCACGAATCTGCCGGACGACTGTGTTGTAGAGGTGCCGGGCTTTGTTGATCGTTTCGGCATCAACATTCCCGTGCTGGGAGAGCTGCCGCTGGGCTGTGCTGCATGCTGCCAGTCCAACATCACCGTGCAGCGCCTGGCGGTGGAGGCGGCGGCCCATGCGGATGTCAACCTGCTCCGGCAGGCGATGATGATGGATCCCCTTGTCGGCGCTGTCTGCAACACCGAGGAGATCTGGCAGATGGTGGACGAGATGCTCATTGCCCAGGCTGAGTGGCTGCCGCAGTATGCGGAGGAGATCGAGCGCGCGAAGGCACGTTGGGCGAAGGCGGAGGCTGATGGCACGCTGATCCCGCCCATTGTGACCGAAGGCGCGGCCCGTCTGCATACCAAAACGGTGGAGGAAATGGCTGCCGACAAGGAGGCTGCAAGGAAGAATGCCGCCGAAGCAGACAAGGCCAAGGAGCGTCCGTCAGAGAAGAAAATATATACTACGCGGAGATAAGAAAAAGGAAAGAGGGGAGCGCCCATGGCTTCCAGGATGATGCACCTTGCGGCGGCGAAGCTGCTGTTGGACATGCTGCCTGCGGGGATGGACGCTTCCCGCTTTATGTCCGGCAGCATCATGGTGGACAGCGCGCCCGCCGAGAGGAAGGCGTCCCACTTCCTGATGGTGGTAGAGGGCCGCAAGACCTACGACACGGCACGGTTCCGGGATCGGTATGGTCATCTGCTGCTGACGGACGGGTTGGTGCTGGGATACTACCTGCATCTGGTACAGGATCTGGTGTTCCGGGACGAGCTGTACCATGTGCTCGGCTTCAACCCGCGCATGCCGGGGTATCTGGCGGGACTGCACAGCGATTACCGTCGGCTGAACCAATCACTGGCGAAGCGGTTTTGTTTGGCGGCGGACTTCGACATTCCATCGGATGCATCTCCGCTTGATAAAATCGCTGACTTTGATATGCTGGGACTGCCGAGCGCGCTGGCAGAGGATTTTTCCGCGCCGGGGGAGCCGGAGGCCTTCTTCTTCACGCAAGAGATGGCGCTCGGCTACATTAACCGCGCCGTCCGCCTGTGCCGGGATGAGCTGCGTGCGCTGCAGAACGGCCTTCCGCTGATCGACCCGAAGGAATGGATGTGGAAGGCAGACCCTGTATAGAGTGGAAGGAGAAGCGGCATGAAAAGGAAAATCATCGCCCTGCGGATGCAGCGGCAGCACCTGGCGACGCACGTGAGTGAAGATGAATATGATGCGCTTTACCGGGACATGCAGCCGGGGCTGAACCTGTACTGGCACGGCTTCGGGCAGCCGCCGGAGATGACCTTCCGGGCGGATTTCGATGACATTGCCTACAACCGGCAGCGCCAGGCGGACAGGCGTCTGGTCAAGGGGCGCTTTGCCGGCGGCAACCTGGGCTGGATCGAGGTAGATGATCTGCCTCTTTTCGCGGCGCTGTACCGCAAGCCCATGAAGGGTATGCCAAGTGATGTGCAGCAGACCATCCTGACCCTGATCGAGCGTATGGGGCCGCTCAACATCCAGCAGATCAAGGAGGAGACCGGGTATCTGGTGAAGGTCATCACGCCCGCACTGCACCGCCTGCAGGAGGCCTTTCTGCTCTATGAGGATCAGTTCGACGGCGAGTGGGACAGAGCCTGGTACCGGTTAGACGAGATGTTTCCGGACTGCGACCTGCTGCAGCACACCCGCGCGGAGGCGCTGGAAATTGTGCTGCAGCGCTTTGCATACCGCATGGTGTGGTTCGACACGAAGATGGCAAAGTCGTTCTACAAGCTGCCGGAAAAGGAACTGAAGTCTGCCTGCACGGCGCTGCTTTTGCGGGGTGTGCTGACCGCCCATGAGAGCGGCTTCATGCTGACCAATGACCTGCCTGTGCTGGAGGCAATGACGGAGGCGGAAGCAAATGCGCTGCCGCCTGTCCGGGCCTTCCACCGCAACGACTGCCTTGTGCGCGCCTTTGAGCAGGAGCTGAAGGAGCGCTTCCAGCCGCTGTATGCCAGCTTGCCCTATGACCATGACCCGCAGTATTACGTCCTGGTGGACGGCGAATTCCGTGCGCTGAGCGTGGGCCACTTCCGCTATGGGCCGTATGAAATCCACGACATCGTGTGCGATTCGCCGGACATGTGGGCGTGCCGGGAGGAAATTTGCACGGCGGTGCTGAGGGAAAACCCCGGCTCGGTGATTCAGCGCTTCATGGGTAAGTCTCTTTCAACAATGGCCGTATAGAAAAATGACCGCATGTCCCAAGCGTGATGGGATATGCGGTCGTTTCATTATTTTCATTCTTTCATTTAAGCATTTCAATCCAGCCGTCGCCCTCGCGCTCGTACCAGATCTCATTCACGTCGCCGTCCAGGTATACGCGGAAGAACAGCTCCATGCCGTCCACCATCTTCCCGGCGCGCATTTCGTCGATGGTCATCCAGCTGATTTCGCCCTCGTCGGAGGAATGCAGTTCGCCCTCGTACTCCGTGGCGGTGTAGAGCAGCACCAGATAGCGGCTGCCGTCGTCCTTCATCCAGCTCTTGCTGCCGATGAGACGCGGATTCTTCACTGTCAGGCCTGTTTCCTCCTGCATTTCGCGCACGACGCTGTCCACCAGGGACTCGCCGGGTTCCACGTGGCCGCCGGGGAAGGTCAGGCCGCCCCAGTTAGGATCGACGCGGTTCTGCACCAGAACCTTGCCGTCGGCGCGGCGCATCATGCACATATTCGTCAGTTCAATCGGATATGCACGTCCCATGAATGACCCTCCTCACAGCTTTTTGGCAAACCAGATGGTGCGGCCCATCTCGCGGAAGCCGTTCTTCAGGTGCCAGGTGTGGCTGATAACGTTGTCCAGCTCGCAGTCACTGGCGAATTCGCTGCAGTCCATTTCCCGCGCCCAGGCTTCGCAGGCGGAAAGCAGGGCGCGGCCCGTACCGGTCAGCCGGTGCCCCTCGGCCACATAGATGCCCTCAAGGAAGCCCACGGGAGAGGTTTTGCAGCCCTCCACATAATCATGGCGCAGCTGGCACTGGGCAAAGCCGATGGCTTCTTCGCCGTCCGTAGCCAGGAAGCAGGCGGCCTCAGCATCAGCTGTCAACTCGGTAAATTCCGGCTCCAGCTCCTCCGCAGAGGATGAAAACAGCTGTGCGGCCAGCTCGGCCAGCGCCCTGCTGTCCGCTGGGGCGGCTCTGCGAATCTCCATATGGTCACCTCATTGTTTTTGAATCACGAAGCATTCCGGCGCACCGGGGCCGGCATTGAGGAATCGGTGATGCAGAACGTTGAATTCCTGCGGACGGAGGGTGGCAAGCCAGTCCATGAGGGCAAAGCGCTCGCGGTCGCCCTCTGCATGCCCTGGGTAGGCGCAAACGGTGCAGACGCCGCCCTTTTCCAGAAGGGAGAGCGCCGCGCTGATGGCGGTGTGGGTCGTTTCCCAAAGGGTGGTGATGGCCTTGTTGCCGCCGGGCAGCCAGCCCAGGTTGAACACTGCGGCGCGGATGGGAGTGCTTACCCGGTCTGCAATGTGCTGATGTCCCTCGGCGTACAGCTGGCAGCGGGAAATGAGCCCGGCCTCGGTGAGGCGGGCGGCGGTGCGCTCCACGGCGTCGGGCTGAATGTCGAAGCCGATGACATGGCCCGTTTCGCCCACCAGGGTTGCCAGCATCACGGTATCATGACCGTTGCCCAGGGTGGCGTCGATGACCGTGTCACCCTCGCGGACAACCTGGTGCATCACATCATGGGCGATCCAGCGGGCGCTTTTCAGTTCGTAGCTCATGCCAGCCTCACAGCCCCTTCAGTTTGCGGACTTCCGCGTCTGTCAGTCGGCGCCACTGGCCCAGGGGGAGGTCGTGGAGCTTAATGGTGGCAAAGCCCGTGCGGCGCAGGTTCAGCACATCGTGACCGATGGCCTCCACCATGCGGCGGACCTGGCGGTAGCGGCCCTCGTGGATGGTGACCAGCAGCACGGTGGCGAAGGACTCATGGCGCACCAGACGCACCTTGGCAGGGGAGGTCATGCGGCCGTCATCCAGCTTCACGCCCTGACGCAGGCGGCGCATCTCCTCCTCGGTCACATGGCCGGTGCAGCGGACGTGGTATTCCTTGTCCACCTCGCGGGAGGGATGCAGGAGATCATTCATCAGGTCGCCGTCGTTGGTCAGCAGGATCAGGCCCTCGCTGTCATAATCCAGGCGGCCGACGGGGTAAAGCCGCACGGGGTAATCGCGGAACTTGTCCATCACGGTGGCGCGGCCCTCGGGGTCGGAGTTGGTAGTTACCTCGCCCATGGGCTTGTTGTAGGCCAGGTAGTGCTTTTCCTCCTCCAGGCTGCACAGCACGCCGTCCACGGTCACCTTGTCGCAGGTTTCGTCCACCTGGACGCCCATTTCGGTGATGACCTTGCCGTTGACGGCCACGCGGCCATCGGCGATTATTTTCTCAGAGGTGCGGCGGGAGGCAACGCCGGAGAGAGCTAGGTACTTTTGCAGTCGCATCATAATCGTTATCAGCCTTTCTCGATGGGGAGGTAGAAGAAGAGGGTGCAGGGGCGCATCAACAGGGGCTTGCTGCGTTCGGAAAGGTCACGGGAATGGGCCAGCCGGTCCATCCCGGCCAGCTCGAACCCCAGGGCCTCGCACAGGCGGCACAGCCCGGGATTGTGGTCGGTGGCCTCGATGCGCAGACCGTGCAGGCCGCGTGTATGGGCAAAGTGGGCGCAGTGATTGAGCAGCGCCGTCGCCACGCCCTTGCGCCGCCAGGAAGGATCAACGCGCACGTCCAGCACATCCGCCCAACCGCTGGGATGGGTGGTGACGGATGCGCAGCCGATGTACTTCTCCTCAAAGAAGGCGGCAAAGAACGCGCTGGCGTCATCCTGGACGATGATGGCGGGGTCGGAGAAGGGGATGGGCAGGAAGGTATGCCACTCGCTGCGCGGCAGGGGCAGGTAATCCAGCTGGAAGCCCAGGCGGCTGATCTTCAGGTGGACGGTTTCACCTACCAGCGCCCGGTCTGAAATGGGGCGCAGCAGCTGCAGGTCATCGGCGTTCAGCTTGCGGATGGTCAGCATCCGGTACCTCCTTCCGTGTCATTGGTATTACAGGACGTCATTCCCAGTGGACGATGCGGCCTTCGGGGACACGGGCGCGCAGCTTCTTCTTCGGGTTGACCAGGACGGGATTGCCGGTCAGCAGCAGCATCGGCGCGTCGGAAGGGGAGTCGCCGCAGCCGGAGGAGGCAGCTTTGTCGATGGCAAGACCCTTTTTGTTCAGCCAGGCGGTGATGCGCCGCACCTTCTCCTCGCCCTTACAGTTCTTACCGACCCTGCCGGTATAGACGCCGTCCTTCACCTCGCAGACGGTGCAGATGACCTCATCGCAGGGCAGAAATTCCGGAAGCACGTGCATGTACACGTCGCTGGATGCGCTGACAACCACGACCATAGCGCCGCACTCGCGCTGGCGCTGCATTTCGGCTATGCCCTCACGGAAGAAGGCCTTCGTATGCACGGTGCGGAAGAACTCGCGGGCAGTTTCGTCCATTTCCGCCACGGTGCGGCCGGCAATGTAGGACAGGGAAGTCTCTTTGGCGGCGCGGCCCGTGGAGGGCTGTATCTTCCAGCGAAGGAAGGCAACGGCAGCCCTGAGCAGCTGGCGGCGGGGCGCAAGACCCTTGCGGATGCAGAACAGCAGATAGGGCAGAATGGAATCGCCTTTTGCCAGGGTGTCATCAAAGTCGGTGAAAACAAATGAGGTTTTTTCCATTACAGTGGGCACTCCTCGTCGAGCAGGCGGTGGGTGTAGGTGCGCGCGCCGGACTTCATCTCCGCCATCAGCTGGCCAGAACCCATGAGCTTGTACTTATAGGTGGTCAACCCCTCCAGCCCCATGGGGCCGCGGGCGTGGATCTTGCCGGTGGCGATACCCACCTCCGCACCGAAGCCGTATACGAAGCCATCGGCGAAACGGGTGGACACGTTGTGGTACACGCCAGCGGAATCCACGCGGGTCATGAAGGCCTGGGCAGCAGCCGTGTCAGAAGTCACGATGCAGTCCGTATGACCTGAGCCGTAATGGTTGATGTGGGCGATGGCGGCGTCCAGGTTGTCCACGACACGGATAGACAGGGTGTAATCAAGATACTCAGTGGCCCAGTCGGCCTCGGAGGCGGGCTCTGCGTCGATGACAGCGCGGACGGCCTCATCGCCCAGCAGGCGCACGTTCTTTTCCTGCATGGCGGGCAACAGTGCGGGCAGGAAGGCAGAGGCGATATCACGGTGCACCAGCAGTGTCTCCATGGCGTTGCAGACCGCCACATTCTGCGCCTTGCTGTCCACAGCGATGGACACAGCCATGTCGATATCGGCGGCTTTGTCCACATAGACATGGCAGATGCCGTCGGCATGGCCCAGGACGGGAATACGGCTGTTGTCCATGATAAAGCGGACGAATTCGTTACTGCCGCGGGGGATGATCAGGTCGATCAGCTCGTCCTCCTTCAGCATGGCGGCCACATCCTCGCGGGTGGTGAGGAGCTGAGCGAAATCGGCAGGAAGCCCGGCGGACTCTGCTGCCTCGCGCAGGCAGTCGCACAGGGCGGCGTTGGTGCGCAGGGCCTCGCGTCCGCCCTTGAGCAGCACAGCATTGCCGCTCTTCAGGGCCAGGGAGGCGATCTGCACCAGGGCGTCCGGACGGCTTTCAAAGATGACGCCGATGACGCCGATGGGGCAGGCGACGCGGTAGAGCTTCAGGCCCTGCGTCAATTCGCAGGCATAGGTGGTCTTGCCGATGGGGTCTCCCAGGTCGGCCAGCGCTTCCAGACCGGCGGTCACGGCGGACAGCTTCTCCTCGCGGAACTTCAGCCGGTTCAGCAGCGGCGCGGCCAGTTTGGCCTCAGTCGCCTCTTTCACATCCGCTTCGTTGGCGGCAAAGATTTCATTCTTGTGGCACATAAGGGTCTGTGCCATGGCAAGCAGTGCGGCGTTGCGCTTTTCGGCGGACGCAGCGGCGAGCGCGAGGGCTGCCTGCCGGCTTGCATCAGCCATCTGGTGAAGGTCTTTCACAGGTACAACCTCCTGTACATAATATCACAACCTACATTATAGCACGAATAGATAGGGCTTGCAATGCGAAATGAAATGTGCTATAATCAAAAACCGAAAAAGTGCACGCGAATACCGTTGTCAACAGCCTTTGGCAGCGGCGAGGGGAGGCGATGAACGTGCCGCATCAGAAGGGGATCAAGTCCGTGGCGCAGAATCGCAAAGCCTGGCACGACTACTTTGTCGAGGACAAGTACGAGTGCGGCGTGGCGCTTTTCGGCACCGAGGTCAAAAGCATCCGTCAGGGGCGTGTAAACCTAAAGGAATCCTGGGCCCGCATCCGAGATGGCGAGATCTGGGTGGAGGGCATGCACATCAGCCCCTACGAACAGGGCAACATCTTCAACCGCGATCCCATGCGTGCGAAGAAGCTGCTGATGCACAAGCAGGAGATCCGCAAGCTGGACGGTCTTGTTGCCCGTCAGGGCTTCACGCTCATCCCACTGGAGCTCTATCTCAAGGATGGCCGCGTCAAGGTGCTGCTGGGCCTGTGCAAGGGCAAGGCAGAGCACGACAAGCGCGACAGCGCCGCCAAGCGGGATGCGGACAGAGAGATCCGCCGCACCATCCGCGAGCATAACAAATGATTTTCCCGCGCAGGCTGAGAGGTGAGAAAGCCTTCCTCCCTGCGCGTTGAAAAGGAAGCAGGGCGTAAGAACCTGCGCATAAAGCGAAGACGATTGTCAACATGGGGCTGATCCGGTTTCGACGGGAGTTGTCGGGGGCAGGATAAGCGAGCCGTGGACTCTGACCACGTAAAAACAGGGAAAAAAAGTAACTGACAATAACGAATTCGCTTTCGCGGCCTAAGTGCCGTGACGTTGGCCCGGCCCGCCCGTGTGGCAGGGTACCAACGTAATAAAGCACGGGGAACGAGCGCATCTAAGCTTTGCCATGCGTCCGTAACATGAAGCTACCGCGCGCCTACTCTTGTCTGTGGGCGTAGGCGCGCGGGAAATCTGAACCACAGACTGCGCTCGGAGAAGGTTCTGTTTGCGAGCTTTCGGACAGGGGTTCGACTCCCCTCAGCTCCACTGAAAAGGCGAGGCCGTTTGGCTTCGCCTTTTTTATTCTTTGATATGCAGATTTACGGATGATTCACCACGCCAATAAACAGAGGAAGCTCGCCTGCACCCGTGATGACAAACAGGAATGGCCTGTCCAGCACGAAGTCGATCTCCTCCACCTGGGTGGGTATGGCTGCGCCGGCCAGCATCATTACCGTGTAGGCCGCGGCCTCGGTGCCCTCCTCGTCGATGACGACCCGGGCGTCGTGGCGCACCTGGCTGAGGCTGATGGGCATCAGCTCGTCCGTCAAGGGTGAGAAATCTGCCCGGGATGCGTCGAACACCTCAGTCAGCCCCATGGATTGCAGCCCGTCGGAAAGTTCCAGCTGGGAGGTCACGTCGAACCTGGGCAGGGACAGATTTACCTGCAATTCGCGGGCATCCGGCGTGGCCTGGCCGGTGATCCAGTTCAGGCACGCGCTGCCGGTCAGCAGGGCATCAACGCTCACGCCCTCGTCCGGCAGGATCAGCATCATGCGGCCCTCCTGGTCGTAGGGCAGGGAAATGGCCTGCCAGCTGTCAGCGTAATACAGCATCGTCCGTGTGGATTTGCGCATGTAGGTGCACTCCACATCGCCATCGGGTGCGTGGAATACATCCACCATGTTGTCTCCCTCATAAAACTCACTGCTCCAGCGGGCCTTGAAGGCCACGGTGCTGGCGATAGCCATCACAGTGTCTGCAGGCAGCTGAATGGTGGCAGCCTGCTCCTTCAGCAGCCCCAGCGTATTATCATTGAGCCAGGTTTGCAGGGCATGATTCAGCTTTTCACTGCCCATTTCGCCCCGATAAGCGGCGGCATGATAGTGCTCTGCCAGGGCAGACATGGTTTCCGGATTGAAAGCGATGTCCTCGTTCAACCACAGGGAGGTGGCCAGCGTGCGGATAAGCATGCCGTCATCGCAGTAGTTTGCTTTCCATACGTCGGTGGCTTGCTGGCGAAGGGTCTCAATATTCTCAGCGCCCAGCATGGTGAGGATCTCCTCCCGGGTGCTGCCACCGGTGGTTTCTGCCAGCATCGCCAGGGCCATATACAGGCTCACGGGCGAATATACGCGGTTTTCAGAGCCACTGCCGGCGAGGAAGGTACTGACGGACACCTGCAGGAACGCGGCAAGCTCGTCATTGTGGGTAGGGACAGACTGCCGCTCACGGACGGCGCTGCGCCAGGCATCGTATGCTTCCCGGTCAGCGTATGCGCCTGGGTATGGTACCAAAGCGGGTGTATCCGGCTTGACGATGATCTCCGCGGTGACGGTGTACGCAGGGATGGTCATCATGAGAATCACCGCCGCGCACAATATCAGGCAGATGCTCCAAAGCACGAATTGCTTCATGAAATCACTCCTTTCATCATGCATAACGTATGAAAGGCAGGTAGTATTTCACAAACCCGCATCAATTTACAAGAACTCCTCATGACTCATGTGCATGTAAGCGCGCACCTCGTTCCATGGCACATTGAAGCCCGCGCCGTGGCTGCAGAAGACGGAATCCGGCGTGTCGTCCGCGCAGGGGTTGTAGCCACTGGCCTCAACGATGGCGGACTGGTCGTGGCAGGGGGCGTAGCGGCTCATCCACACGCGCAGGGCGCCGCGTCCGTGGGTCAGGGAGAGGAAGTCCTCCTGCCAGGGGGCGAAGACGGCGTAGGGACACTCGCCCCGTAGGATGACGCTGTCATCCTCATATTCGGGCACGTCCACATCGGCCTGCAGTCGGGAGAGGGCGCCCGTCAGGCTGCCGTACATGTCCGCAGGGGCCCGCAGAGCGAAGCCTGCCACGGGCTCCAGCAGCACGGATTCGGCGTACATCAGTGCGTTGCGGATGGCGCGGTAGGTGGCCTGGCGGAAGTCGCCGCCCTCGGTGTGCTTCAGGTGAGCGCGGCCGGTGAGCAGCTGGACTTCGACGTCCGTCAGCGGTGCGCCGGTCAGCACGCCCTTGTGCCGCTTTTCGCTGACGTGCCCCGCGATGAGTCGCTGCCAGTTCAGGTTCAGCACGTCCACATGGCAGAGGCTCCGGAAAGTAACACCGCTGCCTGGGGCAGTGGGCACCAGCCGGACGTGGCACTCGGCGTAGTGTCGCAGGGGTTCGTAATGCCCCACGCCGATGGATGGCGCGGCGATGGTCTCCCGGTACAGCACATGGGTGGGGCCGAAGGTGACCGCAAAGCCGAAACGCTCCTGCAGCAGCGTCTTCAGCACTTCCAGCTGAATGCGGCCCATGACGCGCACGGCGATGTGTCCGGCGGTCTCGGTGACGGTGAGGGTGGGCTCCTCATCCTCCAGGATGCGCAGGGCCTGCATCATGCGGAACGCGGGGACGGATTTTTCATCCCACAGGACGTCAGCGGCCATCATGGGCTCCGTACGGAAGCGGACGGGTTCACCTGCACCCACCATATCGCCGGGGCGGACGCCCTCCAGGCCGGGGATGCCGACGATGTCGCCTGCGAATGCCACATCGGCGGGCCTGTACTTGTCGCCGTGATAAATGCGCAGCTCGTTGACCTTCTGCCCGTCGGGGAGCATGTCCTTGACGTGGAGCGTACCGGAGAGCAGCTTCAGGAAAGCGATGCGCTGTCCGGCGGGGTCATGGCGCACCTGATAGCAGCGGGCAGAGAATACATCGTCCGACTTCCGGTCTGTATACGTCAGTCGGCTCAGTACGGACAGGAATTCGGGAATGCCCTGTCCTTCCAATGCGACGCCTGCCATGACCGGGAATGCCTGCCGCGCAGCGACCTGCTCCGACAGGGAGGACAGCCACATGTTTTCGTCCAGACCATCGGAAAACAGCCGCTCCAGCAGCTTTTCGTCGCGTTCGGCAATCGCCTCTGCTTCCTCGTCAGAAAACCGACTATTGGTCTGGAAGTAGCGAAGATCAAGCAAGTCGTGGGACAGCCGGTTCTTCATTTCGCGGATGACGCGCTCCGGATCGGCTCCGGCGCGGTCAAGCTTGTTGAGGAACACAAAAACCGGGACGCCATACTGCTTCAGCAGCTGCCAGACGGTCTCTGTGTGGCTCTGGACGCCCTCGGCGCAGGAGATGATGAGCACCGCATAGTCCATGACGGACAGGGCGCGCTCCATCTCCGTGGAGAAATCGACGTGCCCCGGGGTGTCCAGCCAGTAATAGGTGTCGCCGTCCATCAGGAAGGATGCCAGGCCCGAAAAGATGGTGATGCCGCGCTGCTTTTCCAGGCTGTGTGAATCCAGGAAGGCGTCCTGATGATCTACGCGGCCGATTTTGCGGATGGCCTGCGTGTGATACAAAACGCGCTCGGAGAAGGTGGTTTTGCCTGCATCCACATGGGCGAGGATGCCGATGGTCTTGCGCATGGTGTTGCTCCTCATAAAGGAATGGGTTTACTAATAATAACACAAGTTGCAATCCTGGGCAAGATGTGTCATAATATATGAAACTAATTCGATGTAAGGAGAGATACGGATGCTTGATATAGAGCAGATGCGTCAGATGCAGATCGCTTTGCAGGAGCGCTACAAAGAATGGTGGGAGCCCATCGAACCTGCCCGGGGCCTGAGTAAGCTGATGTGGATGATCGGCGAGGTGGGCGAGGCCGGACAGGTGCTTAAACGCAAGGGGCACTGGAACATTATGAACACCCCGGAAGTGCGGGCGGACTTCATTGAGGAGCTCACGGATGTGCTGATGTACTTCAACGATGTTCTGCTGTGCTACGGGATCACACCGGAAGAGTTTGAAAACGCATACCGCGCCAAGCATGAGCGCAACATGACACGCTGGAAGATTCCCGATTCTGTGCACAAAGCGCGGACGCCGGACGGGAAGTGAAAAAAACCATCGTTGACTTTGCAGGATGATGGGCTTATAATACCATCAAAAGAAAAGGCATCATCTTACAGCAGGATGAAGCGGGAAGATTTCCGGATGCTCCGGATAGTTCTGACCTCATGAAGCTTACAAGCAAGGGGAGGCAAAGAGAAGAAAATGAAGCTCTCTTATCAGGGAATTCAGGATGTACACAATTACACGATGAACGGCGTGAAGCTCCCGTCCTTTGACTGGCAGCAGATGGCCGACAAGACGGCGGAAGCGCCCGTCTGGGTACACTTTGGCGCGGGCAACATCTTCCGCGGCTTTATTGCGGGCCTGCAGCAGAAGCTGCTCAACACCGGAGATGCCGACGCGGGCATCATTGCTGCCGAGACCTTCGATTACGACATCATCGACATGATCTATGCGCCCCATGACGCCATGACGCTGATGGTGGCCCTCAAACCCGATGGCTCCACAGATATGGAGGTCATCGCCTCCATTGCAAGGGGGCTGAAGGCGGACTGCCAGAATGTGGTGGACTGGCCGGTGCTGTGCGAGGCGTTCCGCAATCCCTCCCTGCAGATGGCTTCCTTCACCATCACCGAGAAGGGCTATGCCGTCACCACCCCTGCAGGCGAGCTGACCGGTCTGGTGCAGGCGGACATTGCCGCAGGCCCGCTGAAGGCCCGCCACGCCATGTCCGTGGTGGCGGCGATGCTGCTGGAGCGCTTCCGTGCCGGTGCGTATCCCATTGCCATGGTGTCCATGGACAACTGCAGCCACAACGGCGAGAAGCTCCGCCAGGCGGTGCTGACCATCATCGACGGCTGGGTCGAGCAGGGCTACTGCCCTGCGGCATTTGCTGCTTACGTCGCCGATGAGGCGACGGTTTCCTTCCCCTGGACGATGATCGACAAGATCACCCCCCGCCCGGCCAATGTCATCCGCGATCAGCTCACGGGCCTCGGCTTTGACGATATGGAGCCTGTGGTGACCGGTAAGGGCACCTACATTGCGCCCTTCGTCAACGCGGAGGTGCCCCAGTATCTGGTGGTGGAGGACCGCTTCCCCAATGGCCGCCCCGCCCTGGAAAAGGCGGGCGTGTACTTCTGCGACCGCGAAACCGTTAACATGACCGAGCGCATGAAGGTCACCACCTGCCTGAACCCCCTGCATACCGCGCTTGCAGTATACGGCTGTCTGCTGGGCTACACCTCCATTGCTGACGAAATGAAGGATCCGGAGCTGGCCAAGCTGGTCAAGACCATCGGCTACACCGAGGGTCTGCCCGTGGTGACTGACCCCGGCATCATCGACCCGAAGAAGTTCATCGACGAGGTCGTCCGTCAGCGCCTGCCCAACCCCTTCATTCCTGATATGCCCCAGCGCATTGCCACCGACACCTCCCAGAAGGTCGGCATCCGCTTCGGCGAGACCATCAAGGCTTACCTGGCTTCTCCGACGCTGGATGTGCAGCGCCTGACGGCCATTCCGCTGGCGCTGGCCGGATGGCTGCGCTACCTGGTGGCTGTGGACGACAGGGGAGAGCCGATGCAATGCTCTGCCGACCCGCTGCTGGAGGAGCTGCAGAACCAGCTTGCGGGCGTGAAGCTGTCCGCCCCTGCCAGCCTGGAAGGCAAGCTGGAGCCGGTGCTGAAAAACGCCAATATCTTCGGCGTCGATCTGGTTCGCGCCGGTCTGGCGGAGAAAATCATCGGCTATGTCCGTGAGATGCTGGCGGGCCCCGGCGCTGTCCGGCGGACGCTGAAGAAATATCTGGTCTGATCTGCTTTCGGGGCTGCCTTTTACGGGGCGGCCCTTTTCCTGTTGGAGAAACATCGGAGCGAAATGGTTTTCGGACGCGGGATGGCAGGAATTTCAAGCTTGATGTCGAATATAAAGTTGGATATGTCCATGCGGGCAGCGGAAGGGATGATCGGATGCACAGGAGGCTTTACAGGCTGCTGCTTTGGGTAGCCGTCATAGGGCTGATGGCGCTGATATTCGCCTTCTCTGCACAGGAGGGCCCCGAATCCGACGGGATGACGCAGGCGGCGGTCATGCCGCTGGCTGAACTCCTGGCGGAGGTCTCCCAGGGCGGGACGGATGCTGCGGAAGCGATCTACGTCATCATCGGTACGATGGTGCGCAAGGCGGCGCATGTACTGGAATATGGCCTGCTGAGCCTGCTGGTGCTTCTGCTGCTGAGGGCATACGGCGTCAGGCGGAGATGGCTGGCCATCGCCATTGCCTTGGCCTACGCGGTAAGCGACGAGCTGCACCAGGCCTTTGTGCCCGGGAGGCTCGGAACGCCTGTGGACGTCATCATTGACGCGATTGGCGTCATTGCCGGGGTGTTTGTCCCCGATATTTTCAAAGTCTGGAATATGAACAGGAGGAAAAAGCATGTACACCATTCATGATCTGTATGACCTTTCCCACACCCAGGCCGCCGATTATCTGCGCGGCTTCACCTATCCCTGGGAGGCCCTGAAGGGCATCAAGGATGAGATCCTGCGCATCGGCGCAACCCTTGACCCGGCCGAGTACACCGAGGTGACTCCCCAGGTGTGGGTGCACAAGACGGCGACGGTTGCCCCCACGGCCTTCCTGGGCGCGCCCTGCATCATCGGCGCGAAGACCGAGGTGCGTCACTGCGCCTTTGTGCGCGGCAGCGCTCTGGTGGGCGAGGGCTGCGTGGTCGGCAACAGCGTGGAGCTGAAGAACGTCATCCTCTTTGACAGCGTGCAGACGCCCCACTACAACTACGTCGGTGACAGCATCCTGGGCTACAAGAGCCACATGGGCGCCGGCTCCATCACCTCCAACGTCAAGAGCGACAAGACGCTGGTGACCGTGCGCAGCGCGGAGGAAAAGATCGAAACGGGTCTGAAGAAGATGGGAGCGATGCTGGGCGACCATGTGGAGGTCGGCTGCAACAGCGTCCTGAACCCCGGCACGGTCATCGGCCGCAACAGCAATGTGTATCCCCTCAGCTGTGTGCGCGGCGTGGTACCGGAGAACAGCATCCACAAGAACAACGGCACGGTGGTGACCAAGAAATGATCCGCCCGGTGATGAAGGATGTGTTCTTTCTGGCGCATCCCAGCGAGGAGGCGACCCGGGAGGACGCCCCTGTCATCCGTGACCTGACGGATACGCTGCTGCACCACCGCGAGGGCTGCGTGGGCATGGCTGCCAACATGATCGGCGTACGCAAGCGCATCATCTGCGTGATGATGGGCCCGATGCCGGTGACCATGATCAACCCGGTCATCGTGGAAAAGAGCGGGGAGTACCAGACGGAGGAGGGATGCCTGTCCCTGACGGGGACGCGCCCCTGTCGCCGCTTCCGGGACATCACCGTCAGCTACCTGGACGCGTCCTTCCTGCCCCGGCGTCAGAAGTATTCCGGCTGGATCGCGCAGAGCATCCAGCATGAGATCGACCATTGCAGCGGAGTAATCATCTGATGCACATCCTCATTGACGCAGACGCCTGCCCCGTGGTGCGGGAAGCTGTTGCCATCGCGCGGGAGCGGGGGATTCCTGTGACGCTCCTTTGTGATGAGCATCACATGCTGACCAGCGACTATGCCCAGGTACGCTTTGTTGCCTCCGGCGCGGACGCGGTGGACATTGCCCTGATGAACCTCTGCCGACCGGGCGATGTGGTGCTGACGCAGGATTACGGCGTGGCGGCCATGGCCCTGGGGCGCGGCGCATACGCCATCCATCACACGGGGAAGCGTTACACCAACGATAATATAGACCTGATGCTGATGGAGCGTCACATGGCGAAAAAAGCCCGACGCGCCTCGGGCAAGCATCACCTGCACGGCCCGTCCCGCTTCACGCAGGCGGACAGGCATCGTTTCTGCGACGCCTTTGCCGCCCTGCTGGATCAGGCAGGGATCACATGATCTTACAGGAGGGGATTCCCTTGAATATTACCCAGATGCTCTGCCAGGAGTTTGGCATTGCCCCCTGGCAGGTGGAGGCTGTCATCGCACTTCTGGACGAGGGCGCGACGCTGCCCTTCATTGCCCGTTACCGCAAGGAGCAGCACGGCTCGCTGGACGATCAGCAGCTGCGTGATCTTTCCGATCGCCTCACCGCCCTGCGCAACATCGAGCAGCGCAGGAATGAAGTATCCGAGAGCCTGAAGAAGCTGGATGTCTGGACGGAGGAGCTGCAGGCGTCCCTGGACGCCTGCGTCACCCTGGCGCAGATCGAGGACGTGTACCGCCCCTACCGGCCCAAGCGCCGCACCCGCGCCAGCATCGCCAAGGAACGCGGTCTGGAGCCCCTGGCGGCGGCGCTGCTGCTGCAGGATGCGCAGCTTGACCCGGTGGAGGCTGCCGAGGGCTATGTGGACGCGGAAAAGGGCGTAGCCTCCGCCGAGGAGGCCCTGCAGGGCGCCATGGACATCATTGCCGAAATGGTGTCCGACGATGCGGCCCTGCGCGGACGTCTCAAGGATTATTACCACCGCGATGCGGTGATCGAGACCCGCCTGGCCAAGGACGATATCGAGGATACCGTCTACACCATGTACCATGACCACAAGGAGCCCATGCGCATGATGCCCGGCCACCGCGTGCTGGCGATGGATCGCGGCGAAAAGGCAGGCGTACTGAAGGTGGACGTGGTGGTCAACGTGGAGCTGGCCCAGCGCATGTGCCGCTTCGGCCGTGTGCAGAAGATTGCCGCGCCCTCCACTGAATATGTCGCCCGTGCCTGTGATGACGCGTATGTGCGCCTTATCGCTCCGTCCCTGGACACGGAGATGCGCAACGAAATGACCGACAAGGCCCAGGACGCTGCTATCCGCGTGTTTGCCATGAACCTCAAGCCCCTGCTGATGGCGCCGCCTGTCAAGGGCCGCGTGACCATGGCTCTCGATCCCGGCTATGCCCACGGCTGCAAGGTGGCCGTGGTGGACGAAACGGGCCGCGTGCTGGATACGACGGTCATCTACCCCGTTCAGCGAGGTCAGAAGGCCCTGGAGGTTGCGAAGACCACCGTCACGCAGATGATCCGCCGCCATGACGTAACCCTGGCCGCCATCGGCAACGGCACGGCTGGTCGCGAGACGGAGCAGTTCTTCGCTGATGTCCTGCACGAGATGCATCTGGGGAGCGAACTGGGCTATATGGTTGTGAGCGAGGCGGGCGCCTCGGTGTATTCCGCTTCCAAGGCGGCTGCCGACGAGTTCCCGCAGTATGACGTCAACATCCGCTCAGCCATTTCCATCGCGCGCCGCCTGCAGGATCCCCTGGCGGAGCTGGTGAAGATCGACCCCAAGGCTATCGGCGTGGGCCAGTATCAGCATGACCTGAAGCCTGCTGAGCTGGACGCTGCCCTGGACGGCGTGGTGGAGGACTGCGTCAACGCTGTCGGCGTGGATGTGAACACGGCCTCCGTGGCGCTGCTGTCCCATGTGGCGGGCGTCAACAAGACCATTGCCAACAACATTGTCACTTACCGCGAGGAGAACGGCCCCTTCACCAGCCGTGCACAGCTGAAGAAGGTGCCGCGACTGGGCCCGAAGGCCTTCGAGCAGTGCGCGGGCTTCCTGCGCATCCCCGGCGCGAAGGATCTGATCGAGAACACCGGCGTTCACCCGGAAAGCTATGCCGCTGCCAAGGCGCTGCTGAAGACCTTCAGCCTCACGCCTGCCCAGGCGGTGGATAAGATTCACGCAATGGCCGAGCAGCACGGATTTTCCAGCCTGGCGGCAGAGCTGGGCGTGGGCGAGCCGACCCTGCGGGATATCGCTGCGGAGCTGAACAAGCCCGGCCGTGACCCCCGCGATGAGCTGCCCCAGCCGACCCTGCGCTCAGATGTAATGCACATGGAGGACCTGAAGCCCGGGATGGAGCTGACTGGTACCGTACGCAACGTGACCGACTTCGGCGCCTTTGTGGACATCGGCGTTCATCAGGACGGCCTGGTGCATATCAGCCAGCTGCGCAGCGGCCGCCGCGTCAATCACCCCAGCGAGGTTGTCCGCGTGGGCGATATCGTCACCGTCTGGGTCAACGAGGTGGACGTGAAGCGCAAGCGCATCAGCCTGACCATGCGAAAGCCCGGCAAGTGAGCCGGAATCAATATGACCGGAGGAAACTAGCGATGAAGAAGATGATGGCTGTCCTGCTGCTGATCACAATGCTCTTTGCCATGGCTGCCCATGCAGAGGAAGGTGCGCAGGAAGCTGCGGCACAACCCCTGACCGGCCTGACGGCGGCGGAGATCGTCGCCAACATGGGCGTCGGCTGGAACATCGGCAACACCTTTGACGCCACGGGCTATAAAGCCCCGGACATCTCCAGCCACGAGACCAGCTGGGGCAATCCCATTGTTGACATGGAGCTGATCCAGCGCGTGAAGGACGCGGGCTTCAACTCCATCCGCATTCCCATCACCTGGTACCAGCATGTCTCCGATGATGGAACGTACACCATTGATCCTGCGTTCATTGCCCGCGTGAAGGAGGTCGTGGACTACTGCTACGCCTGCGACCTGTATGTGATCATCAACATGCACCACGAAAACTGGCTGAACGTACCGGAGCTGAGCACGGATTACGAGGCCATCGGCGTTCAGCTGGGAGCGATGTGGCGGCAGATTGCCGACGCCTTTGCCGATTATGATCAGCACCTGATCTTCGAGGCCATGAACGAGCCCCGCATGGCCGGTACGGGCCTGGAATGGAACGGCAACAAGGCGGGTTATGCCGCGGTCAACTACCTGAACCAGATTTTCGTGGATGTGGTGCGCACGGAGCCTAAGGGCTACAATGGCGAGCGCGCACTGATGATTCCCGGCTATGCGGCATCCAGCAGCTACGCGGCCATGAACGCCATCACCATCCCCACGGTGAACGGCGTGGAGGCCGAGAACCTCATCATTTCCGTGCACTGCTACAGCCCCTATGATTTCTGCCTCAGCGATAAGCAGGTGGACTTCAACCCCAACAACCGCAGCCACACCAACTCCATTGACTCTGTTTTCTCCAACGTGGAGAAGCTCTTCCTGAAAAAGGGCATCCCGGTCATCATCGGCGAAACCGGCGCCACCAACACCCAGAACAACACGGCCGCCCGTGAAGCCTGGGCTTTCTACATGGGCGCCAAGTCCACGGCCTACGGCGTACCGATCTTCATCTGGGACAATGGCAACAACCAGATTTCCGGCGGCGAATGTCATGTCTGGGTGCGTCGTCAGCTGCATCCCAAGCTCCGCAGCCAGCGCACACCCTATCCGTATCCCACAGTGGTGGAGCAGCTGATGGCCGGTGCGGCCTCCTGCGAGCGCGGCAGCGGCCTGACGGAGCCCGAACCCATCAAGTCCATGCTCAACGGCACCGTCCTCTGGGGCGATGCAAATGGCCTCAAGGCCCGCCAGGAGTGGGACAACAGCTATATCCAGCTCAGCGCCGATGCAGCGTGGTTTGCCCCCGGCCGCACTTTCGCGGTGATCTACTCCGGCAGCGGCGCGCCCAAGCTGGTACTGGACAGCGCCGAGAAGGAGCAGTGGTGGATGCCCATCGACCCCGACCGCATCGACAACATGGCTGACAAGAAGGTTGCCTGGTTCTCCGTGGAGAAGGTGCTGGCAGCCGTGGCGGAATACGGCATTGACGATCCTGCACAGCTGCGGAATTTCTGCGTCATTTCCACTGACGGGATGATCACCACCTTCGAGGTGAGCTACATCGGCAAGTAATCATTGCTGACTTTATGAACGCATAATAACTGCACCCCGGTACCGCGAGATACCGGGGTGCAATGCTTGTTCATATGGATAAATCAGCGGAGGCAGGCCTCCACAAAGGCGCGGAAGAGCGCCGTGTGAGCGTCCTGGCCGGGTCTCCAGGCCAGCCGCTCCGGATGCCACTGAACGGCCAGGCAGAAGGGAAGCTGCATATGCTCCACGGCTTCGATCACGCCGTCGGGGGACAGCGCAGATACGCGCAGCTCCGGTGCCAGTTCCTTCACGGCCTGATGATGATGGGAATTCACGGCCAGCATGTCGGTCTCCAGGATGTGCTGCAGCTGCGTATCCGAGACGATGCTGACGGGGTGAGAGGTGTATTCCGGCTTCTGATGCTGCTGATGGGCGAGGCTTCCCGGCCATTCGCTTTTCAGGTCCTGATACAGCGTACCACCGAGGGCAACATTGAGCAGCTGTATGCCGCGGCAGATGCCGAAGATGGGTTTGCCGAGGCGCAGCACCTCGCGGCAGAGGGCCAGCTCGAATTCATCCCTTTGAGGGCAGATATCGCCGCAGCTCCAGCTCTGTGCTTCTCCGTAACGTGCGGGGTCGATGTCGTCTCCGCCGGAAAGGAGCAGGCCGTCGATCAGCTGGGCATAGCGTGCAACGGCGGAGGCGTCGCCGGTCTGGGGCAGCAGCAGCGGCGTGCCGCCTGCGCGCAGCAGTGCATCCGGATAGCAGGGATTCATATGCAGGACAAGGGTATCGGTCATCACGCTGGTGGTGACGCCGATGATGGGGGAGTTGATCACAGGAAATTAACCTCCTCAGGTCCGGAGCTCGTCTGTCAGCTTCCTGATGTCCCTGGTCAGGCGCTTCAATTCGCCGTTGGCCAGGCCGTGAGCGGACTTAGCGGCAGCCTCCAGGGCATTGATGGCATTCATCATCTCGGCATAAGCACTCTGCTGTGCTACGGCTCCCTGGCTCTGGGCGGCCTTTTTCTTCACAAAGGGGACGCCTTCGGCAATATGCAGCCACTTTCCGGTCAGCAGATCAAATTCGCTGCCGGAATAGGGGCAGTCCACCTTTACGCCATATCGGGCTTTCAGGGTTTCTGTGAACGTGACGGCCTGGTCATGGTCGCCATGGTTGACGAAAATCTGCGGGGGAGCCGGATGGAAGCCGTCCATCCAGCGCAGGAGTCCGTTTTTGTCTGCATGGCCGCTGACGCCCTGGAGGGTCGCAATCTCGGCCCGGACAACGATCTCTTCACCCAGCACCTTGACCTCCTTCTTGCCGTCCTGCAGCTGACGGCCCAGCGTTCCGTTGGACTGGTAGCCCACGAACAGAACCGTACACTCAGGCCGCCAGAGGTTGTGCTTGAGGTGGTGACGGACACGGCCAGCGTCGCACATGCCGGAGGCGGAGATAATGACGCCGGGGATCTTGGAGGCGTTGAGCTTCTTGGATTCGTCGGCGGTGACCACGGTTTCCAGCTCCGGGAAGGAAATGGGGTTGATGCCCTGCTGCATGACTGCGCGGGCTTCGGGATCAAGGCACTCGGTATCGCACTGCAGGAAAACGGCGGTGGCTTCATTGGCCAGCGGGCTGTCTACATAGACGGGGAAGCCGTCGTGACCATGTACCAGGCCGCGCATCTTGATATCACGGATGATGTAGAGCATTTCCTGGGTCCTGCCTACGGCGAAGGAGGGAATAATGACATTTCCGCCGCGGTCAAGGGTGCGCTGGATTACGTCCACCATCATGGGAGTCGGGTCGATGCGGTCTGCATGCAGACGGTCACCGTAGGTGGATTCGACCACCACATAATCCGCCTCGCGGACAAACATGGGGTCATTCAGCAGGGGCTGGTTGATGTTGCCGACGTCGCCGGAGAAGACGATTTTGCGCGTTTCCTCTCCATCGGTGAGCCACAGGGAGATGGCGGCGGAGCCCATCAGGTGGCCGATGTCGGTGAAGGAGACGGTGAGGCCCTCGTCCACGCGGATGGTCTCGTCATATCCGCAGGGGCGGAAATTGCCAAGGAGCTCGTTGACGTCGTCCATGTCGTAGGTGGGCTCCACCGGCGGGAGATTCTTGCGCTTGTTCTTCTTCGTCTGGTATTCCGCGTCGCTCATCTGGATGTGTGCGCTGTCAGCCAGCATAATGGCGCAGAGATTGTTCGTTTCCCGGGTGGTGTACACCTTGCCGCGGAAGCCATCCCGCCACAGCTTGGGCAGCATGCCCGTGTGGTCAATGTGCGCGTGGGTGATGAACACATACTCGATCTGCTTGGCGCTCACGGGCATCTCTGCATTCTCGTATTCATTCTGCCCCTGCTCCATGCCGCAGTCCACCAGGAGATAGCGTCCCTCCCGCCATTCAATCAGCGTACGGCTGCCGGTGACCTCGTGATTCGCGCCCAGAAATGTGATCTTCATGATGGTGCTCCTTTCCGAATCTGTCTGCTTTTCTCCATTTTATATGATTTATCCGGTGCTGTCAAATACAGATAAAAGAATTATCTGTAAACATCCACCGACTTTCGGTCTCCTTTACCTGAACCGACCGAATGACTGAAATTGTTATTGCGTGACCGACCGGAGTTCGGAATGCCGGGAGGACAGTACGAAGGAAATACAAGGGTTTTTGAAACGGAAAGCGAATATGTAAAAGGTTCCAATAGATGAAACGGGATTTGGAGGCTGCTTTTGATGGAAAGACTGTTCAATGATGGCTGGTCCTTTTTGAAGCTTCCCCTTGATAGCTCCTATGCAGATGCAGAGGCTGCCGTGGAGGCTTGGAAGCCGGTGGATCTTCCTCACGATTTTCTCATCCAGAATCATGAAGACCTGTACGAAAACACCGATGGCTGGTATCGCCGGACGCTGGAGGTTCCTGCTGAATGGCTGCACAAGGCGGTCTGGCTTCGCTTTGACGGCGTGTATCAGGATTGCGACGTTCTGCTCAACGGCGACGTCGTGGCAACCCACCATTATGGGTACACCTGCTTCGATGTGCCGCTGCGGTTCCTGCAGGAGGGAAAAAACACGCTGCATGTCCATGTGCGCCACCAGAGCCCCAACAGCCGCTGGTATTCCGGTGCAGGCATTTTCCGCGACGTGACCCTCCATGTGGAGGACAAGCGGCATATCGTTCCCGACGGGATCTATGTCAATACCCGGCAGCAGGGGTCGGACTGGGTGCTGACCATTGACGCCGAGCTGACGGGCCCGGAGGACGGAACGCTTGTGCACCATGAGCTGTACGAGGCGGACGAGAAGACCCTCGTCATGGAGGACACGGCTTATCCCCATCATGAATGGGCGCATACTGAGGTCACCATTCATAATCCGACCCTCTGGGACACGGAGAAGCCTTATTGCTACCGCCTCAAAAGCACCTGTGGCGGACACACGATATGGCAGAACATCGGCTTCCGCAGCATTGAACTGACCGCCGACTGCGGCCTCCTCCTCAACGGCGAAGTGCTGAAGCTCCACGGCGTCTGCCTGCATCATGACCTGGGCTGCCTGGGAAGCGCATTCAATGCGCATGCGGCGCTGCGGCAGCTGACGGCCATGAAGGAGATGGGCGTCAACAGCCTGCGCACCAGCCATAACCCACCGGCAAAGCAGGTGATGGAGCTGTGCGACAGCCTGGGCATTCTGGTGGTCAATGAGCTTCTCGATATGTGGAAGCGTCAGAAGACGCCCTATGATTATGCCCGATTCTTTGAGGAAGATGTGGCGCAGGATGTGGCGGCCTGGGTACGCCGTGACCGCAATCACCCCTGCATGCTGATGTGGTCGGTGGGCAATGAGATCTTCGATACCCATGTAGATGAATCCGCCGTGGAAACCACACAGATGCTCTGCACGAACGTCCGCCTGAATGACCCGTCCGGCAATGCCTTCACCACCATCGGCAGCAATTTCATGCCCTGGCAGGGCGCGCAGAACTGTGCGGTGCATGTGCAGGCGGTGGGCTATAACTACGGCGAGAAGCTCTATGCGGATCACCATCAGAAGCACCCGGAATGGGTCATCTACGGCAGCGAAACGGCTTCGGCAGTGTCCAGCCGGGGCGTTTACCGCTTCCCCATGAGCGCGCCTATCCTCTCCGATGACGACCTGCAGTGCTCCTCGCTGGGCAACAGCACCACCTCCTGGGGTACGAAGGACATGCGCATGTGCCTGGTGGAGGACATGAACACGCCCTTTTCCCTCGGGCAGTACCTGTGGACGGGCATCGACTACATTGGCGAGCCCACGCCCTATCATACGCGCAGCAGCTACTTCGGCATGATGGATACCTGCGTGTTTCCCAAGGACTTCTGGTACCTGTGCAAATCCGTCTGGAACCCGGAGCCCATGGTGCATATCGGGGTGCATTGGGACTGGAATCCCGGGCAGACCGTCGATGTGCCGGTGATGACCAACGGAGAATCCTGCGAGCTGTTCCTGAACGGGAAGTCCCTGGGCGTACAGAAAATCAGCCGGACGGACTGGCGGGCTTGCTGCGGCGTGTGGCAGGTGCCCTTTGTGCCTGGCGAATTGAAGGCGGTGGCCTATGACGCGGCAGGGGACGTCCTGGCGGCGGATGCGCGCTTCACTCCCGGCGACAGCGCGCGTATTGTGCTGGACGCGGACGGCGCCGCCCTGCTCACGGCCAATGGCGAGGACATAGCTTTCATCACCGTTTCCATGGCGGATGCGGATGGCCTGCCCGTGGACAACGCCTGCGACCGCGTACATATTGCCGTCACCGGTGTGGGAAGGCTCCTTGGCCTTGACAACGGCGATTCTACCGATCGTGAGGGATATAAGACCAGCACCCGCCGCCTGTTTAATGGCAAGCTCCTGATCATGGCCGGATGTACTATGCAACCCGGGGTCATGCGCGTGACCGTCACTTCCCCCGGCAAGGATGCTGCTGTGCTGGAGATTCCCTTTGACGAAGCGCCTGTGCGTGATGGCGTCAGCTGCGGCGTGAAGCTGTGCCGGGAAAGCGATATGCCCCAGGAAAAGCCCGTGCGCAAGGTGACGCTCACGCCTATGGACAGCAAGATGCTGACGCAGCAGAATCCGTCGATGCGCTTCCTCGTTTCCTGTCAACCGGCGGATGCAGATTGCCAGACGGTCTCCTTCCGCATCACCAACGCCAAGGGCATCGAAAGCCCCTGCGCGGCGTACAGCGTGGATGGCGATGTGGTCACCGTGACCGGACTGGGGGACGATACGGTCTACCTGCGCGCCATGGTCAGCAATGGGTACGATCACCCGCGCATCATCAGCCAGCAGGATATCACCATCACCGGCATGGGCCAGCCCAATCTGGATCCTTACAGCTTTGTGACCGGCGGCCTCTTCTCCATCAGCTACGGCGATGTGGGAAATGGCAATGAGCAGGGCGTATCCTTCTCCCGGGATGGAGAGTCCATGGCGGGCTATGAGAAGGTGGACTTTGGCCCTGTTGGATCGGATGAGATCACGCTGCCCATCTTTGCCCTGGACAGCAAGCATTACGACGTGACTCTCTGGGATGGGGATCCCCGTGACGGAGGGACGGTCATTGCCGTGCTGCCGTACCAGAAGCCCAGCCGCTGGAATGTATATCAGCCGGAGACCTACCGGCTGCCGGTGCGTCTGGTGGGGGTGCATACCCTGTGCTTCACCATGAAGGACAAAATTCACCTCAAGGGCTTTTCCTTCACCCGCCAGAGCCGTGCCTGGCAGGAGCTGTCCGCGCTGGAAGCTGATTCTGTCTACGGCGACAGCTTCACCCGCACGGAGGAGGGCGTCGTGAACATCGGCAACAACGTGTCCCTGTGCTATGACAACATGGCGTTCGGAGACGCCACCCGCGCCATGCTGACCATTGAAGGCCTCACACCGCTGGCGCAGAACCCCATCACCATCCGCATGACCAATGCGGAAGGGGAGACGCTGACGAGCCTGGCCCAGTTCCAAGGCACGGAGCGGGGTCTGCAGTCCTTCCCGGTGGAGGTGCTGCCGGGCGTGTGCAGCGTGACCTTTGTTTTCCTGCCCGGCTGTCAATTTGATTTCTATAAATTCCGCTTCCGGCAGGAATAAGAGGACATGATGTAGAAATATAAAAGGTATCCCCTTTGAAAGGAATGAATGTAATGCTTCTCTATAATTCCCTGACTCACCGCAAGGAGCCCTTCCGGCCCCGCTTCGGCAACGATGTGTCCATGTACACCTGCGGCCCCACGGTTTATCACTTTGCCCACATCGGCAACCTGCGCTCCTACATCATGGAGGACGTGCTGGAGAAGGCTCTGCGCTACGAGGGCTACAATGTGACCCGCGTGATGAACATCACCGACGTGGGCCATCTGGCCTCCGACGCCGACACGGGCGAGGACAAGATGCTCAAGGGCGCCAAGCGCGAGAACAAGACGGTCATGGAGATCGCCCAGTTCTACACCGACGCCTTCTTTGCCGACTGCGCCCGTCTGCACATCAAGACCCCCGAGGTCGTGGAGCCTGCCACCAACTGCATTGATGACTACATCGAAATGGTGGAGCGGCTGCTGGAGAAGGGCTATGCCTACCTGGCCGGCGGCAATGTGTACTTCGATACCGCGAAGCTGGAGAAGTACTATGTCTTCAACGACCACGACGAGGAGGATCTGGCCGTGGGCGTCCGCGAGGACGTGGAGGCGGATGACAACAAGCGCAGCAAGGCGGACTTCGTGCTGTGGTTCACCAAGTCGAAGTTCGAGGATCAGGCGCTGAAGTGGGATTCCCCCTGGGGCGTTGGCTATCCCGGCTGGCACATTGAGTGCAGCTGCATCTCCAAGAAGCACCTGGGCGAATACCTGGATCTGCATTGCGGCGGCATTGACAATGCCTTCCCGCACCACACCAATGAGATTGCCCAGTCCGAGGCCTATCTGGGACATGAGTGGTGCCGCCACTGGTTCCATGTGCACCACCTGAATACCGCCGGCGGCAAGATGTCTAAGTCCAAGGGTGAGTTCCTGACGGTGAGCCTGCTGATGGAGAAGGGCTATAACCCACTGGCCTACCGCCTCTTCTGCCTGCAGAGCCACTACCGTCAGAATCTGGTGTTCTCCTGGGAGAACCTGGACAATGCGGCGGGCACCTATAACAAGCTGGTGGGCCGCATTGCCGCCCTGAAGCCCGAAGCCGACAAGCAGCCCGACCTGGAGGGTGCGAAGAAGTATCGGGAGAAGTTCCTCAAGGGCCTGACCAACGACCTGAACACCTCCCTGGCCATCACCTGCGTGTACGACGTGCTGAAGGCCCGCGACATCGACGACGTGACGAAGCTGTACCTGCTGGGCGACTTCGACCGTGTGCTGAGCCTCGACCTGGTGGAGGCCGCCGCGAAGATGCGCGCCGATAATGCCGCCGCCACCGCCAAGGCCGCCACGACCGGCGATTACACCATCACTGGCCCCGCCGACGCCACCGAGGAGGAGACCGCGAAGGTCACCGCACTCCTGACCGCCCGCTACGAGGCCCGCAAGGCCAAGAACTGGGCCGAATCCGACCGCATCCGCGATGAGCTGGCTGCCCTGGGCATCGTTGTCAAGGACAGCAAGGACGGCGCTGTCTGGAGCCGTGCGTAATCCGGAAATATGAAAAAGGCAGCCCCGACGAATGAATCGGGAGCTGCCTTTTCGTATGCAGTCAGAGCGTCACATCCACCCAGACGGGCAGATGATCAGACAGGGGCAGGTAGTCCTCACCGGTATAGCGGTCAAAGCGGCGGATGAAGCCCTCAGGCGCGCCGCGATGCATGATCTGATCGAGGCTGAAGCAGAAGTCGCGTGGCTCATAGGGGGCATAACCGCTGCTGTCGCAGGGATGATGCCCGTTGCCGCCATCGGCGTATTCCGCCGCCGTATCATGGGCGTGGAGCCAGCCGCGGGCAAAGGCGGATTGCACTGTGAGGGAATCGTACCCGGCGTTGAAGTCGCCCAGCATGACGGCAGGGCAGGCATATTTCTCCTGCAGCGTATCCAGCCTGTCCATCAGCAGACCCAGCTGATAGGCGCGGGCCTCGGCTGAGTGCGGCTGGTAGATGGGGGAGTCGGGCCTGCTGCTTTTCCACCACAGATGAGTCGTGGCCACGATGAGGTACTGACCGTTCGATTTGCAGCGCAGAACGGCGGCCAGGTACGACTTGGTGCGCCAGTTGTTGAAGCTGCCCTCGTGGCCGGGAAATTCCTCCGGGTACAGCAGGAACGCGGAATCCACCAGGTCGAAGCGGTTCGTGCGGTACAGGATGGGCGTGTCGTGGCCCCAAAGGAGGGTGTAGGGCAGATCATGCTGCGGGAAGCGCTGCATCAGCTCATCTGCCATGAGGGCGGAGCATTCCTGCAGGCCGATGACGTCCGGCTGCAGGGCTGCGTACACACGGCAGAAGCCCTCTGCACGGGCGGCGGCGGAGCAGTCCAGCCCCTTCGCGGCCCAGGCGGGGCGGTTATCATCGCACCACCAGAGGTTGTTGCTCATGATGCGCAGGTTCATTCTGTGCCCTCCTTACAGATACAGCGGGCGGCCCTTCTCGTCCTCCGCGCCGGAGAAGCGGTAGAAGAAGGAGTTGATGACGTCGCGCCATTCACGTGCGTTCTTCTTCTGACGGGTCATGCGCTCCATGACGATGGCCTTGTCGGCTTCCGGCAGGGGCAGCGCGGTCAGCTTCTTCTCAGCGGCCTCGACCCATTCGTAGCCCTCGAAGTGGTCATCATAGATGCGCTGGATGAGGGTGCGGCCGTCGCGCATGACATAATCGTAGCGCTGGCGCTGGAACCACAGCAGCAGCTCGTCCGGGCAGGTTTCCAGGCTGGAATAGCGGTCGCGGAGTTCGGCGGGGTACTGCTCTGCGTAACCGGTGCCCTTTGCCGTGCGGTCGATGCCCACGGCGTCGCGGCTGGCACGGTGGTAGGTGCCCCAGGCCTGATACTCGTAGCCATCGGGGCTGGGGCCGTAATGCTCATGGGGCACGACCATCCAGCACACGCCCAGAGGCGCAGTGTACTTCTCATATGCCCCGCGGCTCTCCAGCAGGATGCCGACCAGCGTATCCTCGTCCTTTGCATCCAGGCGGTAGGTCAGCTTTGCCCAGAGGCGGGCGACGTCCCCGGCGGCGGCGTTATCCGGATCCCAGGAAAGGAGACCGTAGCCGAAGAAATTGACGGCCGCGAAGGGATGACCGAAGATGCATTCGTCGCGGCCGAGGTTGCTCACCGCCGCCATGGCCATCACTTTATCTGCGCCCAGGTCGGCCATGACCTCCTGCCACATGCCCATCATGGCATAGATGTCGATCTGGTGGCCGGTGTACTCCTGCGCCAGCTGCCATTCGATGGCCAGATTCGTTTCAGGCATCGCCAGCAGGGTGGGGGAAACGGGCTCGCGCACCTGGAAATCGAAGGGGCCGTTCTTCACCTGCAGGATGACATTGTCCTCGAACTGACCGTCCAGGTACACATAATGCTGATAGGCCGCCATGGGACGGTCGGTGACCTGGTCGCGCCAGTCCTGCTGGCAGTTGTAGACAAAGCAGCGCCACACCAGATTGCCGCCGAAGGGCTTCAGCGCCCGGGCCAGCATGTTGGCGCCCTCGGCGTGGTTGCGGCCGTAGGTGAAGGGGCCGGGGCGATGCTCGCTGTCCGCCTTGACCAGGAAGCCCGCCAGGTCGGGAATGGCGGCATAGACCACCCGGCACTGCTCGTTCCACCAGGCCTGCACACGCTCGTTGAGGGGATCGGCGGTGTCGATGCCGTGGCGCATGGGTTGGGCATAGTCGATGGATACCATCAGCCGAACGCCGAAGGGGCGGAAGATGGCCGCCACCTCCGCCAGCTGGGGCAGCCAGTCCTCAATGAGGCGATGGGCAGGGTTGCGGACGTTGACGTTGTTGATGCACAGCACGTTCAGGCCCACGGACGCCATCAGGCGGGCCAGGCCGCGCAGCCGGATGGGATCATAGTCGAACCGTCCACCCTCGAACATGAGGCTGCGGCCGGAGTAGCCGCGTTCGATGTCGCCGTCGGCATTGTCCCAGTTGTCGATCATGCGCAGGGCGTACTTCGGCTGCTGCGCGTGATCTGCGGGAAGCTTTTCACCGGCGTAAAGCGCCATCATCACCCGGTAAGCGCCGTAGAGTAGTCCCACTTCGCCGCCGGTGATGGTGATGGTATTGCCCTGGCGGCAGACGCGGAAGCCTTCGCCCATGCTGTCATCACGGCAGAGGGTAACGCTCATATCCGGCGCAATACGGGGCAGGGCCTGCTTCAGCTCAAAGCGGGCGACGGATTCCGGCGTGGTCAGCGCAGCAGGTACATCTTCAGTCAGAAAGGGAAGCCAGTAACGGAAATCGGTATGCATGGGCAGAAGCCTCCTGTCGTTTCATCTGATTGGATTATATCATGCCAAAGCCCGTACAGACAAGCCGGATTTGTCACGATGGCAAAAAATGCGCAGAATCCGGCAAGCATCGAAAAGGCATGAAACAGGAATCGGACGCCATCGTGTCGAAATGATTAGTCAGAATTTGCGCAAAGGAGAGAAGCGCATGGGCTTTGAAGTAAATCGTGTACTGCCGGATGTGATGCACATCCGCGATGCCATGGGCGTATGTATGACGCTCATTGAGGGCGATCAGGCAGCCCTGCTGGTGGATACCGGCTACGGCGTGGAGAACGTGGGCGACATGGTGCGGAGCCTCATCGGGAACAAGCCCTTCCGGGTGCTGCTGACCCACCATCATCACGACCATACCCTCGGCGCCTATACCCTGCGCGGCATTCCGGATTGTGAATGCCTCATGCTCCCGGAGGACATGCCTGCATTCCATATCTACAATGGAAAGGAAAAGCGGCGGCAGATCCTTGCTGCGGCCCAGGGCAGAGGGCTGATCGGCACGGATGCGCTGTCCGAGGCGACATTCCTGCAGGGAGAGTGCGAGCTGCCGCAGACTGCGCAGCCCGGCGACATCGACCTCGGCGGCGTCACGGTGCGCATCATTGATTGTCCCGGCCATACGCCCGGCAGCGCCTGCGTCCTGATCCCGGAGCGCAAGCTCCTGCTGACCGGCGATGACTGGAATCCCTGTACCTGGCTCTTCTTTCCGGAGGCGCTGGGCGTAATGGCATACCGGGAGAACATTCGCAGGCTGCAGGCGTATGATTTCACGCATGTCCTGTGCAGCCACCAGCCCGAACTCTTCCCCCGTAACAGGTTCGATGACTTCGTGAATAACCTGACCGACGCTGTCCTGGAGGCCGCAAAGCCAGTAACGATCGGCGGCTACGAGCACATCGACACCCGTCAGGCGGATATCACCGACGGGCAGATCCTCGTCTTTGACTGGAACAAATACAGAAAGGAATGAACGGTATGAAGCATCTGAATATTGCCGTCACCCCCGACAGCCGGGCAACCTTCAACAACAACGCCGCTTTCTGCGTAGGCACGGGCCGCATGGGCCTGGCGCTGCAGAAGGAATACCAGGAGCAGCTGGCCATGGCCCAGAAGGAGTGCCACTTCAAGCACATCCGCGGCCACGGCCTGTTCTGCGATGACATGGGCATCTACCAGTACTGGCGCGCCTGGGACGGCAGCGACGAGCATGAGAGCTACAACTTCACCTACCTCGACCGGGTGATGGACTACTACATGGAGAATGGCATCCGCCCCTTCCTGGAGCTGGGCTTCATGCCCTCCAAGATGGCCAGCGGTACCCAGACCATCTTCTACTGGAAGGGCAACACCACCCCGCCTGCCGATCACGAAAAGTGGGCGGCCCTGATCCGCGCGACACTGCGTCACCTGGCGGATCGCTACGGCGAGGAGGAGGTTTCCGTCTGGCCCTGCGAGGTCTGGAACGAGCCGAATCTGCCCGGCTTCTGGGAGAATGCGGACGAAAAGAAGTACCACGAGCTTTACGCGACCTCCGTCAGGGCGGTGAAGGAAACCCTGCCGAAGATGCGCGTGGGCGGCCCGGCCATCTGCGGCGGCTCCACGTCCCTGGACTGGGTGCGGAATTTCCTGACCTACTGCCGGGATAACAGCCTGCCCGTCGATTTCCTGACCCGCCACGCCTACATGGGCGAGGATCCCCAGCGTAAGGGCCGCTACCTGTATCACACCATGCGTACCGTGGAATCCATTGCCGAGGAGATGCAGGCCACCCGAGATATCATCGACAGCTTCCCGGAATACCGCGGGATGGAGATGCACATCACGGAATTCAACACCTCCTACAACCCCTTCTGTCCCATCCATGACACGAATCTGAACGCTGCCTACATCGCCGGTCTTCTGGCCCGCATGGGCGATATGTGCGCCAGCTATTCCTACTGGACCTTCGGTGATGTGTTCGAGGAGGGCGGCGTACCGTCCAGGCCCTTCCATGGCGGCTTCGGCATGATTGCCAACGGGCTGATCGCCAAGCCCACGCTTTGGACGTTTACGTTCTTCAATAACCTGAAGGGCGAATGTGTGTACCGCGACGCCCATGTGGTGCTGATGAAGAAGCCTGACGGTTCCTATGAGGGCGTTGCCTGGAACCTCTGCCGTGAGGAGCGGAGTGAAATGACCATCAGCATCGACCTGCCGCTGCCGGAGCGAGCGGTGCTGACCACGGAAACGGTGGACGAGGTGGTCTGCAATCCCCTCAAGTGCTGGCATGAGATGGGCGAGCCTGCGTCCCTGACCGACGCGCAGCTGAAGTTCCTGCGCCAGGCAGGTACCCCCCAGTGCGCGACGCAGTTGCTGGAGAAGGCCGGTCAGGTCACCCTCAAGCTGCGGGAAAACGCCGTGGTACGTTTTACCGTCGCAGCCAGCCCTGCAGATTCGGATTACTGCTACGATTACGAATGGTATCGCCAGCACAGCTGACGACATATGATATCTCCATGCCGCAGGAAGTGGCAGCATAAATGAAAACAGACCGCGCCACCCGGAAGGAACGGGGTTGGCGCGGCCTGTTTATTTGTGATGATGCAAATGGAGCCTGTATTTCTCAGACGTTGAAAAGCAGGTCATCGTAGGTGGGGAAGGGCCAGTAGTCCTTGCCGACGATGGTTTCCAGGTCATCGGCTACCAGGCGGATGGCGGTCATGGCGGGGATGATGACGTTGCGCTCGTAGGAAGCGTCGGCCAGGGCGTCTCCACTCTGTTTGGAGGCGCTGATGGCGTCGCGCAGCGTGTCGATGGCGTCAAGCAGGCGGGCGTTGCGCGTGGTCACCATTTGCAGCAGACGCGTTTCGGCCGTCGCTTCCAGCCCGCAGGCACGGATGTTCTTCACGGCCCGGGCGATGTCGCCGGCAAAGCGGGCGCAGGCGGGGAAAATCTGCTTCTCGGCCATCATCAGGCACGTTTCGGCCTCGATGTTCACCGTCTTGGTGTAGTATTCCAGGGTGATCTCGTACCGGGAACGCAGCTCCTTCTCGGTGAAAACGTTCTGACGGCGGAAAAGGGCAATGTTCTTTTCGTCGATCAGGTGGGGCAAAGCATCCACCGTGTTGGGGAAGTTGGGAAGACCACGGCGGGCGGCTTCCACCAGCCATTCGGGTGCATAGCCGTTGCCGTTGAAGATGATGCGGTAATGCTGGCGGAGCGTGCGGACGATCAGATCGTGCAGCGCGCTCCGGAAATCCGCAGCCTGCTCCAATTCGTCGGCAAACTCCATCAGGACATCGGCAACGATGGTGTTGAGCACCACATTGGTGTCCGCAATGGACGCGGAGGAGCCCAGGGAGCGGAACTCAAACTTGTTGCCCGTGAAGGCGAAGGGGGAGGTGCGGTTGCGGTCGGTGTTGTCCTGGGGGAATTTGGGCAGCACCGTCACGCCGATTTCCAGATCCTTCTTCGCGGCGGAGTGATATTCCTCGTCCGCCAGGAGGCTGTCCACGATGGCGGTCAGCTCATCGCCCAGGAAGATGGAGATGATGGCCGGCGGGGCCTCGCAGGCGCCCAGACGGTGATCGTTGCCAGCGGTGGCCGTGGTGACACGCAGCAAATCCGCATGCAGATCCACCGCACGGATCACCGCCGTGAGGAACAGCAGGAACTGCGCAGAGGAAGCCGGATCATCGCCGGGCTCCAGCAGGTTGTAGCCGGTGTTGGTGGACATGGACCAGTTGTTGTGCTTGCCAGAGCCGTTGACGCCAGCGAAGGGCTTCTCATGCAGCAGACACACAAGCCCATGGCGCAGGGCTACCTTCTTCATCAGCTCCATGGTCAGCTGATTGTGATCGGTGGCCACAGTGGTCACGGCGTAGATGGGCGCCAGCTCATGCTGGGCCGGGGCTGCCTCGTTGTGCTCGGTCTTGGCAAGCACGCCCAGCTTCCACAGCTCCTCGTCCAGCTCGGTCATGAAGGCCTTCACCCGGGGCTTGATGGCGCCGGAATAGTGATCGTCCAGCTCCTGGCCCTTGGGCGGCTTGTTGCCAAAGAGTGTGCGGCCGCAGAAGATCAGATCCTTGCGCTGATCGTAGAGCGTTTTGTCTACCAGGAAGTACTCCTGCTCGGGACCGACGGTGGGGGTCACGCGGGTGGCATTGCGGCCAAAGAGCTTCAGCACACGCACGGCCTGCTTGTTCAGCGCCTCCATGGAGCGCAGCAGCGGCGTCTTGGCGTCCAGAGCCTCGCCGCCGTAGGAGCAGAAGGCCGTGGGGATGCACAGCACGCCATCCTTGATGAAGGCATAGCTGGTGGGATCCCAGGCGGTGTAGCCGCGGGCCTCAAAGGTGGCACGCAGGCCGCCTGAGGGGAAGGAGGAGGCGTCGGACTCGCCATGCACCAGCTCCTTGCCGGAGAACTCCAGGATGATCTGGCCGCCGTCGCGGGGGGTGAGGAAGCTGTCGTGCTTTTCAGCCGTCACGCCGTTCATGGGCTGGAACCAATGGGTATAGTGTGTCACACCCTTCTCGATGGCCCAGTCCTTCATCGCATTGGCGACGATGTTGGCCACCTCGGGTTTGAGGGCGCGGCCATCGGCGATGGTCTTGTGCAGCGCTTTATAGGTATCGCGGGGCAGACGCTTCTGCATCACCGCGTCATTAAAGACATGAATGCCAAAGAGATCTTCCATACGGGACATGCAATCGTCCTCCCTTGGTGAAAATGCGAATTGGATCGTTACGCAATACATTTTCCAGCATAGACGGAAAGCCGCGATTTGTCAAGCTTTTTTTCGATTATTGGCGGGGTCGCGGCGGATGAAGGGGCTGGCTCTGAACGTTCTGTTATCTATGAAACGGGATGCTGTATGACAGCGCCGGAAGGACTGTATACAGAAAAGGCCCCTGTTCAAAACTGAGATTCTGTGCTATAATGCATTAGTAGACTAAACTGATGCATGATGGCTCATCCGGAGAGCGCGGCTGTGAACGTATACAGAGGATACATCCGTGCCAAAGGTTTGACTGAGAATCAGGGAAGACGCCAGTACCCGGGAAAGGAGAGACACTGTATGTACGAATCCCGCATCCGTTCAGAACAGGCTGACCTGCTGATGAAGGCGGTGCTGCAGCTCAGGAGCGAGGAGGATGCCTATCGTTTTTTTGAGGATGTATGCACCATTGCCGAAATGAAGAGCATGGCGCAGCGGCTGGAGGTTGCGGTCCTGCTGCGTAGCGGTGTGACATATCAGGAGATCGCCCGGCAGACAGGTGCCTCTTCGGCGACCATCAGCCGTGTCAACCGTGCCCTGCTCTATGGGGCGGACGGCTACAGCCGTGTGCTGGATGCCCTGGATGGGCAAGAGAAGCACGATGCAGAACCAGAGGTATAAGATATGGATCTGAGTATGCTCAACCCCCAGCAGCGTCTGGCTGCTGAAACCCTGGAGGGCCCGGTGCTGATCCTGGCCGGCGCAGGCAGCGGAAAGACCCGCGCGCTGACCTGCCGCGTGGCCAATCTGATGGATCACGGCGTACCGGCGTGGAATATTCTTGCGCTGACCTTCACCAACAAGGCCGCCCGCGAAATGAAGGAGCGAATCTCCGCCCTGGTGGGCCCACAGGCAGAGGAAGCGTGGATCTCCACCTTCCACTCCTCCTGTGCCCGCATTCTCAGCCGCGATATTGAGAAGCTGGGCTACACCCGGTCCTTCGTGATTTATGATGACGACGACCAGAAGGCTGTGCTGAAGGAGATCCTCAAGCGCATGAATATCGACGAGAAGCTCCTGCCGGTGCGGGAGCTGTCCGCCAAGATATCCGATGCGAAAAACAAGCTGATGAGTCCGGACGAGTGGTTCCATCAGACGGAGCGCGACTTCCGCTGTCAGCGCATCCATGAGGTGATGGTGGAGTACGAGAACCGCTTGAAGGCCAACAACGCCCTGGACTTTGATGACCTGCTGGTGAAGACCCTGCAGCTGCTGGTGGAGCATCCGCCGGTGCTGGACAGCTACCGCCGCCGCTTCCGTTATGTGATGGTGGACGAGTATCAGGACACCAACTTTGCCCAGTACAAGCTGGTTCAGCTGCTGACTGCGCAAAGCCGCAATCTGTGCGTCGTGGGCGATGATGACCAGTCCATTTACGGCTGGCGCGGCGCGGATATCCGCAACATCCTGGACTTTGAAAAGGATTACCCGGACGCAACCGTGATCAAGCTGGAGCAGAACTACCGCTCCACCGCCAACATTCTGGACGCAGCCAATCAGGTCATTGCCCATAACGCGGGCCGCAAGGAAAAGCGCCTCTGGACGGAAAAGCCTGCCGGTGACGCCATCCACCTTTACGCCGCTGGTGACGAGCGCGACGAGGCTGCTTACATCACCGACCGCATCCGCCAGCAGAACCGCAAGGGCCGCCCCTATGGCGATATGGCCATCCTCTACCGTACCAACGCCCAGTCCCGCGTACTGGAAGACATGCTGATGCGCGCAGGCGTACCCTACAAGGTCTTTGGCGGACAGAAGTTCTATGACCGCAAGGAAGTCCGCGATGTGCTGGCGTATCTGCGCGTTATCGTCAATCCGGCGGACGATGTGAGCCTGCGCCGCATCATCAACGTCCCCAAGCGCGCCATCGGCGACGCTACCGTCCAGGAGCTGGCGGCCCATGCGCTGGCCAACGACATGCCCCTGTACAGCGCGTTGACCGATATGCCGGAAACGCTGGGGAGCCGTCCACGGAAGAATGTGTTCGAATTCTTCATGCTCATCACCATGCTGATGGCGATGAAGGAGAGCATGGCGGTGGACGAATTTGTGACCATGCTGATCGAAAAGACCGGGCTGATGGAGCAGTATAAGAAGGAAGATTCCGACGAGGCCCGCGCCCGCGTAGAAAACATTCAGGAATTCCTGGGCGCGGTGACGGAGTATGTGAAATCTTCCGACAATCCCTCACTGGAAGAGTACCTGGAGAATGTTTCCCTGGTGACGGATCTGGATCAGGCGGAGGACAACGGCCGCGGCTATGTGACCCTGATGACGCTGCACAGCGCCAAGGGCCTGGAGTTCCCGGTGGTGTTCATGACCGGCCTGGAGGAGGGCATCTTCCCGTCTTCCCGGAGCCTCCAGGAGGAGGACAGGATGGAGGAGGAGCGCCGCCTGTGCTATGTGGGCATCACCCGCGCGCAGAAGGTGCTCTACATCACCCGGGCCAAAATGCGCATGCTCTATAACCAGACCAATTTCAATGCGCCCAGCCGTTTCCTGGACGAGATCCCTCCGCGCCTGCTGGAGGACGAGAATGCGGTGTTCTCCGGGCGAACCGGCAGCCAGCAGGGTGCCATGAACCGACCGCGCACAGGCAGCTCCTATGGCGGAAACCATCGCGGCAGCAATGCTGCTCCGCCGCCCAGCCCCTATACGAAGCCGTCTGCCTACGGTCAGCAAACCCGCAAGCCTGTCGGGCTGAATATCCCCGGGGTGCAGAAGGGCTTTGGCAGCGCTGCGCCCACGGTGGTCTCCGGTGCCAGCGGAATGGCGGCCAGTGCCCTGCAGAACCTGTACAAGCCTGGCGACCGGGTGCGTCATCCCAAATTCGGCGAGGGCGTCGTGGAAAGCGTTGACGGCGCACGGGGCCGCATCCGTATCAGCTTCACGGCCTTTGGCGCCAAGGAGCTGTCCCTTTCCATTGCCCCCATTATCAAGCTGGAGGACTGAGTTTCCTTCCTGCAGCGTCAACGGAGGTTATCATGACGAACCCTGAACAGACGATGCGTCCACTGGTCGATCGGCTCAATGAGGCCAGCCAGGCTTACTATTTCGGCGAAGAGCCCATCATGTCTGATAAGGACTGGGACGCGCTGTATGATCAGCTGTCCGCTCTGGAACTGAATACGGGCGTGGTGCTGCCGGATTCCCCGACGCACCGCGTGGGCGGCAAGCCTATGTCCGCCTTCCAGGAGCACACCCATGTCAGCCGCCTGTGGTCGATGGACAAGGTGCAGAGCATCGAGGCCCTGGAGGACTGGATCCGCCGGACAGAGAAGCTGGCGGACGGGGCAGCGCTGACCTACTTCGTTGAATACAAGTTTGACGGCCTGACCCTCAACCTGACCTATGATAACGGCCAGCTGATCCAGGCGGCTACCCGCGGCAACGGCGTCACGGGCGAGGCCATTCTGCCCCAGGCGCGCACCATCCGCACCGTTCCGCTGACGATTCCCTACAAGGGCTTCCTGGAGGTGCAGGGCGAGTGCATCATGCGCTTGTCCACGCTGGAAAAGTACAACCAGACGGCGAAGGAGCCGCTGAAGAACGCCCGCAATGCCGCCGCTGGCGCCATCCGCAACCTGGATCCTACCGTGACCGCCGAGCGCCGCCTGGACGCGTACTTCTACCAGGTCGGTACCATCCGGGAACGCAGCTTTGCCAGCCAGCCGGAGATGCTTGACTTCCTGCGGGAGAACGGATTCCCGGTCAGCGAGTACCTGGGCCGCCCGCAAACCAGGGAGGAGCTGATCGCCTGCATCCGGGAGATCGAGACGGCCCGGCCCACGCTGGATTACCTCATCGACGGCGTGCTGGTGAAGGTCGGCGATTTCTCCCTGCGTGAGCAGATGGGCTACACCGACCGCTTCCCGCGCTGGGCGGTGGCGTATAAGTTCGAAGCCGAGGAGACGACCACCACCCTGAAGGACGTCACCTGGGAGCTGGGCCGCACGGGGAAGCTGACGCCCTTGGCTCATGTGGAGCCGGTGGACTTCTATGGCGTCACGGTGCGCAAGGCCACGCTGAACAATTACGGCGACATCCTGCGCAAGCGGGTTGCCATTGGCGCGGAGGTCTGGATTCGCCGCAGCAATGACGTGATCCCCGAGATTATGGGGCGCGTCGGTGAGCCGTCGGAAGGGGAAGCGGAGATCATCCGCCCGGCGTTCTGTCCCGCCTGCGGCAGCGCCCTGGTGGAACGCGGCGCGCACATCTTCTGTACCAACCGTGAGGGCTGCCGTCCCCAGGCCATTGCCAGGATGACGCATTTCGTCAGCCGTGACGCCATGGATGTGGAGGGACTGTCTGAGAAGACGCTGACCCAGCTCTATGACCAGATGAACGTGCGCGACTGCGCCGATTTGTACGGCATCACCCTGGAGCAGGCGCTGTCCCTGGAGGGCTTCAAGCAGCGCAAGGCGGAAAAGCTGCTGGCTGCGCTGGAAAGAGCAAGAACTGCGCTCTGGACGCATTCCTGCATGCCATCGGCATTCCGAATGTAGGCAGGAAGACCGCACGTGATCTGGCTTCTGCCTTCGGAACTCTGGAGAAGGTGCAGCATGCAACAATCGAGGAGCTCACGGCCCTTCCGGATGTGGGCGACATTGTGGCGCAGAGCGTCATCGAATTCTTCTCCTATGAGGAGAACCGCGTGATGATCGGACGGCTGCTGGCTGCGGGCGTGAAGCCCCAGGAATCCGCCGGAAAAGCGGAAGGCGTGTTTACCGGCCTGTCCATCGTCGTGACGGGAACACTGCCGACCCTCAGCCGCAGTGATGCAGAGGAGCTGATCCGCTAGAACGGAGGCACGGCGGCGTCCTCCGTCAGCAAAAAGACCGCCTTTGTCGTTGCCGGCGAAAAGGCCGGAAGCAAGCTGACAAAGGCGGAAGCGCTGGGGATTGAGGTCATCGACGAGGCGGAGCTGCTGCGCCGCACGGGCCGCTGACCTGACAATGCATCGGGTCAGCTGCGGGGCGGCGTTCTGCGGGCAGCCCAGGCATAGGCAGCCTGCGAGGGTGTGATGGCGGCGGCGTCAGGATTCTCTGCGTCGCGCAGCACGGGCGCAAAGGTCGGGCGGAACTGCGGGGCGGGCGCGCTTTCTGCCGGCACCTGACCCGGCTTGTAGCCCGGCAGCAGGAAGGTGACGAACTTCACTGAGAAGATATCGCATACCACATACCGGCTTTCGATCTCGTCGTAGAGCACGAGGAACTGGGTGGACACGTTGTAGAGGATGCCCTGACGGCTGATGAGACTGTTCGTGCCGATCAGGAATTCCACGATGACGTAATTGCCGATATTCTCCTGCAGTACCTGCTGCATGGAGCCCTGGAAGGACACAGTGTTGAAGTCCTGATCCGGCGGGACGTTGAAGCCGTTGGTCACCTGGGTTTCGCTCATGGGGGATCGCCTCCTTGCCTTGATGCTTGACTGTATGCGGCTCATATGCCGCCTATGATGGAATGAAAAGAGGAAAACCATGCTTCGGAATTGGAATATTTATGTGGAATGGTTCCAGTATGACGCGGCTAACTGCATCATCAGCATGATCATCACCATTGCCGTGATTCTGATCAGCCTGATCCTGCATGAGTGCGCCCATGGCTGGATGGCCCTGCGCTGCGGCGACCCGACGGCGAAGTTCATGGGCCGCCTGAGCCTGAATCCGATGCGCCACCTGGATCTGTTCGGTACGCTGTGCATGCTCTTTGCGGGCTTCGGCTGGGCCAAGCCTGTGCCGGTCAATCCCCGCAACTTTGAGAATTACCGCAGGGATGACTTCCTTGTCTCTATTGCCGGTATCGTCACCAACCTGACGCTGTTCATCATTTGCTCACTTCTGGCAGTGCTGCTCAATGCGGCCCTGTGGAAGACGGATTTCCTGCCTTTGCTGGACATGATGTACGGCGGTGCAGGAAGCATGGAGGACATGGTCAACATATTCGCTGCGGACACTGATCAGGTAGCGCTCTATATTGCCTACGGCACGTCCTTTGAATGGTTCAGCAACTTCTGCAACGCTCCCTGGCTGCTGTATGTGCAGCGCTTCCTGCTGACGATGGCGGAGGTGAACCTGTGCCTGGCCATATTCAACTTCCTCCCCATTCCGCCGCTGGACGGCTTCCACATTCTGAACGATACGCTCCTGGGCGGCAGGCTGCGTATGAACCGGCAGATGTTCCAGATGGCGCAGCTGGCGCTGATTGTACTGATGTTCTCCACGGATTTCGTGGGGACGCTCCTGGACGCCGGGGGCAGTGTTATCGGCGGCTCGGTCATCCGTACGTTCCTGATGCTGACGGGGCAGATGTAAAAGGGGAGAACCGTTATGGCAATGACATTTCAGCTCAAGGACTTTGACGGCCCCCTTGACCTGCTGCTGTTCCTGATCAACAAGGAAAAGATCGACATCAAGGATATCTTTGTCAGCGAGATTACCGATCAGTACATCAGCCTTGTCCGTAGTGCCAGCGACCTGGACATGGACGAGGCGACGGAGTTCCTGGTGATGGCAGCGAGTTTGCTGGAGATCAAGTCCCGGGCGATGCTGCCCCGTCCGCCCAAGGTGGAGGATGGCGAGGAGGATCCAGAGCAGGCGCTGATCCGCCGCCTGGAGGAATACAAGCGCTTCCGCGAGACGGCGGACGCCATGAAGCAATTCGAGAAGGCTGCAGGCAACCTGTTCACCAAGCTCCCGGAGGAATACCCGCTGCCGCCCCAGGAGACGGAGCTGGTAGGCCTGACGCTGCAGGGGTTGACGGAGGCATTCCTGCGTATCTGGGCCCGAAAGCCCGATTTGCCGGAGGAACCGACGGAGATCAACCACTACGCCCCCCGCGACATCCGAAGGGACGAGCATAATGTGCAGGAATGCATGCTCGATCTTCTTAAAGGGCTTCGCCGAAAGGGGTGTATGCGCTTTGAGGAGGCATTCAGCAACGCGCCGACGAAGGAGGAGGTCGTGACGTACTTCCTGGCGCTGCTGGAGCTGCTGAAGCTGGGCGAGATGCACCTGGATCAGGAGGGTGTTTACGGGGACATCATTCTTTATCCCGGCCGCAAGCCCGACGACGCACCGGAGCCCGCTGAACCGCCCAAGTCCCGCAAGGTCAGGCGTATCGAGGCGCAGATGGCCATGGAAGAAGCACAGGAGGAAAACCAGTGACGGATATGAATGAGAATCAGAACGTGCCTGCGGAAAGCGGCGGCAATCTGGGAGGACGCATCGAAGCCATTCTCTTTGTGGCCGGTGAGCCGGTGCGCGTGGAGGAGCTGGCCAAGGCGCTCGATGTGTCCATGAAGGCGCTGGAAAATGAGCTGACCTGCCTGAAGGATGAATACGACTTCCATCAGCGGGGCTTTACCCTGAAGCGCTTCGGTCATCAGGTGCAGCTGGCGACCCGTGCCATCTATTCGGCGGATGTGGTACATCTGCTGCAGCCGGTGCAGAAGCAGAGCCTGACCCAGGCCGCCATGGAAACGCTGGCGGTGGTGGCCTACAAGCAGCCTGTGACCCGTGCGGAAGTGGAGCAGATCCGCGGCGTCAAATGCGATTACTCCCTGCAGTCGCTGATGAACAAGGAGCTGATCATGGAGGTGGGTCGCAAGGAAGCGCTGGGCCGCCCCATCCTCTACGGCACGACAGAAAATTTCCTGGCCCATTTCGGCATCGGCAGCCTGGATGAACTGCCCCCCATGCCGGAGATACCCAAGGAGAACCCGCCGGAGGATCTGTATCCCGACGGCGTACCGGAGCTCACCCCATAACACTACTTTAGGAGGAAGTAAAAATGGAAAAGACGATTCTGATCGAGGGCATGATGTGCAACCACTGCAAGATGGCGGTGGAGAAGGTTCTCG
>JAFXDB010000240.1 GCA_017516305.1 Clostridia bacterium | reverse complement strand
TTGAGGGCAAGGTCGTCGCTCAGGTCAAGGGCGAGAAGATCATGATCTACAAGTACAAGTCCAAGAAGAACTACCACCGTCGTCAGGGCCATCGTCAGCCCTACACCAAGGTGGAGATCACCGCGATCAACGCCTGATGACCAGGTGTACGCTCTTCCTGGATGACGCATCCCGCATCACCGGCTTCTCCATCAAGGGGCACTCCGGCTATGCGGAGGAGGGCAGCGACATCGTCTGCGCCGCGGTTTCCGTGCTGGCGCTGACGACGGATCATGCGCTGTGCCGCCTGGTGGGGCTCTCCCCCATCGAACGCGGCGGCGAGGACGGCTACCTGGAGGTTCACCTCCCCGGCGGCATGTCCCCGCAGCAGATGCACGACGCCCAGTTGCTCATGAGCGCGCTCCATCTGGGGCTTGAGAACATCGCACAGGACTACCCCCGCTTCGTGCGGCTCACCACCCGCAAGGGTAAGTGAGAAACGACCGTCAATCTGAAAATCGGAGGATACAAAGATGATTAAGTTCAATCTTCAGCTGTTCGCTCACAAGAAGGGCGTGGGTTCCACCCGCAACGGCCGCGACAGCGAATCCAAGCGCCTGGGCCCGAAGCGTGCTGATGGTCAGTTCGCCAAGGCTGGCAACATCCTGGTCCGTCAGCGCGGCACCAAGATCCACCCCGGCACCAATGTCGGCATCGGCAAGGACGACACCCTGTTCGCTCTGGTGGACGGCACTGTGAAGTTCGAGCGCAAGGGCCGCGACAAGAAGCAGGTTTCCGTTTACCCCGTTGAGGCGTAATCACCCTGCAAGGCTGCTGTAAAGCACTCTGAGGAGCCTGTTCGTTGCATCCGCACGGACAGGCTCCTTTTCATCAACACAGGAGGCATTGCCATGTTCGGTAACCTCATCAACTTCGCTGCCATCCTGCTGGGTACGGGGATCGGCCTGCTGCTGCGCAAGGGCATTCCTGACCGCCTGCGGGACACCGTGGTGCAGGGTCAGGGCCTGTGCGTCATTCTCGTTGGCCTGTTCAGTACCTTCTCTGCGGATGACGGCGGCGCCCTTGTCCGCGCTGATCTCACCTGTGTCATTGTCTGCATAGTCGTCGGCAGCCTCATCGGCGCGTGGATCGACATCGAAAAGCGGCTGAACGACCTGGGTGCCGCCATCGAGCGCCGCTTCGTCCCCGACGCCGCCGAGGGCAGCATCGCCAGGGGCTTCGTCACCGCGTCGCTGGTGTTCTGCGTGGGCGCCATGGCCATTGTCGGCCCCATGAACAGCGGCCTGCGCGGCGATCACTCCACGCTGATCTCCAAGTCCATCCTGGACGGCGTTTTCGCCATCTTCTTCACCTCCAGCCTGGGCGTGGGCGTGGGCCTGTCCGCCTTTGCCGTGCTGGTATATCAGGGCATCTTCGCCCTCCTTGCCGCCTGGATCGAACCTTTTCTCACGGAGGAGATGATCACGCAGATCAGCGCCGTCGGCGGTCTGCTCATCATGGGCATCGGCCTCAACATGGTCTACGACAAGCACCACATCCCCGTAGGCAACATGCTGCCTGCCATCTTCATGCCCATGGCTTACCTGCCGCTGGTTGGCCTGTTCACATGAATTCACAGCAAAAGGCACCGATGTCATCCGGCACCGATGCCTTTTTATAGGTTCTTCACGTTTTCTTAGGGAATGACCAACGCCGTAAGTGGGAAGCCGCTTTCGCCCGCCGAAAGCGGCGCAAAGGCGCTGGGGGAAAACTACCGGAGTTTTCCCCCCGTCCCCCTCCTGCCCCTGAGGCGTCGGAAAGGCGGCTGCATATCGGGGCGGCGACGTTGCGGAGGGTTGCTTGAATGAATAAGAACGAGAGCGCAACCCTCCGCAAAGACGCCGCATCTTCCCCTTCATGGCTTCGATGCAGCCGCAATAGCGGTGTGTGTCTGCGCCATTTCATACAAACCATTCCCTGACTTTCCGTGAAGAGCCTTTTTATATTCGTATATCAGTATTCCTCAGGCCACGGAAGCCCCAGGAGCCGCCGCTGGAATCCACCGCACATGTCCAGCGCAGCCTCGCGGCCATATCGCTCCTTCAGCATCTCGTAGCACAGGCGCATCCTGCACACACGCGAGGTCACATTATGCGCGTCGGACGCTACGCAGTCCACATACCCTTCGTCCAGCATATGCCGTACCCAGCGGTCAAAGAAGAAGCCCTTCTTGGTAATGACCGTGTTGGTATTCATCTGCATGTAAACGCCGTAATCCTCCCGCAGGGTGTTGACATGCTTGAGATTCCGCAGCGCCTGGTAGCGCTCCACATGGGCAAAGATAACGCTGTAACCCAGATTGCCGATCTGGCGGGCAGCGTCGCACATGCGATCGAAATCTGTATCCGGCGTGAACTCCACCAGAACAGCGGACGTGCCTGCCAGGGTCGGGAACATCCCCTCCCGGATCTGCCGCGCGCTGTGGTCGCTGTAAAGCACCTCACAGCCAGGGTACAGCCGCACCGGCAGCCCCTCCTGCGCAATCCACAGCTGCGCGCGCTGCAGGTGCCGCAGGTACAGCTCCATCGGAAAGGACCGGCCTCTGGGCGTGGCGTGGGAGGTACAAACAATGTCGCTGACCTGCTGGTTCACCGCCTGCAGGATCATCTGCTGCATGTCCTCGAAGGTTCTCGCGCCATCGTCCACTCCATAAACCAGGTGGTGATGGATATCAACAAAGTTACTCATTCATTTCCTCATTCCGTGTGAATAGGTTCCGTTTTGGCTGTACAAATGTGTCCGTCATATGTCACCACCTGATCGGCAGACCGTCCCGATCCCTGGGATTGCCCAGCAGAATCACAAATAAATCAAAGACCAGGCCGATTCCGCACAGGCCGCCGGTGAACAGGTACAGCAGGCCCTTGCCAATGCGCCCTGTATAGAAGTGATGAACGCCCAGATAACCCAGGAAGAACCACAGCAGCAGCATGATAAGACGGCTCCTGCTGCTGTATTGCGTCTGCATGGGCGACTGTACATAGACGCGCTCGATCACCTGCTCCGGCGGCTGCTGATAATGGTTGTGGATGTGGATCTGCTGCGGCTGAAAGGATTGCTCCTGCGCATTGGGCTGGTTCTTCGGGGCCTGCCGCTTCTCCTCCAGCTCATTCCCGCAATAGGGGCAGAACTGCTCTCCACCGCGAAGCAGCGCGCCGCAAGAGTAGCATTTCATTGCCTTCACCTCAATTCCATCATACAATATTTCGGCCCTGTTTGCAAGCGATTCTTGCATTTTGGTTCTGATTGGTCTATAATCACCCATGGGAGGGAACAGCATGGAATACAGGGTCGAACCCGTACACGCCGGACGGAAGCTGCGGGATATCCTGCGCCAGGTGATGGGCGTGAGCTATGGCGCGATGAAAAGCGCCAAATGGGATGGACGCATCACGCTCAATGGCTCCGTCACGCCGGTGGACGCCATCGTGCGCGAAGGTGACCTGGTTGCCATCCGCTGGAAGGACAGCCCGGTCTACGCCGTGAAGCCCTATCCCCTTCCGCTGACTATCCCCTACGAGGATGAGCACCTTTTCGTCATCGACAAGCCCGCGCCCCTGGCCAGCCAGTCCAGCGCCAATCACCCGGACGACGCCCTGGAGAATGCGCTATTTTCCCATCTGGGCTGCCCGGCGGATTATGTGTACCGCCCGGTCAACCGCCTGGACAAGGGCACCAGCGGCCTGATGCTGGTGGCGAAAACGCCCCATGCCCAGCACCGCCTGCAGCGTCTGCTGCACACGGATGACTTCCGCCGGACGTACCTGGCCGTGGTGGAGGGCTGTCCGCCGGAAGAAAACGGCATCGTGGACGCACCCATCGGAAAGGAGGACGCCGCCAGCATCCGACGGATCGTGACCCCGCAAGGCAAGCCCTGCCTGACCCATTATGCGGTTGTGCACCGGGGCCGCACGCGTTCCCTTGTGAAGCTTCAACTGGAAACGGGCCGGACGCATCAGATCCGCGTGCATATGGCCCATCTGGGCTGCCCCGTGGCCGGTGATTTCCTTTACGGCGTCGAACTCCCCCAGCTGCCCGGGCGCTTTGCGCTGCACTCCCATGAAGTGACGCTTGTCCACCCCCTCACGGGCGAAAACCTCCACATCGTTTCTCCCCTGCCGGAGACGCTTACTGCGCTGCTTGACTGATCGCGTCAAGCAGCCATTTTTTACCCCTTTCGGACAGCTGCGCCAGCCGCATGTTGATCTGCGCCCAGTCCGGATCCTCCAGACGGCTGACGCCCAGATGGCGCAGCAGCTGGTCGATGCGGCTGTTCTTGCTTTCCGGGTCATCCTCGCAGTAACGCCGCAGGATGACGCAGCGCCTGTTGAGGATCGCCGAGAAGGCCGCGCCGTGGAAGCTGTCGGTGATCAGCAGGGTCGTATTGGCAATCAGCGCCACCCACTTTTCCGGCGGCACGTCCTCCGCCATGGGATGACCGGCGCTGCGGGCCCCCTCCGTCCTGGGGATGACCAGCACATTACAACCCAGTCGTGCCGCTTCCTCACGCACGCGCTGCCAGTAAGCCGGGCTGTCCCCGATGAAGTAGCACAGGATATAGGGCTCCTGCGTCGTCTCCACCCCCTCACAAAGCCGGAGCCAGGCATCACGTCCCGGCAGCATCACCGGATCCGGCATGACGGGCGCATCCACCCCCGCGATGCTGCACAGCAGCGCCGCCCCCTCCTCCTCGCGGACGGAAACGGCAGAAAAGCGCTTGATCAGACGGGCCATCATGCGCTGCTTGCGCCTTTCCGGCAGAGCCGAAACGCCCAGGGACGGCGCGTAGCTGACCTTCGGGCCGTCAGCAAAATCCAGGAAATACGCAGGATTGAGCCACACCGGCGACCATATCTGATCCGAGCCGCACACCAGCACGTCATATCCCGCCGCCTCCCGACGCAGTTCCGCCCGGTTGCGGCAGGGCGTACCCGTCAGAAGATGAGCCGCGCGGAATTCATCAAAGCCGCCGCGCATCCGGCTGGTGGCGCTGCGCTTGCGCATGCCCTCCAGGATCAGCCGGGGGGAATTACCGCTCAGGAGCAGGTTGCGCACCTTCTCTGCCTTGTCGGGCGCATAATCCAGGTGCCGGGCGTCCATGCCCAGGTCTGTCAGCGTCCTTTGCAGCGCCCAGGCCTGCAGGATGGAGCCATAGTTCTCATTGTGTAGAAAGGTCATCAGGCCGATTTTCTTCTTGCCGTTCATGCCGCACACTCCGAATCGTGTTATTCTCTTCTGATTATACCATGCTTGATTAGTCACGTCAAATGTGGTAGAATATACTGCTGAATCAATACATGAAGGAGGATGCCAATGGGCCGCACCGTCGTCGTTGCAGAAAAGCCCAGCGTGGGCCGCGACATCGCCCGTGTGCTAAAATGCACCCAGCGCGGTCAGGGCTGCCTCATCGGGCAGGATTACACTGTCACCTGGGCCGTGGGCCATCTGGTGACCCTGGTGGAGCCGGACGAGCTGGACGAAAAGTACAAGCGCTGGCAGTTCGATACCCTGCCCATCCTCCCGGAGGACATCCCGCTGAAGGTCATCCGCCAGTCCGCCGACCAGTACAAGGTCGTGCGCGACCTCATCAACGCCGCGGATACCGACCGCCTCATCTGCGCAACGGACGCGGGGCGCGAGGGCGAATTGATCTTCCGCTATATCTACCACAAGGCCAAGTGCAAAAAACCCTTTGACCGCCTCTGGATCTCCTCCATGACGGACGAGGCCATCTCCGAAGGCTTCCGCACCATTCAGCCCGGAGAAAAGTATGACGGCCTTTATCGCTCCGCCCAGTGCCGTTCCCAGGCAGACTGGCTGGTGGGCATGAACGCCAGCCGCGCCTTCACTCTTCGCTATGATACGCTCCTCTCCGTCGGCCGTGTGCAGACGCCAACCCTGGCCCTGCTGGTCAAGCGCCGGAAGGAGATCGAGGACTTCAAGCCCGAGGAGTACGCCACTGTCACCGCTGACTTCGGCGACTACAAGGGCGTTTGGTTCGACCCGAAATTCGATCCGGACACCCACATTCCGAAAATCAGCGACGCGAAGGCCATCGCTGAGGGTCTGAAGGGGCGTACCGGCACGGTGAAGTCCGCTGAAACGACCCGGAAGAAAGACGCTCCGCCCCAGCTCTTCGACCTGACCAGCCTGCAAAGGGACGCCAACCGCCTTCTGGGCTTCACGGCGGACAAGACCCTCAAAACTGCCCAGAGCCTGTACGAGACCCGCAAGGCCATCACCTATCCGCGTACGGACAGCAGGCATCTTCCGCCGGACATGATCCCCCGCGTCGTGCAGACAATGAAGCTGCTTCCAGCCGCCTATCAACCGCTGGTGCCTCCGGCGCTGCCGGGCGGCAAGCTCCCCGTCAGCAAGCGCACGGTGGATGAAACAAAGGTCACTGACCACCATGCCATCATCCCGACGGCCCAGCGCGTCAACCCGGAGGCCTTTTCCCCTGACGAGAAGCAGCTCTACGACATGATTGCCCGTCGGATGCTGGCTGCCTTCTACCCTGCCCACGAGTACGACGCAACGAAGGTCATCACCGTCGTCCCAGGCAATGCCCGGGAGCACACCTTCCGCACCACGGGCAAGGTGGTCATCGTCAACGGCTGGCGCGATGTGGCCGAGCTGGGCGAGCCGCCGGCTGCAAAAAGCAGTAAAGGCAAAGGAAAGAAGAAGAACGCCGAGGAGGACGAAACGCCACTCCCGCCCCTCTCCCCCGGAGATACCCGCATCGTACAGAAGACAGAGGTCAAGGAGGACAAGACAAAGCCCCCGAGCCATCACAACGACGCTTCCCTCCTCGCTGCCATGGAGCATGCAGGCCGCGAGATCGAGGACGAGGAGCTGGCCCGGCAGATGAAGGGCATGGGCATCGGCACCCCCGCCACCCGCGCCAGCATCATTGAGCGCCTCCTGCAGGTCGGCTATGCCCAGCGCAAGGGCAAGCAGCTCATTGCGACGGACAAGGGCATGCAGCTCATCGCCATCATGCCCCAGGAGATCGCCTCCCCGGAGATGACCGGCCGGTGGGAGCTGGCCCTGGAGCAGATCACCGGCGGCAAGCAGGATGCGGAGAAGTTCATGGACTCCATCCGCAAGTTCTCGACCTTCCTGGTCAACTACGCGCGCAATAACCGGGCCGCAGTTGAGTTCCCGGACGACGCCCGCCGCAAGAAGCGCCGCCAGAGCCTGGTGTCCCGGGGCACGCCCGTGGATGACTGCATCTGTCCCGTGTGCAAAAAGGGCAGCGTCCTGGAAAACGACCGCACCTTCTTCTGCGCCGCAGCTGCCGACGGCTGCCATTTCACCCTCTGGAAGGACTGCCTGACCAAGGGCGGCGGCCCGGAGCTGAACGCCAGGCTGGTGCAGCTTCTGCTGAGCAACCAGGTCGTGCGCGGCTCTACCGGCGTCATCACCATCGATGGGAAGCAGATCGCTTACTTCCCCCACGGCAGCCAGACCGCCACGGCCTATCGACCGCTGACATATACGAAGAAGTGACTTGCCTTTTCTCCCGGAATGGGCTACAATGAAAAAAGATCGAACATCCGCCCCGTGCGGAAGAAACGAGGTATTTTGTAAAATGGCTGATATCCGCAAGCGCGAGGACATCGCGCCCCAGTACAAATGGGATCTGACCCACATCTATGCCGACGACGCTGCCTGGGAGGCTGCACTGAATGAGACCATGGCCGCCGTGGACGCCTTCGCCGCCTGGGAGGGTAAGGTTGCCACGGATCCCCGCGCTGCCATCCGCGCCTACTTCGAGCTGGACGAGAAGCTCTCCCCCGTTTTCTCCTACGCCTTCCTGCGCAAGGAGACCGACAACGGCGACCCCGTCGCCCAGACCCTCAAGGGCCGCATGATGCAGGCCAGCGTCAAGCTGAGCACCACACTGTCCTTCTTCCAGCCGGAGCTGCTGGAAATGTCTGACGAGGACCTGGAAAGCATCGCCGCCGATCCCGCCATGGCGGACTATGACGTCTTCATCCGCGACCTGATCCGCGAGAAGGCCCACGCCCTGCCCAAGGAGCAGGAGCGTCTCATCGCCATGATGGGTCAGCTGCAGCAGGCGCCTCAGAACATCTTCTCCATGCTGACCGACGTGGACATGAAGTTCCCGGACGTGATCATGCCCGACGGCTCCGCCCGCACCCTGACCGAGGGCACCTACTCCGCCTTCATCCGCCACGACGTGCAGGATGTGCGCCGTCAGGGCTACGAGGGCATCATGGGTACCTACGGCAAGTATGGCAACACCATCGCCGCCACCTACGCCGCCAACGTCGCCAAGGACGTCTTCAACGCTACCTCCCGCAAGTACGCCTCCTGCCGCGCCGCGAAGATGGAACCCCTTCAGATTCCCGAGGCCGTGTACGACAACCTCATCTCCGTCGTGCATGAGTTTATCCCCGTGCTGAACGAGTACCTGGCCCTTCGAAAGCAGGTCATGGGCGTGGACACCCTGCACATGTACGACCTGTACAAGCCCCTCATCGCCGATTTCAAGATGGAGCTGCCCTACGACAAGGCCTTCGACATGGTGCTGGAGGGCCTGACCCCCATGGGCGAGGATTACCTCGACAAGCTCCGCGAGGCCCGCACCGGCGGCTGGATCGACGTGTACCCCTCCGAGGGCAAGTCCTCCGGCGCATTCTCCTCCGGTAATCTCCGCAATGTGCACCCCTATGTGCTGCTGAACCACAACGACAACCTGAGCGATACCTTCACCATCGCGCACGAGCTGGGCCACTCCATGCACTCCTTCTACTCCAACACCGCCCAGCCCGCTCCCAAGAGCGATTACAGCCTGTTCGTCGCGGAGGTCGCTTCCACCTGCAACGAGGCGGTCATGATGCGTCACCTGCTGGAGCAGTTCAAGGACGACAAGAAGGCCCAGGCCTTCCTGCTGAACCACTTCCTGGAGCAGTTCCGAACCACCGTGTTCCGCCAGACGATGTTTGCCGAGTTCGAATACATCGCCCACACCATGGCAGAAAAGGGCCAGCCTCTGACCAAGGACGCCCTCACCAAAGTCTACCATGATCTCAACAAGACCTACTACGGCGCGGTCTGCGACGTGGACGAACTGATCGGCAACGAGTGGCTGCGCATCCCGCATTTCTACCGCAGCTTCTATGTCTACGTCTACGCCACCGGTCTGTGCGCGGCGGTCTCCCTGTCCGAGTGCATCCTGACCGAAGGCGCGTCCGCCGTGGCTGATTACCGCAAGTTCCTCAGCGCCGGCTGCTCCGTGCCGCCCATCGATGCGCTGAAGCTGGCTGGCATCGACATGTCCAAGCCCGAGCCCATCCGCGCCGCGCTGAATGTCTTCAAGAGTACCCTGGAGCAGTTCAAGGCTGTGCTGTAACAAAAGGCTCTCCCTTTGGGAGAGCTGGCAGCGAAGCTGTCTGAGAGGGTATCCCCCACACAGGAGAACGAAAATGCCCAAGACTATCCCCATCCGCACCCGCAACGACGTCTACCAGCTGTACGAGACCCTGCGCCGAAACCGTGAGAAGCGCACCCACATGAAGCTGTACTTCCTGGAGGGCGTACATCCCGTGGAGCAGGCCATCGCAGGCGGAGAGCACTTTGAGTCCATCGCCTACGCGGAGGACAAGCGCCTCTCCGGCTGGGCAGAGGACATGATCCGCAAGGCCAATCCCGCCACGCTCCATCCCATGCCCGCCGCCCTGCTGGCTGAACTCTCCGACCGCGAGAATCCCTGCGAGCTGGTGTGCATCCTGCATCAGCGCAGCGACGCCGAAAGCCGCATCCGCGCTGCCGTGAAGGCTGCTGCATCTCCCCTGCTGGTGCTGTGCGACCGACCGACCAGCCCTGGCAACCTGGGCACCATCATCCGCTCTGCGGACGCCTTCGGAGCCTGCGGCGTGCTGATGACCGGCCATGCAGCAGATCACTACGACACGCAGTGCATCCGCGCCAGCATCGGCACAGTGTTCCACCTGCCTGTCCTGGCGCTGAACAGCTGCGAAACGGCGGTGGATTTCATCCGGAGCCTGGGCGACTTCCAGATCGCAGGCACCAGCGCGAAGGGTACCATGTGCTTCCACGAGGCGGACTTCGCAAAACCCACGGTGCTGATCGTCGGCAACGAGACCTTCGGCATGTCGAAGGCCTGGAAGGAAGCCTGCAACCTGCTGCTGCGCATCCCCATCTATGGCGCGGCCAGCAGCTTGAACGTCGGCTGCGCCGCCAGCATCTGCCTGTACGAAATCGCCCGTCAGCGGGATTTCGACGGCCACCGCTGACATCAATTCAGGAGGAATACAAAACATGATGAACGGTTACAACAAGGAAGAGGCACTGGCCTTCATCGTTAAGCGCATCAACCCTAAGGATCACAAGGAGCTGGCCGGGATGATCCCCCAGCTCATCTCCCAGGCCATCGATGCAGACATGGACTTCATGCACAAGTCCGGCGTGCTGGACGAAGAAGGCAATGCCGGCGACGAGTACTACGAGGACGACGACGCCTTCGAGTACATGGTCGAGGCCATCGTGGCTGCCAACAAGCTCACCCCCGAGCAGGCCGTGAAGGTCGCCGCGCTGGTGGATGACTACATGGATCACCAGCAGGCATATCTGGAGAGCAAGGGACTCTGCGACTGGGAGTAAGTCTCCGATCAGCGCATAGCAAAAGGCGATGTACCCGTTTTGGGGTTACATCGCCTTCTTTTGTTATAGACAGCCCCCCTGCCGTTGCCAGCAGAGGGGCCGTTGAGTGTGAATTAGGCGTCAACCTCGCCCATCTCGATCACATTGGTGTCGATGATGTGCTGGTGAGCGGCGCGGTACTCGAAGAACTTGGGCGCCACCTTGGGGAACAGGGCGTAGCTCAGCACGTCCTCCTCGCAGGTGTACCAGCCGTTGGCCTTCACTTCCTCGCGCAGGGTGTCCATCTCGGGGGCCAAATCATCGGCGTAGCGGTGGGTGATCACCTGGGTGTCGCCGATGCACTTCTTGCGCACGTCCTCGTTGACGGGGGCGGGCAGACGGCCGTAGCGGCCAGCCAGCAGGTCCTTGGACTCCTTGGGCACCATCTTGTACTTCTCGCCGCCCAGCACGTTCATCACGGCCTGGGTGCCGACGATCTGGCTGGTGGGGGTGACCAGGGGCGGATAGCCGAAGTCCTTGCGGACAACGGGCACCTCAGCCAGCACGTCGTAGTACTTGTCCATGGCGTTGGCCTGCTTCAGCTGGCCGATCAGGTTGGACAGCATGCCGCCGGGCACCTGGTACTGCAGGGTCTTGACGTCCACGCCCAGCACGCGGGAGGGATCACGCCAGCCATCCTTGGTCAGGCGATCCGCCACGGGACGGAAGTACTCTGCCAGCTTCGCCAGCAGGTTCACGTCGATACCGGTGTCATACTCGGTGCCGGCCATGGTGGCCACCAGGGTCTCGGTGGCGGGC
>JAFXDB010000239.1 GCA_017516305.1 Clostridia bacterium | reverse complement strand
CGCTGGGTTCTGCATCCGGTCAGCATGCGTTTCTACATTATATATATCACTTTTACGCGGGGCGTTGAAATCCGGCGGTGAATCTGCTATCATGAAAGCGCAACAACAATTGTCACAGGAGTCCGCTATGCAGAAGAACGATATTCTGACCCTGACCGCCGACGCCCTGGGCGCCGATCTGGAAGGCGTGTGCCGCCACGAGGGCATGGCCGTCTTTGTGCCCGGGCTGCTTCCTGGCGAAACCGCGCGGGTGCGCATTGTGAAGGTGGAGAAGCGCTACGCCTTCGGCCGGCTGGAGGCCCCTCCGGAGACCCCCTCCCCGGACCGCCGGGCGGTGGACTGCCCCGCGTACCCCCGCTGCGGCGGCTGCACCGGGCGTCATATGCGCTACGAGGCCACCCTTGAGGCGAAGCGGCAGCAGGTGGCGGACTGCTTCCGGCGCATCGGCCAGCTGACGGTGGACGTGCCCCCGGTAGCGGGCATGGCGGATCCCTCCGCCTACCGCAACAAGACCTCTCTGCCCGTGGGCGGCACGGCGGATGCGCCCTTCGTGGGCTTCTTTGCGCCCCGCAGCCACGCCATCATCCCCATTGACCGCTGCCCCAACGCCATGCCTCCTGCGGACGATCTCTGCCGCGCCGTCCTCGCCTGGATGAAGCGCTGCAGCGTCGCATCTTATAATGAAGAAACGCATACCGGGCTGATGCGCCACATCGTCATCCGCGTCAACCGGAAGCGCCAGGCCATGGTGACCCTGGCGGTGAACGGCACGTCCATCCCGGATGCAAAGGGCCTGTGGGCGGCGCTGTCCCCCCTGGGGGCCGTCAGCCTGATTCTCACCGAGAACCGCGAGCGCACCAACGTCATCCTCGGGCGGAATTTCCGCACGCTTTTCGGCCAGGACACGCTGGAAGACATGCTGTGCGGCCTGACCTTCGATCTGTCGCCAGCCGCGTTCTTCCAGGTCAACCCCCAGCAGACCGAGGTGCTCTATCAGACCGCCCTGGACTTTGCCCAGCTGCGCCCCACGGACCGCCTCTGCGACGTCTACTGCGGCGCGGGCACCATCAGCCTGATGATGGCGCGGCACTGCCAGCAGGTACTGGGCATCGAGATTGTGCCCCAGGCCATTGAGAACGCAAAGAAAAATGCCCGGCGCAACGGCATCGCCAATGCTGACTTCCGCTGCGGCGCCGCTGAGGATGTGCTGCCGCGGCTGGTGGACGAAGGTCTGCGGCCGGACGTGATTGTCATCGACCCGCCGCGCAAGGGCGTCGACGAGGCCGTCATCGCCGCCATCGCCAAGGCAGGCCCACGCCGTGTGGTATACGTCAGCTGCAACGTGGCCACCCAGGCCCGCGACGCCGCCCGCCTCTGCGCCCTGGGCTACACCCTGGACAAGGTGCAGCCCGTGGACATGTTCTGCTGGACCAGCGGGGTGGAGTGTGTTGTTTCATTTTCCAAGGCTAACACGCCCATTTGACGCTCCACCGGCATGGATATACATCCTCTGAAAGGAACGTCCGCATATGACGCCACCCATTGAAGCGCACATCGAAGCGCACCTGTCCTGTAGCCCGAAGGAGGCTGCACTGTCATTCGTCAGGTATCTGACCGCCAGAGGGCTGACCTTCCATCGCGATACAAGGAACTGCTGGAAGGACAAAATCTATTACTGGGTTCAGCACGGAGATGCATGCATCTGTTTCATCTCCATCGGGGATCCCGATGAACCGGAGCACCGCTGGACCATATGGTCGGGCGACTGCGCCGCCTATGAGACCTCCGCTGTCCGCGATGAAATCCGCAATGCCGCCTGGCGGTATGTGAATCATTGCGGCAGCTGTGGTTCCTGCGACGGCGGCAGGGAAAAACTCGTCTTTGGCAGGCGCTTTCCGCAGGTATGCGGATGCACCTTCAGGATTGACAACGCTGTGCCAGCAGATCTGCCTTTCTTAAAGGCCATGGTGGATCTGCAGCTGAGGCACGCCAGTATGACAACACACGGAGGTCATGAAGCATGAAAGGTCACGTTGCATATCAGCAGGAGATTCCCTTCCGGAACTTGGGCGGCGGCGTTCAGCGTCGTGTGCTGTCCTACAACGAGGAACTGATGACTGTCGAGGTCGCCTTTGAGGCCGGAGCCGTCGGCGCGGTGCATACGCATCCCCACACACAATGCACCTATGTACTGGCCGGCCGCTTCAGCTACAGCGTCGAAGACAAGAGCGTTACCCTGGGTCCCGGTGATTCCATCGTCGTGCCTTCCGGCCTGCCCCACGGCACCACCTGCCTGGAAGAAGGCGTGCTCCTGGACGTCTTCACACCCATGCGCAAGGATTTCATCTGACCTCCGAAAGGATACGCCCGTCATGAAAACAACGTTCCTGTGGTTGCTGTCCATTCTCGCCGTCTTCCTGTACGTCATTCCTGCCATCCGCTGTTTCTGCAAGCGCATCGGGTGCGCAGTAAAGCTGCGCAGGCTCTGCCGCCGACTGAACTGCACCCTTGAGGGGACGCATGCCCTCTGGTTCCTGGGCAGCCGCCGGCGCAAGGGCTGCGACGTCGTCATCGGCACGCCTTCTCAGGTGTTTGCCGTGAAGCTCTTTGGCGTCATGCGAGGCGGACGCACCCTCGTCATCCGGGAATCAGGCGAGTATTTCTTCCGCCGGCACGCCGCAATCCTCCTCTTCCTTTTCGAACCCTTCGATGGCGCATTCCGACCTCTGCCGGAGTACGACTTCTCCAAGGGAGAAGCTCTGGCCAAAGGGCGCATCCGCCGCGACATTCTGCTCCTCAACCCCATCCCTATGGAGGTGCACTTCCAACCCCATAGTGGGCAGGAGTTCGTCACCGGCCCCGGCGACAACCTCTTCGGCGTAGAGTTGGCCTCCCTTTCCCATCTGATGCGCATCGTGGAAAACGCCGCCCGCGGCAATGCATGACGCCCATCGCAATCCCCCATCCTCCACAGAAAACCGGACGCCGCCCGGATCAGGCAGCGTCCTGTTCT
>JAFXDB010000238.1 GCA_017516305.1 Clostridia bacterium | reverse complement strand
CGGGCGCGGGGATGTCAAATGGGGGCCTCCGGCGGCGCGCAGTCAAGGCGCTGGGGATGATCTGCACGGCCATGCCTTTTCCCTTGACAAAATCAGTCGTTTCCGTATACAATATGGGCGTAGAATTCCGTTTTTCATGATCATTTGCAGCAATACAGAAACGAAAGAGGAGAATGCTTATGTTCGGATTCCGTCCCGATGGCCGCCGGGTGAAGGATATTGACCCCATCGTTCGCATCACCCCTTACCTGATGCCCATGCGCTGCGACGCGCAGGTCTTCCTGCAGCACCGCGCCGATTACGAGCTGATGGCCCGCTATATCGCCAAAAAGGGCGCCGAGGGCGAGAAGATCACCTTCATGCAGATCATCATCGCCGCCTTCGTCCGCACCGTCAGCCAGCACCCGGAGATCAACCGCTATATCATGAACAAGCAGTTCTTCTCCCGCAACTGCTGCTCTGTGTCCTTCACGATGCTCAAGGACATGACCGACCCCGATGCGGGCGAAACGGCGGTGAAGATCAAGTTTGACCTCACGGACACCCTCTTTGATGTGCGAGACCGCATGAACAAGGTCATCGAGGCTTCCCGCGGCGTGGAGAACCAGAATTTCGTGGACAAGCTTGTCCGCCTGCTCTTGGCCAGTCCCGGCCTGCCTACGGGTATTGTCGCCCTGGTGCGGCTGCTGGATCGCTATGGCCTGTGCCCCGGCGCACTCCTGGACGAGCTGCCCTTCCACACCTCCATGTACATCACCAACAACGCCTCCATCGGCCTGCACCACGTCAACCATCATATTTACAATTTCGGCTCCACCAGCCTGTTCTTCGGCATGGGGACGGTGGAACGCGTGGCCGTGGTGGAGAAGGGCGTCACCCGCATGAAGCGCTTCCTGCCCATCGGCATCACCGCGGACGAGCGCGTCTGCTCCGGCGCGCATTATGCCCAGTTCTTCGGCACCATGAACTACCTCCTCAATCACCCCGAGGAGCTGGAGGTTCCGCCGGAGTCCGTCAAGTTCGACCCCAAGTGCGAGTACCATGTGGAGAAAGTGGCCAAGCCCGATATGCCCCAGGCCGCAGAGGAAAAGACGGCCTGACAAGAAGCGCCTGTGCTGTACAGACTGTGCAGCGCGGGCATTTTTTAGCTTGCCGCTGCCTTTCGGACACGCTTTGTCCTTTCCGTGTTCTGGATGGCTGCATGGAAAGGAAATAACCTCTGCACTGCCGAAATGATTATGGAAAACATTTCGCATGGCGGAGGTTATTTATATGAACATTGCCATTATCGGCCTGGGCCTCATCGGCGGCTCCCTGGCCAGGACCATCAAGCTCCATACCGAACATACCGTTTATGGCTGCGACCTGAACCCGCTGACCATCCAGCAGGCGTTTCTCATGGGCGCCATCGACCAGGAGCTGACGGAGGATAGCCTCCGCGCGTGTGACATGGTGCTTGTCAGCCTGTATCCCGGGGCCATCATCGACTGGGTGACCGCCCATGCGGACGACTTCAAGCCCGGCTGCCTGGTGATCGACTGCGGCGGCGTGAAGCAGGAGATCTGCGCCGCGCTGACGCCCCTGGCCAAGGGGAAGAACTGGCATTTCCTCGGCGGACATCCCATGGCGGGGCGCGAATTCAGCGGCTTCCGCTATGCGCGGGATGACCTGTTTGACAACGCCAGCATGATCCTGTGCACCGACGGAACCGATGACCCGTTCCTGCTGCAGCGGGCGCGGGACTTCTTCCTGGATCTGGGCTTCCGCCGCGTACAGTTCACCGATCCCAGAACCCATGACGAGATGATCGCCTACACCAGCCAGCTGGCGCACATCGTCTCCAGCGCCTATGTCAAATGCCCGCTGGCGGACAAGCACCGGGGCTTTTCGGCGGGCTCCTTTGCGGACATGACCCGCGTGGCCCGGCTGAACGAGGACATGTGGACGGAGCTGTTCCTGGCCAACCGGGAGGCGCTGCTGCCGGTGGTGGATGACCTTGTCCGCCGCATGACCGAGTATCGCGACGCCCTGCGGGACGGTGACTCGGAGACCATGATGACCCTGCTGCGCGAAGGCCGCGAGATCAAGGAAAGGCTGCAGGACAACTGATACCCGGGGCAAGTGCCCGGGCAAGGAGGAAAAGCATGAGGATGCTGATCTCTGCCTGTCTTTTGGGCGAAAACTGCAAATACAGCGGCGGCAACAACCGGAACGAGCGGGTGCTGCGCTATGCGGAGGGGCATGAGGTCATCGCCGTGTGCCCGGAGGTGGAGGGCGGTCTGCCGTGCCCTCGGAAGCCCGTGGAATGGGTGGGCGACCGCGTCCTGACCCGCGACGGCGATGACTGCACCGACGCCTTCAGCCTGGGCGTCCGGCGCGTGATTGAGCGGATGTCCGGCGAAAGGATTGACCTGGCGATTCTTCAGTCCCGCAGCCCGTCCTGTGGGGTGAAGGAGATCTACGACGGCTCCTTTACGGGCGTCCGCATCCCCGGGCAGGGGCTGCTGGCACGCACGCTGGCGCAGATGGGCGTGCCGCTCATGGATGCGGAGGACGTGCCGGACTGACTTGCCCATCGGGCGGTATATCCACCAGGATCACGTCATCGCCGATCTTGCAGATGCGTTCCCAGGGGATGACAATGGCCCTTTCGAGCCTGTCGCGGCATGGGCGGAGAAGTCCGCTGAGACAGAATTCTCCCGGGGTCACGATGGCGGAAATGCGGCCGTCACAGGGGCAGAACACCAGGTCCGTCACCTGGCCCAGGCTCCGGCCGTCAAGGGTGTTGATGACCTCCTTCTGGCGCAGGTCGTACAGGGTCATGCGGATCCCACCTTTCCGGAACAGGATATGCCGCCGGAATGAGAAAATTGCCGCGCCCCGCCGTTGCAGGGAATGCATGAACATGAGGCACAACGAACCGGACACGGAGGAAAACAGATGACCCAGACCATTGTGATGCTCCAGTCCCTGGATGGCCTGCGGCGTTACCTGCGCACCCAGGAGCGCCAGCTGACGGAGACCTTCACCTTCCTGCCCGCAGGCGCTTTGGCCCGCAGCTTTCCGGGCGAAGAGATCACGGCCGTCATCAGCGACATGATGTCCCTCGTCAACAAGGTCAGCGTGACCCGCCATCTGGTGGACGGGCGGCTGCAGAAGCTGACAGTCACCGTGCGCTATCGCCCCTGCGTCAGGATGCTGACGGCATGGAAAACGGGCCGCCGCGCCTCCCTGACGGTGCAGGAGCAGCAGGCGCTGCAGACCGCGGACGCCCTTGTGCGCAGCATCCGCGCCAAGCGCAGCGATTACCTGGAGCAGCTTTATCTCCTGTACAGCTATGTCGGCGGCGCCATCCGCTATCGCAGCGCTCCCGGCTCGTCCCGATCTGACGCCTTTTGGCGCTATACCGACTGTAACAGCGTTCTGATGCACCGCGAAGGCAACTGCCAGGGGCATTCGGAGGTCATGTACCTGTGCGGCAGCATGCTGGGCTTTACCATGGGCATCCAGTGCGGCGATTCCGGCGGCGAAGGGCATTGCTGGAACACCGTTTCCTTCGGCCGCTGCACCTACGCCATGGACGCCACGGCCAAGGTGAAGGGCGAGGAAAAGAACCCCACGCTGAAGAACACCATTCACTTCCTGATGGGGCAGCGGGAGGCCGCGGAAAACGGCCTGTACTGCACACCTGTGCAGCAGGTGGCGCCCCTGACGCCATGCCTTGCCCCGGAGCATGATATCTACCGCATCCTGGGCGTGGACTTTCCCGGCGCCGACGAAGCGGCCCGCTACGCCTGGAAGCAGTATCTTACAGGAGAAGCCCGGGTGCAGCTGCGCATCAGTGCCCGGGGCATGACGCTGAAGGCTTTCAGCGCGGCGATGAAGCGCGCCGCAGCCGAGCCCGCCATGCAGGAGGCGATCTTCCGCAACCGGAGCGGCAGCCTGGGCTATTCGGTGGACGGCATTGCCAAGGTTAATGCCCTGTACGTGACGGTGACATGGAAGGGCTGATGTCCGCTGTCCGGCGTCGTCGGTTTGATGAAAATTTCACAAATTTTCGCATTTTCTCGCATATGGTCAAAAAAACTCGTTTACCCCCTTCCCGAACGGCAAAATGTGTGCTATAATGGTCGGTGGCAGGGAAGAGAAGACTGCCCCGCAGGCGGAGGAGCTCCTCCTGCGCATGCCCGGCCCGCTGTCAGATGGCCGGGTATCACGACTATCACGAGATAGGAGGAAATTCCGATGCTTTACACCAAGGAAGTTGAAGAAATGGTTTGTGTCGCCAAGGGCCCGAACCATGGCCCCGCGCCCATTCCCGAAGAGGGCAAGTGGGTGCAGGCGAAGGAGATCCGCGATATCTCCGGCCTGACCCACGGCATTGGCTGGTGCGCTCCTCAGCAGGGCACCTGCAAGCTGACCCTGAACGTCAAGCAGGGCGTTATCCAGGAGGCGCTGGTGGAGACCATTGGCTGCTCCGGCATGACCCACTCCGCCGCCATGGCTTCCGAGATCCTGCCCGGCAAGACCATCCTGGAGGCGCTGAACACCGACCTGGTGTGTGACGCCATCAACACCGCTATGCGCGAGCTGTTCCTGCAGATCGTCTATGGCCGCACTCAGTCCGCTTTCTCCGATG
>JAFXDB010000237.1 GCA_017516305.1 Clostridia bacterium | reverse complement strand
GATGCAGTGATCCAGATCAATCGCACAGATGCCGTTGAAGATGCCCAGCCCCATGCCGTCATACCGGTGACTGGCACAGGATGCCGTCAGGTAATCGGCAAAGGACTGAGGATCGTTGCTCTTGGCTCGTTCTCCTGTCCGGGGATTGTAGGGAACCTTGGTCTGTTTTCCATTGCGTTCTTCATAGCGCCAGCAGCAAAATAGACCTTTTTCTGTGATTGCCTGGGGGATGGTTGGGGTCATTGCTTCTCCTCTCTTGAAAAGAAGCAGCTGCTGTGCTATAATATCTTTGTGAGGGATAGTACACACAGCAGCCGCTGTTGGACTGTCAATGTGAGTCTTCATCTGCCAGGATGAGGGCTCTTTTTCGTTATCTCCATTACTTGTTCGAGTAAAGCTCTGCACTCCAGCAGCAGGGGAATGGCTTCTTCTGGAACCTGTGTCGCCTGCAGCGCTTCTTTCAGTCGCAGGATTTCCACACCCAGACGGTCACTTTCAAATTTACCAACACGGATCTCAATTGAGTGTCCCAGTAACGCTCGGATCATGAATTCGTTCTTCGCCAAGCCTGTGATCTTCACCCTCGCCAGCAGGTTCCGATACTCTTCTGGTGACATCCAGAAGCTCACTGTTTTGCTCCGAGCTCTGTAGTGATCTCTGTAACGGGTCATCTGTATCCTCCTTGTTATTTGTCATGCCCTCACGGTAATATGTATCCAGTCTGTTGGCCAGACGCTCCTGCTTGTCAGGGTACAAGTGAGAGTAGGTGTTCAGCGTGGTTTCCACATTCTCATGTCCGAGACGTTCGGCGATCTCTTTCGGCGTGAAGCCCAGCTCAATCAGCAATGAAGCGTGTGAATGGCGGGTATCATGGATTCGAATCTTCTTCACGCCGCTCAGCTTGACGCCGCGCCGCATCTCGTTCTCCAGATAATTCTTGGTCACAGGGAGCAGCCGGTCATCCATGCGGAAGTCATACAGGCTCTTTATGTAATCCTGAATATCCTCAGCCAGAAAGGGTGGAATGCTGATGACGCGGTTGCTCTTCGGCGTCTTGGGTGGTGTGATGATGTCACGGCCCTTCAGCCGCTGGTAGGACTTGTTGATGGTGATTGTCCGGGCGGTCAGGTCTACATCAGCGAATGTCAGCGCCAGCAGCTCCCCAATGCGCATGCCTGTCCAGAACAGAATTTGGAAGGACAGCCATGACAGCCGCTTATCCATCAGGCAGTCGGAAAACCGCTGGTACTCCTCCTTTGTCCAGATCTGCATCTCGTCAGCATGATTCTTGCCGATGCAGCCGGCCTTGGCACAAGGGTTCTCCTGCAGATTGTAGTAACGTACGGCGAAATTGAAGATGGTGGACAGATGATTGTGGATCGTACGCAGATAGGTCGGAGCATAGCCGTGCTGAATCAACTGGTTCTGCCATGTGCGGACATCCGCCACATTGATTTCATTCATCCGTCGTTCGCCGAAATACGGAAGCAGCTTGTCCTCAATCACATACCGCCTGTTGATGAGTGTGTGCTCGCGCAGGCGATTTTTCATGTCATCCATATAGATGATAACAAAGTCGGCAAACTTCATGTCAAAACTGCGATTCTGTTTAAGCATGAAGGCGCGCAGCCATTCCTCGGCTTCGCGTTTGGTTTTGAATCCTCGTTTAGTGGACTTTACATTCCTGCCGGTCCAGTCCTTGTAGCGGTACTGAATCAGCCACTTGCCGGTCTTGGGGTCACGTTCAGCCTTCAATAACAGCACCTCCTTCGGTCAATCCATAGCAGCGTTCGGACAGATACTTTCTCGGGACGCGCCCGGAGAAGGTAAGGAAGCCCTTGGCAGCCAGTTCTGCGTTGAGCTGACGGATAATCTTGTAGGCGTGGGCCTCAGACATCTCCAGCATCTCCGCGAGTTCAGGGGCAGTGATGAAGCTCTTGTCTTTCATATGGTGAATCCTCCTGTATATTTTATAGCGCCGACGCTATATTATCTGAATTATACAGTAGCGTCGACGCTATGTCAAGGGATTTTTGAAAAAATGTAGCTTTTGCGCTCTGTTTGTGATATACTGATCAGGAGGACACATTTCGGAGGTATTTGAAATGAAGACAGTCGGTGATAGAATTCGCTATTTCCGCAAAGATAGAAAAATGACACAGGACAAGCTGGCTGAGTTGACCGGCATTCATCCTGTGTCTATCCGTAAGTATGAAACAAATAAGATGCAACCGCAGATTGAGCAGATTGAGAGGATTGCTTCTGTCCTTGATGTAAATGTATCTGCCATTGTAGGTTATAACTCCAAGCCTTCTATTGTGCGCACAGTTGGAGACTTGACAGGTGTGCTTATGATGCTATATAAGGCACATGTCCTTATGATCATCGGCAAGCCTCCGTTTAACGATGAGGACGTCAATAAGGAAGGCTTCGATCCTTTGGAAGGGATGGATCCTCAAAAAATGCTTATCATGCTTAATCCCATGCTGAGCGACTACTTTGATGTGGCGAAAATCACCAGTGCAAAGGGTAACTTTTCAACTGGTAAACTTTCTGTCAATCAGTTGGGATTGATTTTGAAAAAGCGAGAATATGCTGAGGAGTTTATTCAATGGGCAGCCATGTATTCTTTATTTGAACGCCTGCTTGCCTCAAATACGATGCGAGAAGATCCTGACAGTCAACTGGATTTCATTACGAATGCGATGGAAACACAGGAACTGATTCTTCTGTCCAACACAGAACCTCTGCCAACAAAGAAATTTGACGATGATTCCGAAGTCCTGTTCCTCCGTTTTCCTGAGTAAGCACAGAATACAAGCCAATGTGTTTATTCCTGTTTTAAGCCTACTTGATAGCAAATGTACTCAATTTGTACTCAAAAGGGCAAAGAAAAACCCGGAACCCCTTGAAAATACTGGGGTTCCGGGTTTTGACTTGTTACTCCCACTCAATCGTCCCCACAGGCTTGGGCGTGAGATCCAGGACCACGCGGTTGATGCCCTCGACCTCGCCGGTGATGCGGGCGGTGATCTTGTGGAGGAGGGGATAGGGGATCTCCTCGATGGTGGCGGTCATGGCGTCGGTGGTGTTGACGGCGCGGATGATGGCTGGCCAGCCCTCGTAGCGCTTGCCGTCGCGGACGCCCACGGACTTGAAGTCCGGGACGGAGATGAAGTACTGCCAGACCTTGCCGGCCAGACCGGCGATGTCGAACTCCTCACGGAGGATGGCGTCGGCCTCGCGCAGGGCGTGGAGACGGTCACGGGTGATGGCGCCCAGACAGCGCACGCCCAGGCCGGGGCCGGGGAAGGGCTGACGGTACACCATGTCGTGGGGCAGGCCCAGAGCTTCGCCGACCACGCGCACCTCGTCCTTGAAGAGCAGCTTCACGGGCTCGCACAGGACAAAGGTCATGCCGTTGGGCAGGCCGCCGACGTTGTGGTGGGCCTTCACGCCGTCCTGGCTCTCCAGAATGTCGGGGTAGATGGTGCCCTGCGCCAGGAAGTCAACACCCTCCAGCTTTTCGGCTTCCTCGCTGAAGATGTCGATGAACTCGCCGCCGATGATCTTGCGCTTCTCCTCCGGCGCGGCCACGCCGGCCAGCTTGGTCAGGTAACGCTCGGTGGCGTCGATGTAGATGAGGTTCGCATTCATCTGGTTGCGGAAGACCTCAATGACCTGCTCGCTCTCGCCCTTGCGCATCAGGCCATGGTTGACGTGAACGGAGATCAGCTGCTGGCCGACGGCCTTGATCAGCAGCGCGGCCACCACGGAGGAATCAACGCCGCCGGAGAGTGCAAGCAGCACCTTCTTGTCGCCTACCTGCTCGCGGATGGCGGGGATGACCTCGTCGATGAAGGCGTTGGCCAGCTCGGGGGTGGTGATGCGAACCATGTCAGCGGGACGCACCATGCTGTCCAGATAGATGGAACTCATTGGAAAAACCTCCTGCCAAAGTCGGTTGGTTGCGGGTGAAATACGGGTACAGAATGTATTATAGCGAATCCGGGGCCGTCTGTAAAGCAGGAAATTGCAGGGTTACGGGAAAAATATGGCGAAATACAGGGAACAAAACCCGATGGAACGAGGGTGTGTCGGATATGGTGGAAAAATGGCCATTGAGGGGTGCTGGGCCGACGGGGGCTGCCGGGAGCTGACGGAAGCGTGCGCAGGCTGTCGTGGAAGGACGATGCGGCTTGACGCGGTGCGGAGGACATGATATAGTAAGGAAAAGTGTGCCGCGGGTTGGCGGCGGTTGGGAGGTCAATGGGATGCTGAAGGGTGTTTCTCCCCTGATTTCGCCGGAATTGCTGAAGGTGCTGAGCGAAATGGGACATGGTGACGAGATTGTGCTGTCGGATGCGCACTTCCCGGGGCACAGTGTGGGCCAGCGGGTTGTCCGTCTGGACGGCGTTGGGATGACGGCGCTGCTGGAGGGCGTTCTGGCGCTCATCCCCCTGGATCAGTATGACCCGGTCAATTTCATCCTGATGGAAAAGGTGCCCGGCGACCCGGTGGAGCCTGTCATCTGGAAGGCATATGATGACGTTCTGGGCCGCATGGAGCCGGAGGTGAAGCCCGTGTGGCTGGAGCGCTTTGCCTATTATGAGCGGGCCAAGAAGGCGTATTGCGTGGTCGTCACCGGCGAAACGGCGCAGTATGCCAATATCATCCTGAAAAAGGGCGTTGTGCGCTGAAGGATATCAATATGAAAAAACGGGTTTCTCCGGCAGATGCTGGCGCGGTCATGCTGCGACCCAGGTGGGTGCGGGTGCTGCTGTGGTGCTGCCTGCTGCTGACGGCAGCGGCCATTTTCGTGTTTTCTTCCCAGGAAGGGGAACTGTCCGGCGAGCTGTCGGAGGCCGTTGTCCGCTTTATCGTAGGCGTTGTGGAGGAGGGGCAGGGGAGCGGTACCGACCCTCTGCAGCCCGGCGTGTACAGCTTCGTCTGCAAGCTGGTGCGCAAAACGGCGCACTTCCTGGAGTTTGCGGCGCTGGGGTTCTTCCTGCGCATGCTGGCCGGTGCCTATGGTCTGCGCCGGGCGACGCGCCTGTGCTGGCTGGCGGGAACGCTCTATGCCTGCACGGACGAGCTGCATCAGCTGTTTGTGGCGGGGCGGGCTGGGATGTGGCAGGATGTGCTGCTGGACGCCGGAGGCGTGCTGGCGGGCATCACCTTCGCCTATGCGCTGCTGGTCGCCGTGGGCCGTGTGCGCAGTCGGCTTGCCGCCCGGCATGGAAAGCCGCGTGAATGCGCCGCGGAGGACTGAGTGCTGCGGCCCCGGCGGGCGGCTGAAATCAGGATGATTCAATGTTTTTTTACACTTTTTGCCGCGGAAAGACAGCCCAAAGTGTTGACGAGGGCGGCAAATTGGTGTATAATTACCCTGATATCTTGTACTGCGGGTGTCTTTGTACACTCTGCGACGTACGGAACGATTCATTCGGACTGTGGGGGCTGAGACATGGCGCATGAGCACCATCGGCATCACCGGCGTCATCATCAGAGCTATGATGGCCGGAAAAGCGACCGGGCTGGCCTGCTCCGCTGGGGCGGCCTGGCGGTGCTGCTGCTGGCTGCCATGCTGCTGGGGATCATCCTGCTGTCGGACGTGATCGAACCGGAAGCGCCTGTTGTGCAGATCGACCCGGGTACAAGCAGTCAGCCCACACTGACCATCCAGCACGATGGCCGCACATGGGAGCATAAGGAGTATCAGTTCACGACGATCCTTTTCATCGGCGTGGATCAGCCGGAGCTGACGGGCGCATCCCTGCGCGCCGGAGGCCAGGCCGACTTCCTGATCCTCATGGCCATTGACCGGGTCGATCATCAGGTGCATATCCTGCAGATCGACCGCGATGCGGTGGTTCCTGTACAGGTGTACGGTGCCTTCGGCAATCCGGCGGGCGTAAGGGAGATGCAGATCTGCCTCTCCTATGCCTTCGGAACAACGACGGAGAAAGCCTGCCTGAACACGGTGCGGGCGGTGGAAACCCTGCTGGGCGGCATCCCGATCGACCACTATGTTGCGCTGGACATGGAGGGCATGGCCCTGCTGAACGACGCGCTGGGCGGCGTGACGGTGACGCTGACGGAGGATTTCTCCATGTTCGACCCGGTGATGATCAAGGGCGCGACCATCACCCTCAGGGGCAAGCAGGCCGAGTACTTCCTCAGAGGCCGCATGTCGGTCGGCGACGGCACCAATGCCGCACGCATGAGCCGTCAGGCGGTCTTCATGGAGGCCGCAGCCACGCTTGCCACAAGCCGGATGGCAACGGATCCCGGCTATCTGGTGACGGTGGTCAATGCCCTGGAAGGACACCTTGTGTCCAGCTGCGACATGGCCTGGCTGATCAATCAGGCATACGCAGTGCGCCTCTACCCCCGGACGGAGACTGTCAGGCTTCAGGGTGAACACCTTGTCGGCGCTGATGGCTTTGTCGAGTTCCACCCGGACACAGATGCGCTGATGACCTACATCACCGGCACATTTTGTGAATAAGCTTGATCGGATACCAAATTCAAGGAGGAGATTACAATGAAGAAGTTCCTGACTCTGGTGACCCTCGTCTGCATGGTTCTGACCGCGACCGTGGCTCTGGCCGATTTCCCCAGCAAGACCGCTGAGGATCTGACCGTTGTCGGCACCACCGAGAGCGTTGCCGGCGTTGAGCTGGCCGACGACTTCGTCGTGTACGTTACCGAGCCCACCGAGGAGATCAACGCTGAGGTTGCCGCCATCTTCGAGTATGTGGCCGAGAACCCCATCGTGACCTACCTGCCCGAGGAGACCCAGACTGCTATCGCTGACCTGGGTGTCGACGCTGCTGCGCTGGTCGGCTACGAGGCCGTTGCCGTGGCTTGCGACAACTACAAGGCTGAGTACGGCGACGTGAGCGCCGAGATGACCTTTGCCACCGTGTTCCCCGAGGGCAGCGAGGTTATCGTGCTGGTGAAGACCACCGAGTGGTCCGTGCAGAAGGCTGTTGTCGAGAACGGTATTGTGAAGGTTCTCTACACCGAAGCTGAGCTGACTTACATGGACGAGACCCCCGCGCTGGTTCTGGTGCTGGCCAACGAGATCGCCGAGTAATCAAAGCATATTGACACAGTATGGCGCAGCAGCGGCTCTTGCTGCTGCGCCTGCTGTGGCTATATGACGGCTGCGGCTGCGCATTTGTGCGGCAGCGCTTTTCCTATGTCTGTCAGAATTCGTGGGTAAGCGGCGATGAGGGCGTGGTGGCGTACACCTTCATCCTCGCTTACCGGATTTGGAAAAAGAATGGAGCGGAAACATGGCACAGGAGATTCAGAGACACCCCCGCAGCGGTGCGGAGGGTACGCAGGATCAGAATGCATTGGCCGAAGCGCTGACTGTCGCCCTGATGCAGAATAATCAGGTGCAGGCGGCCAAGGCGGAGGATGAGCGGGAAGAGGAAGTGTCCATCGATCTGGTGGAGCTGTTCTTCCATGTGCTGAGCAAGATCCATTATGTGATCATTGCGGCGGTGCTGGGCACTCTGCTGGCGTACCTGTATGTGCATTTCTACTATGTGCCCACTTACCAGGCGACGGCGAAGCTGTATATCCAGGATACCAGTAGCGTGTCTGTCAGTGTGGCCAATCTGCAGGTTGCTTCCAACCTGACACAGGATTACAGCGAGGTCTTCAAGACCTGGGAGGTTATCGAGGGCGTGCGTGACGCGATGCCCGGACTGACTGCGGGCTGGGATGTCCCCTGTACGGTGGAAGAAGCGGAGCTGTCCGAACTGAAGGTCTCCGTTCCCAGCAGCACCCGCGTGCTGTACATCACCGTTGAGCATCCCCGCGGCGAGGTGGCCATCACCATGGCCAATGCCTACGCGGAGCATGCGATGGAATTCATCATGTCCCGCATGGGCAACGCCTATGAGCCCACGGAATTCTCTGTTGCCAAGGATGCCAAGGCGGTGGGCATGACCAAGGTGCACTTCCTGCTGATGGGCTTCATGCTGGGCGCGGGCCTGGTGCTGGCGGCGCTGGTGCTGATGTTCCTGCTGGACGACCGGCCCCATACGCCGGATGACATCACCAAGATGGCGGGCGTCCCGACGCTGGCGGTGGTGCCCCGTGAGCAGAATGTCGGCCGCTCCAAGCGCCGTGTGCAGACCCAGCGGAAGGAGGTCAGGAAATGAATACGCTTGAATTCACCCGCCTTCCGGAGCTGGAGTTTGCCTGCAAAGAGGCCATGAACACCCTGGCGACCAATCTGTTCTACTGCGGTGACAACATCAGGTCCGTGATGCTGACCAGCCGCTATGCCGACGAGGGCAAGTCCTTCCTGACGCTGAACCTGATGCGTACCATTGCGGGTCTGGGCAAGACTGTGGTGCTGGTGGATACCGACCTGCGCCGTTCCCGCATGGTGAGCAACTACGGCGTCAAGTTCCAGCCCGGTCACGACAAGGGCCTGGCCCATTACCTTGCCGGTATCTGCGAAATGGATGAGGTCGTTTACCAGACCAATATTCCCAATGGCTACGTTGTGCCCATCGGCCGCGAGGTGGAAAGCTCCCTGCAGCTGCTGTCCTCCTACCGCATGGCGCCGCTGATGGACGTGCTGACCCAGGAGTTTGACATCGTGCTGGTGGATACGCCGCCCGTGGGCGTCATCGTTGACGGCCTGGAGATGGCCAAGTACTGCTCGGGCGCGCTGGTGGTCGTTTCCGCCAACCGCGGCCGCAAGCGCGATATCGCCGAGGTCGTGCGGCAGATCAAGAAAACCGGCTGCCCGGTGCTGGGCGCGGTGCTGAACAACGTGGAGTTCGGCACCTTCACCAACCGCTCCTACTATTACCGCAGCGAGCGCTACTCCTCCTATTACTACGGTGGCGCGTACGGCGACAAGAAATAACCACATGCGGCCTGTCCGGTCTTTGCAGATCGGGCAGGCCGTTTTTGTGCTGTGTGGACTGTGCGTAGGGTAACGCGGTTTCGTATGTATCGTATCTTGCGCGGTATTGCGGTCATCTGAAAGTAAAATGGTTGCATTTGCAACGGGTTTGTGATAGAATGGGGACAACGGCGCACGGCGCTGATTCGTTACCAACAAAATAACCGGAGGATGAAGCCTGATGGGCAATTATCGCAATTTCAAGCTGGTGGTCTACTTCGTGGCGGGCGGCGTGAAGCGCGCGACCCGTGAGCAGCTGGAGCAGGATCTGGCCTTCTTTGGCCGTCACATGCGGCTGGACAAGGTGTATCTGGAGCCCTACCGCGACCATATGGCCCCGGCGGAGCAGTACGATCTATGCAAGGCTGTGTTCGAGGAGCATGGCGTGGAGGTGGCTGGCGGCATCACCACCACCTACCCCCGCGCGGAGGGCGACGACCGCCAGAGGATGTTCAACACCTTCTGCTACAATGACGAGACGATGCTGGAAAAGCTCCGGGAGGTCAGTGCCTTCCTGGGTAGCCGGGTGAAGGAGTTCATCATCGACGATTTCTACTTCACCAACTGTACCTGTAACAGGTGCCGCGCGGGCCGCGACGCCTACAATGCTGCCCACGGCGTCACCGATGGCAGCTGGGAGAAATACCGCCTTGACCTGATGCAGCGGGTGAGCATCGAGCACATGATCGCCCCGGCCAAGGCCGTCAACCCGGACTGCTCCATCACCATCAAGTACCCCAACTGGGCGGAGAGCTACCAGGAGACGGGCTACAACCCCGCGCAGCAGCGCACCATCTTCGACAACCTCTACACCGGCACGGAAACCCGCGACCCCGTTACCACCGATCAGCACCTGCCCAGGTACCTCAGCTACTCGCTGATGACCTATTTTGAGAATATGTGGCCCGGGCACAACGGCGGCGGCTGGTTCGATCCCTTTGATATGCACGTTACCGAGCATTATCTGGAACAGGCGTATCTGACGGCGTTCTCCAAGCCCAAGGAGCTGATGATGTTCTGCTTCCAGGCGCTGGTGGACTCCATGAATGTCCCGGCCCTGGGCTTCCAGCTGGACAGGCTGGACGCGGTGCTGGATCACTGCGGCAATCCCGTGGGCATTCCGTGCTATCTGCCGGACAACTGCCAGGGGGAGGACAATGTGCAGGACTTCCTGGGCATGGTCGGCCTGCCGGTGGTCTGTACGCCCTGTTTCCCGGAGGATGCCCCGGCGATGCTGCTGACCCGCTCCTCTGCCTGCGACCCGGATATCGTGGACAAGCTGGAAGCCTATGTCGCCGGGGGCGGCAGGGCGCTGGTGACCCACGGCTTTGTGCAGGCGACGATGGATCGCGGCATTCAGCGCATGACCTCCATCCGCTTTGCGGGCCGCAGGGTCATTGCCCGGGATTATCTGGTGGAGCAGGTCGATTCCCGCATGCACGGCCGCCTGCTGACCTATCCCCATGGGGAGAAGGCCATCCAGATGTCCGTCCCTGAGTTCCGCAACAACAGCACCTGGGCGCTTGTAAAGACCCGCGTGGGGCAGGAGAGCTACGGCATGCTCCTGCAGGATACCTATGGTAAGGGCGAGATGCTGACGCTGGCCGTGCCGGATGCCTTCAGCGACCTGTACCATCTGCCGGAGGATGTGCTGAACCGTATCCGCGCAGCCTTCCCGGTGAATGGCGTCCACCTGGAATGTGCCAGCCGCATCAGCCTGTTCTGCTACGATAACGATGCCTTCATCGTCTACCCCTATGTGGATGACGGTGTGCAGCCCAGCCTGGGCCGCATCCATGTGGCCGGGAAGGTGCAGGGGCTGCAGATGCCCTTTGCCGGTCGGGCAGGAGCCTTCGGGAACCCCGCTGCCGCCCGTATGCTGAAGCCGCTGTACCAGACGGACGCTGAAACTGTGTTTGAATTCCGGGCCATGCCCGGTCGATACGACCTGTACAAGATCATCCGATAAAGGGAGGAAAACAAGAATGGATCGTTACGCACACCGCAAAGGCACCTGCCGCATCCGCCTGATGGACGGCCATACGCCCATGGCCGGGCGCAAGGTCACCGTGGAGCTGAAGAAGCACGAGTTCCGCTTCGGCAGCAATGTGTTCTGGGTGACCGAAATGCTCGATCCCGCTACGCCTCCTGCCCGCAAGGCCCTGCTGGAGCGCATGTGGGAGAGCTGGTCGGCCATCTTCAACTTCGGCACTATGTCCTTCTATCATGGCCGTTACGAGCCCCAGGAGGGCTGCACGCAGGAGGCTGCTACGCTGCGAGCCGCCCGTTTCCTCAAGGAAAACGACGTGGAGATGAAGGGCCATCCCCTGTGCTGGCACTCCGTATCCGCCAAGTGGCTGCTGGGCCGCGACAACAAGGATGTGCTGGCCAATCAGCTCAGCCGCATCCAGCGCGAAATCACCGCCTTCAAGGATTACATCCACATGTGGGACGTCATCAACGAGGTGGTCATCATGCCCATCTTTGAGAAGGAGGACAACGCCATCACCCGCCTGTGTGCCGAGATGGGCCGCGTGAATCTGGTGAAGGCCGTGTTCGACCAGGCCCGGGCGATGGATCCGAATGCCACGCTGCTGCTGAACGACTTCAACACCTCGCCCAAATATGCCGAGCTGATAGAGGACTGTCTGGCGGCGGGCGTTCCCATGGACGTCGTCGGCATTCAGAGCCACCAGCACCAGGGCTTCTGGGGGATGGATAAGCTCAACGAGGTGCTGGAGCGGTTCGAAAAGTTTGGCCTGCCCATGCATTTCACCGAGAACACCTTCGTCTCCGGCGACCTGATGCCCCCGCACATCGTTGACCTGAACGACTGGCAGGTGCCCGAGTGGCCCACCACCCCTGCAGGCGAGGAGCGGCAGGCCCGCGATTTCCTGAACATGATGGACACCCTCTTTGCGCACCCGCAGGTGGAAGCCTTCATCGAGTGGGACTTCTGCGACGGCGCGTGGCTGGGCGCGCCCGCGGGCCTCGTGCGTCTCAACGGTACGCATAAGCCTGCCTACGACGCGGTGAAGCAGCGCATCACCCAGGACTGGCACACCAAGGAGACCCTCATGACGGACGAGGACGGCTACGTCACCGTCACCGGCTTCCGCGGCGAGTATCAGGCCATCGTGGACGGCCTGGCCGGCGATTTCGTCATCGACAAGGAGGGCAAGGATCAGGAGGTCCGGCCCTGCTGGCTGGTGCTGTGAGGGAAAATTCTTCATTCTTAATTCGTAATTCTTAATTGAGAATGCTGTGCGGCGGATGGCTGGGGCTGTCCGCCGCTTTTTCGTTGCCATTGGTGCGGGTGTGTGGTATAATGGGGCAGATTGGAACCGAGGAGGTACTTGACATGAAGAGTCTGCCCGTCCCGCCCCATCTGAAGCCCATTACGCAGCTGCAGGAGGCGAGCGAGATCCACGTCAGCCTGCGTCTGTGCTGTCCCTGCGGCAGCCTGGGCTTTATGCTGGAGCAATCCGTCTTTACCCCGGAGGAGCAGGCGGCCATTGACGCCAACGAAGCCGCCGCGGATGCGCAGATGCGAGGCTTCATTGTCAGGCCCCGCAGGAATGAGGAGGGGAAGACCGTCCTGATGCGCAAGCGGTGGCTCTTTGGCCGCTGGGAGCCGCTTGATCTGCCGGAACCGCCGCCGTTCATTGATGTGCGGGTCATCCGAGCAACCTGCTGCGCCTGCGGTAAACAGCACACCCTGGTGGACAGCCGCCTGCACGGGAATCTGGCTGTATACGGGGAGATTCCGGCGGAGGGGTTGCAGTGGCAGCCGCATTGGCAACGCGTGGCCGTGCCGGAGGAGGCTGCCTGGCTGACCATCGAGGTGCGCAATGAGAGCAGCCTGGAGGAGTTCCTGCAGTGCCTGCCCACGGCAGCCCTGTCCGACTACGACAACGCGTTTGAAGCCCTGGAAATCTTTGCGACGGACGCCGACGGCCAGCTGGGAGAGTTCCTGTGCGAGGCCGAAACCTACTGACGACCATTCGGAGGATGCATACCATGCAGCACTGGTCATCCATCTGGGCCAACGCCGTTTCCATTGCGGAGAACCGCCCGGAACGCTATGCCAAAAACATCACCATCCGTTATCCCATCCATGTGCCCTTTGACGGCAGCGCAATCCGCCTGACCTTCGACAACTACTGCGGCACCGAGCCGGTCACCATCAACAAGACCACGCTGCTGGTGCGCAGGGAGACGCCTTCAGTCACCTGCGGTGACAGCTCCCCCCAAGGGGGAGCCCTTTGGCCGGTGACCTTTGGTGGGGGGCACTCTGTCACCATCGGGGCGGGGGAGAGCGCTGCCAGCGACCCGGTGGAGGTCAGCCTCCGCGCCGGGGAGACGGTGTATGTCAGCTTTTATCTGGCGGACTTTACCCTCATGCGCTCGGTGGTGTTCACCTGCGGCAGGCTGTCCGGCGGCCTTTATGCCAACGGCGACGAGACAGAGACCGTGGATATCGACGTAAACACCTCCCGCGCGACGAAGCTGAACTACTTCCTGTCTGATGTATCCATCCTGACCGCGCCGGAGAACCGGACGATCGTCTGCTATGGCGACTCCATCACTGCCCAGGACTGGCCGGATGATCTTCAACTTCGCTGCCGGGACGAGGGCTTCAGCCGCACGGCCATTGTCCGCAAGGCGGCCAGCGGTACGCGCATCCTGCGGGAGTATTCCTGCCTGACCTATGAGAGCTACGGCCTGATGGGTGCTCACCGCTTCCTGCATGAGCTGCCGGTCAGCGGCGCGGACGCGGTCATCATCCAGCAGGGCATCAACGACATCATTCATCCCGTGGGGGAGGAGGTCAACATCTTCCGCCCCATGAGCGATCTGCCCACCGTGGAGGAGCTGATCGACGGCCTCAAAACCTACATTGCCCAGGCGAAGGGGATGGGCCTGAAGGTCTATGTCGGCACGCTGATCCCCATGGGCGGCTGGCGCACGGACGCGCCCTTCCGCCAGGTGATGCGCCACGCGTACAACGACTTCATCCGCCGGGCGGCGGAGGACGGGCTGATCGACGGCTGCATCGACTTCGACGCAGCCCTGCGCGACCCGGCGCGGCCCGACTGGTTCCTGCCCGAATATGACTCCGGCGACCACCTGCATCCCAGCAAGAAGGGGTATCAGCGCATGGCGGCGGAGGTTCCGGCAGAGCTGCTGAGGTAAGGCAGCCTGCAGTGAAGGAAACGAAAGAAGCGGTGTAATGAAAAAGATATTTGATTATTTCCGGCATGAGGTGGTGCTGACGGTGGCGCTGGCGGCGGCGCTGCTGTCCTTTCTGCTGGTGCCGCCGGGGGCGCACACCCTGGCCGGCATTGACGTGACGACGCTGCTGATGCTCTTTTCGCTGATGGCTATCGTGGCGGGCTTCCGGCACATGGGGGCGTTTGACAAGCTGGCGGTGACTGTCACCGGCCGGGTGGGGACGCTGCGTGCTCTTGTCATGGCGCTGACGGCGGGCTGCTTCCTGCTGGCGATGGTGGCCACCAACGACGTGGCGCTCATCACCCTCGTGCCCTTCACGGTGATGCTGATGAAGGGGGCGGCGATCAGGCATCTGACCCTTGCGGTGGTGCTGGAGACCATTGCGGCCAACCTGGGCAGCATGGTCACGCCCATCGGCAACCCGCAGAACCTGTACCTGTATTCCTCCGGGCGGCTGTCTGCGCTGGATTTCCCGGCGCTGACCTGGCCCTATGCGCTGACCGCCTTTGCGCTGCTGATGGCGGGGTGTCTGCTGATCCCGGCTGCCCCGGTAGCGGCTGCGTCCGCAAAAGACAAAAAACTGCCCGGACGCAAGCTGGCGCTGTATGCGGCGCTGACGGTGCTGGCACTGTTGGCTCTGGCAAAGGTCATCCCGGACTGGGCGCTGGCGGCGGCGGTCGTCGTTCTGCTGCTGATCTTTGACCGGCCTGTGCTGCGGCAGGTGGATTACACGCTGCTGGCCACGTTTATGTGCTTCTTCGTGTTCGTCGCGTCGGTGAAGGCCTATGCGCCTGTCTCGGAACTGCTGCAGGGACTGATGGAGAAACAGCCGATGCTGACTGCGCTCCTGGCCTCTCAGGTCATCAGCAACGTGCCGGCGTGTCTGCTGCTCTCGCCCTTCACGCAGGAGCCTGCGGCGCTGATGCTGGGCGTGAATCTGGGCGGCCTGGGCACCCTTGTGGCGTCGCTGGCGAGCCTCATCTCCTTCCGGCTTTACGGCGTGGCAGAGGGGGCGGACAGAGGCCTCTTCATGGGCGTGTTCACGGCGCTGAACGTGTTCTTCCTGGCGGCGCTGCTGGGGCTGACATGGGTGCTGGGGGCGCTGTGACTTGCATTTTTGACGAAAAAGTGTGTAAAAACTGCATTTTCTGCATTTTGACTTGCAAATTCGCGGCCTGTGGCGTATAATGGGAAAGCCTGAGAGCCAGGCGTCGGCGGGACTCATTATCCATTCTCCCCGCAGGAAGTGAGAGGGTTATCATGCAGGACATGCAGGATATGATCGACCGGCTGAACCAGTCCGGTAAACGGCTTTCAAAGGGCCATCGCAAGATCGCCCAGTATATTGTGGAGCATTACGACAAGGCGGTTTTCATGACCGCCAGCCGCCTGGGCGAGAGCGTGGGCGTGAGCGAATCCACTGTGGTGCGTTTCGCCTCTGCCATGGGCTATGAGGGCTATCCTCAGCTGCAGCGCAGCCTGCAGGAGCTGGTCAGCCACCGGCTGACGGCCAACCAGCGCTTTGAAATGTCCACGGAGATGGATCCCCATGACGCGCTGTCCATCGTGCTCAAGAGCGATATGCAGAACCTGCGCGCAACGCTGGAGCAGATGGACAACGGTGTGTTTGACGACGTGGTGAAGCGGCTGCTGTCTGCCCGGGCCATTTATGTGATGGGCCTGCGCTCGGCGGCTCCGCTGGCGCAGTTCATGGGATACTACCTCAACTACATCTTTGACGAGGTGCATCTGGTGTCCTCCGGCGCAACGGATGTGTTCGAGGAGATCTCCAAGCTCCGCGAGGATGACGTGCTGGTGGGCATCTCCTTCCCCCGCTATTCCACCCGCACGCTGGAGGCGATGCGCTTTGCCAAGCGCTGCGGCGCGCAGGTGGTGGCCATCACCGACGGCCCCATGTCCCCGCTGACGGACATTGCCGACGCAACCCTGACCGCCCGCACGGACATGGCCTCCTTTGTGGACAGCCTGGCAGCGCCCCTGTCGGTCATCAACGCCCTGCTGGTGGCCCTGGGCCTGCACCGCAAGGCCGCGCTGACCCAGCATTTCCGCAAGCTGGAAAGCATCTGGGAGACATACGAGGTATACCTGGAGGAAAGCGGCCGTGCATAATATCATCATCATCGGCGGCGGCGCGGCGGGCATGATGGCCGCCATCCATGCCGCCCGTCTGGGCGCGCAGGTGACGCTGCTGGAGCGCAACCCCAAGCTGGGCAAAAAGGTCTACATCACCGGCAAGGGCCGCTGCAATGTCACCAACGACTGCACGCTGGACGAGTTCATGAAGGAAGTGCCGCGCAACCCGCGCTTCCTGTACTCCGCGCTTTCCTACTTCACGCCCCAGGGGATGATGGAGCTGCTGGAGGACGCGGGCTGCCCCGTGGTCGTCCAGCGGGGACGGCGCGTTTTCCCGGCGAGCGAGAAGGCCTCCGACGTCAACCGCGCGCTGGAAAGAACCATGCGCGAGCTGGGCGTACGGATCGTCTTTGAGGCCCGGGTGCGCGAGATCGCCATGGAAAACGGCGCAGTTACCGGTGTCACCCTCATGGACGGGCGGACATATCCCTGCGATCGGGTCATCATCGCCACCGGCGGCCTTTCCTGCCCGCTGACGGGCTCTACCGGCGACGGCTATCGTATGGCGGAGAGCCTGGGCCATACCGTTACCCCGCGCAGCGCGGTGCTGTCCGCCATCGAAACGGAGGCAGCCTGGCCGTGCGAGCTGCAGGGCCTGTCCCTGCGCAATGTGACGCTGACGCTGAAAAAGGGGAAGAAGACCCTTTACAGCGACCTGGGCGAGATGCTCTTCACCCATTTCGGCATTTCCGGCCCGCTGGTGCTGACGATGAGCAGCCACCTGCCGGAGAACCTGGCCGACGCGGATGTGACGCTGAACCTGAAGCCCGGCCTCACCCGGGAGCAGCTGGACGTCCGGCTGCAGCGCGATTTTGACGAGAACAGCCGCAAGATGCTGCGCAGCATCCTGCCGGGGCTCCTGCCTGCACGACTGGCGGAGATATTCCCGCGCCTGTGCGGTGTGGACGCGGACAAGGTCTGCGCGCAGATCACCCGCGAGGAGCGCGAGACGATTGCTGCCATGCTGCAGGCCCTGCCCATCCCGCTGAAGAAGCTGGCGCCCATCGAGGAGGCCATCGTGACCCGCGGCGGCGTGTCGGTGAAGGAAATCGACCCCAGCACCATGCAGAGCAAGCTTGTGGAGGGCCTGTACTTTGCGGGCGAGGTGATCGACGTGGACGCCCACACCGGCGGCTACAATCTGCAAATCGCCTGGTCAACCGGCGCGCTGGCGGGCACCTGCGCGGCGGAGGAGCCGCTTGCTTAATTCGGAATTCGGAATGCGGGATTCGGAATTGTCAGTGATATGCGCATTCACGATTACATATAGGGAGATTATCGGCTTTGCATTACATTGTGGTGGATTTGGAGTGGAATCAGCCGCTGAGCGTGGACACGCAGGTGTACCGCAAGGTGGGCGACAGGCTGATTTTTGAGATGATACAGATCGGCGCGGTGAAGGTGGGCGAGAACTTCGAGGTGATCGACTCCATCTCCATCCCCATCAGGCCCACGCATTATGTGAAGATCCATCCGCGCATCCGTAAGCTCACGCACCTGGGCGCGGAGGAGCTGGCGGACGCGCCGCAGTTCCTGGAGGCAATGGATCAGTTCGCGGCCTGGTGCGGGGAGGACTACACCCTGCTGACCTGGGGCTGCGACGATGTGAGCGTCCTGAAGCAGAACATGGACTTCTTCGAGTGTAAGGTGCCGTTCCCGCCCCTGTGCGATATCCAGCGCCTGTTCTCCGACGTGCACAAGTGCAAGGAGCGTAAGGGCCTGAAGGCCGCGATGGAGATGGTGGGCGTGGAGGTGGACGAGAACCTCTACTTCCACAACGCCCTGCATGACGCGTACTACACCGCCCTGGTCTTCGCCAAGCTCCCCGACCCGGCGAAGGTGCTGGAGTACCCGCAGAAGCCCCGGCCCCTCATCCGCACGGACAAGAAGGAGCGCCGCCAGGGCCAGGCCTATGCGAATGTCGCCGAGGCCTTTGCCAGCGAGTTTGCCCGCGAGCCCCGCTGCCCGGTCTGCGCCAAGAAGGCGAAGCTGGAGGAGGGCGGCTATGTCCGGCAGACGGCGGATAAGTTCATCACCCTGGCCAAGTGCCCCCAGCACGGGCACCTGCTGGTGAAGGTGAAGCTGCGCAGGACGCACGAGGGCGAGGTGCTCATGAGCATGAACCTGACCAAGGCGGCCCCCAGCAACCGCGCCTATGTCCACACCAAGCGGGCGCAGCAGCTCAGGCGCGACGCGGAGTACGAGGCCGAGCATGGCCACCCCCGCGACCTGGACGCCGAGCTGGACGCTGCTGAGCGCAGCAGCATGCCCTTTGACGACTGACCGAGACGAACCCGACAACTGAACAGACAGGAGGCATTGTATGAAGATCACCTATCGCAACACGACCATCGACATGGAGGCGGGCGCAGGGGTCCTGCAATGCCTTCTTGCTTTGCAGTCCCCGACGGAGGGCGTACTGGCTGTGCAGCAGGGCGGCCGTGTGCTGGAAATGGGCGACGCGGTACTGCGGGACGGCGCTTTGCAGCCCCTGACCCTGGCTGACGAGGAGGGCCGCCGCATATATGAGCGCGGTCTGCGCTTTGTGGCCCTGCTGGCCATCCGGCGGCTGTGGCCGGGACAGCGCGTGCGCATTGAGTACAGCGTGGCGGGCGGCGTATGCCTGATGCTGCCCGGGCGCGAGGTGACGGCGGCAGACTGCGCGGCCATCCGCCGGGAGATGGAAGCCATTATTGCGGAGGACATCGCCTTTGACAAGCGCGAGTGGTCGCTGGATGACGCCATTGCCTACTTTGAGGAGGATGGCCAGCCGGACAAGGTGGAGCTGCTGAAAAGGCGCACGGTGCCCTTCTTCAACATGTACACGCTTTCAGCAGAACCTGCCATGTGGGAGTACTTCTACGGCGCGATGCCTGCAACTACGGGAGCGCTTTCCGTTTTCGGCGTGCAGCACATGCCCGGCCGCGGCCTGGCGCTGCTGATGCCTGACCCGGAGGACGCTTCCCATGCAGGAAGCTACATTGACCGGCCCAAGCATCTGGCGGTGTTTGACCAGTCGGAGGACTGGTGCGGCATCCTCGGCGTAAAAAACGCGCCTGACCTGGATCGCCTGATGGAAGAGAAGAAGCTGCGGGGCTTTATCCGCGTCAATGAGGCCCTGCATGCCAAGGCCATCGACGGCATCGCGGAAGCCATCGCCAAAGGAAAAAAGCAGATCGTGATGATTGCCGGGCCGTCCTCTTCGGGAAAAACCACCACCACGGGCCGTATTGCCATTGCCCTGCGCGTGCTGGGGTTCCAGCCGGCGATGATCTCCCTGGACGACTACTATATCAACCGCGAGAAGCTGCCCGTGGAGCCGGACGGCTCCATCGACCTGGAGGCCCTGCACACCATCGACGTGCCGCTGTTCCGGGAGCATATGATCCGCCTGCTGCGGGGCGAAACGGTGGAGATCCCGCGGTATTCCTTCCAGACGGGCCGCCGGAAGGAGCGGGGCGAACCGCTGCGGCTGGCGCCCGGTCAGCCGGTGCTGGTGGAGGGCATCCACGGCCTGAACCCGGCGCTGGTCGAGGGCGTGCCGGAGGAGGCCATCCACCGGGTCTTCGTCAGTGCGCTCACCTGCGTCAACCTGGATGACCACAACCGCATCCGTACCACGGACGTGCGCCTGCTGCGCCGCATCGTGCGGGACAACCAGTTCCGTGCCACCCCGCCGGAGGAGACCCTGGCCATGTGGCCCAGTGTCCGCCGGGGCGAGGAAACCTGGATCTTCCCCTACCAGGAGAACGCGGACAGCATCTTCAACACCGCCCTGCATTACGAGCTGCCCTTCCTGAAGCGGTATGCTTACGGCCTGCTGCGGGCCATCCAGCCGGACAGTCCCCATTACCTGGCGGCCCGCCGCCTGGTGAAGATGCTCAACTACTTCACCGAAGCGCCTGCGGACGTGCTGGACGAGGTACCTCCGCTGAGCCTGCTGCGGGAGTTCATCGGCGGCTGCACCATCGACAAGGAGTAAGGCGTATGTTTGCCATCGACATCCTTGAGCTCTGCTGGCTGAACGGCCAGCCGGAGGAGACTGACCTCTGCGCCCACGGCAGCGTGCGCATCCATTTCGGCGGATACATGCTGGAGGGCGAGGTCAGCATGAGCGCAGCGGCCCTGCACCTGCTGCGCACGGTCACGGACGACCACGAGCCGGACGAGTATGCGAAGCTTTTCCCGACGGACGGCTTCTGCTGGACGCCGGCTGGTGCGGCATATCCGTACCCGATTTACCTCGGCGGCTGCCCCAACGGCGGCTTTGACGGTGCAGTTATCCATGAGGACGGCTATGTGCGCATTGCTCTGGAAAACCTGCCGGAGGTGCGCATGCTGCTGGCGGACTACCGCACAGAGGTCTTCCGCTTTGCCGACAGGGTGGAGTTGCTGTACCGGCAGAGCCGCCCGAAAATCGTCACCAATGCGCTGGACAGGCTATGGTACCCACTGTTCTGGAAGGAATGGCGCATGCACCGGGAAGCCTGAGCGGCTATGACAAAGGAGGAGAAACAATGATCCGTCACATCTGCATGTTCACCCTGAAGGAGGACAAGGCCGCCAATGCCGCCGAGTTCGTCCTCCGTGCCCAGAGCCTGCGGGCGATTCCCTCTGTGCGCGCTTTCAGCGTGGTCACCAACGACCCTGCCACGCCCAAAACCAATTACGATGTGTCCCTCATCATCGACTTTGACGATGTGGCGGGCCTCACCGCCTACCAGGTATCCCCGGAGCATGTGGCCTTCGGGCAGTTTGTGGGCACCATCCGCATCGACCGTGCCTGCATCGACTATGCATTCTGAGGTGATGGAGATGACGCGGGAGGTGCTTCCTGTTTATCGCTGGGATGACGAAGGCTTTCCGGAGAATCAGGTCGTGCCGGAGGGCGCGAGGGTTGTGCAGTGGCGCGACGACTTCGGCTTCGGCGTGGCCTTCCGTCCCGATATCGTCTATGCGGAGCGGGACGGCGAGCGCCTGACCATTCAGTACCTCACGCCGCGCAACGACCGGCGGGACAACCCGCTGATCGTGTTTGTCCAGGGCAGCGCCTGGTTCCGGCAGGACGTGTTCATCCACCTGCCGGAGATGGTGCGCATGTGCCAGCGGGGCTACTGCGTGGCGCTGGTGATGTACCGCCCGTCCACCACGGCGCCCTTCCCTGCCCAGGCGGAGGACGTGAAGACCGCCATCCGCTTTCTGCGGGCCAATGCGGAGAAATACCGCTTCGACCCGGCGCGCGTGGCGGTCTGGGGCGATTCCAGCGGCGCGCATACGGCGCTGATGGTGGGCTTCACCGGCAATGACTGGCCTAATGCGGATGGGGAGGACGGCGACGCCTCCGTCCGCTGCATCGTGGACTGGTACGGCCCCACGGACATCGCCGAAATGGCGTTTGAGCCCAGCTGCGGCATGCATGTGGAGGCGGACAGCCCCGAGGGCTGGCTCATCGGGCGCCTGCCTGTGCAGGAAAACCTCGAAAGGGCTGCCCGGACTGTTCCCCAGAGCTACCTCCGGGAGGGCAAGCCCGTACCGCCGGTGCTGATCATGCATGGCAGCCGGGACAGGACGGTCAATTTCCAGCAGAGCATCCACCTGTATGAGGCGCTGCGGCGTCAGGGCAGGGAATGCGAGTTCATCCGCCTGGAGGGCGCCGACCATGGCTATGGCGGCTTCTGCTGCGACGCGGCGCTGGATGCGGTGGACGCATTTCTCAGAAGGCATATCGGATGACAACGCGCCGGGGAGAGCCGGTGGTTTCGTGAGGAAAAACACAAGAGCAGCGCCATATGACAGGAGGGTTCTTAAGGAACAAGTTATCCCACAACGAAAAAACGAGCATCCGTCGACAGTTGAGGATGCTCGTTTGCTTATGTGGTCCAACAAACGCAATGCACCGGAACGGTGCGTATAATTGCGCCCTCCTCAAATGGTGGGAGAATGAGTTTTCGTCTGCTCGACAAATTGGAATTGATATTACTGTCTATCTTCTGCAAGAATACCATAAAAGTATAGATCTGCCCAGTTTCCGAAGTTGTCTTTTGTCTGGCTTCTCTGTATTCCTTCTGATCTCATCCCAAGTTTTTTCATCAAACCAACGGACTTAATCCCATCAATCGCTTCTGCAAATATTTTGTGGATGTTCATACTATCGAAAGCATAATCAATAACAGCCTTGCAAGATTCAAAGGCATAGCCTTGTCGCCAATAATCCTTATTAAAAATCCAGCCTATTTCATACACTTCTTCATCATATTCTTTAAAGAGAATGTAGCCTATTATTTTGCTGGTATCTTTATGCACTGCAGCAACAGCACCTCTTTTTTCTATGCAGAACTTTTGTAAAAAGTCGGCTGTTTTCTCAACGGTATATGCAGGCTCGCAATTCTTCATTGTTTCATTATCGCCAAAAATATCGTGCAAATCATTCAAGTCATCCATCGTGAAGTCACGAATAACCATTCTGTCAGTTTCAATATACATTGTGTTTACCTCGTCAAATTCAAGTTTATCGCTCTTATTCTATCACAGCAGTGCATAGCACCGCAAGCCAGCAAAGTCTTGCGGTGCCATTGTTTGTATGATGGAACGTGAGGGATAACTCCTTCCTTTACACTCTCCCCACTGCGGAGCTGCTCTTTTCCATTGCCGTCATCCGTCTGCCCCTTACACGATCTCTTGCTCCAGATCGCGGAAATAGTCGGTGTTGAAAAACTCGGTCAGGGTGATGTCCAGCCCGTCGCAGAGCTTTTTCAGGGTCACGACGCCGGGGTTCTGGCTTTTGCCGTTCATGATGCTCTTCACGGTGCTGGGGTGGACGCCCGCGCAGGTTGCCAGGGCGTGAAATGCAATGCGGCGTTCGTCGCAGAGTTCGGTCAGCCGACGCTGTATGCAATCCAGGGTGATCATTTGTTACACCTCGCTGTATGGGCCCCGGGAGAGTCAGCCTTGACCGGCGGACAATTCCGGAGGCCGTATTTATGGATAGCGTAACAAAAGTTGTCAGACGTCGCGGACGATATATCGACAAAATGGACGATATGTCGTATAATGATGCCGGCTGCAAGAGCCATTGAGGAGGGAACGCTGATGGTTGACTACGAGGCGATTGGTCAGCGCGTCCGCGGCATGAGGCGGGCGCTGAAGCTGACGCAGGGGGAGCTTGCAGAACTGGTGGGGATCTCTGCCTCCTTTCTGGGACATATCGAGCGCGGAACGAGGATCCTGAGCGTGGATACGCTGATGGCGCTGTGCGATGCGCTGGGGACGACTCCCAATGCGCTGCTGGGCGTGATGGCCGCAGATGCGCTGCCGGACGCTTCCGAAAGGGTCACGGTTTCCGTAGCCTCCATGCTGCAGGGCGTGAGCGACCTGCTGCGGGAGCTGCACATCGTTGAATAAGGCGGAACAAGGCGGAACAAAACGGCATTTTCGCTTTTTTGTTCCAACCCCCTTGCAAAATCCCGGGATATGCCCTATAATAGCAAGTAACGTTCACGCAGATGGGGACGGCAGGGCAGCGCGCCTTCAGCGAGCCGGGGATTGGTGGAAGCCTGGCAGGAGAGCGGGCCGTCCGGAATGGAGCATCGACTCCTGTCCGGGCATGCAGATCACCCCGGAGTGAGGCTTCCTGAACCGAGTAGGGGAGCCCGGGCGCTCCCGATACAGGGCAAGCGTGTAGGCAGGAAAAGCCTGCATGCGATGAGTGGGCGGCGTATGCCGTCAAGCTTGGGTGGTACCGCGGATTGTATCAAACACAGTCCGTCCCAGTGATGTTTGCTGGGGCGGACTTTTTCTATGGATGAACACGGGAAAAACGCCCCTGGATCAATAGGAGGGAACAACCATGTACAAGAAAGTAGCAACCGACATGAACTTCCCCGCGCGCGAGAAGGAGATCGCGGCGCTGTGGAAGCAGAACGACGTGATCCGCCGTTCCTTCGGCCACCGCAAGGATGGTGAGACCTTCACCTTCTATGATGGCCCCCCCACGGCCAACGGCAAGCCCCACATCGGCCACATCGAGACCCGCGTCATCAAGGATCTCTTCCCCCGCTTCCAGACCATGAAGGGCAAGAACGTACTGCGCAAGGCCGGCTGGGATACCCACGGTCTGCCTGTTGAGCTGGAGGTCGAGAAGATCCTGGGCCTGGACGGCAAGCCCCAGATCGAGTCCTACGGCATCGAGCCCTTCATCGGCGAGTGCAAGAAGTCCGTCTGGAAGTACCTGCACGACTGGGAGCAGATGTCCGAGCAGGTCGGCTACTGGGTCGATATGGAGCACCCCTACATCACCTATCATGACGACTACATCGAGTCCGAGTGGTGGAGCCTCAAGACCATCCACGAGAAGGGTCTGCTGTACCAGGGCCACAAGATCGTGCCCTACTGCCCCCGCTGCGGCACCGCCCTGTCCTCCCATGAGGTGGCGCAGGGCTACAAGACCGTCAAGGAGGTCTCCGCCTACGTCCGCTTCCAGGTGAAGGGCGAGGAGAACACCTATCTGCTGGCCTGGACCACCACTCCCTGGACCCTGCCCAGCAACCTGGCGCTGTGCGTCAACCCCACCGATACCTACGCCAGGTTCACCGCCGAGGACGGCAAGACCTACATCATGGCCAAGGCCCTGATCGAGGCCTGCTTCCCCGGTCAGGAGGTCACCATCCATGAGGAGATGCCCGGCAATGCTCTGTGCGGCATGCACTATGAGCCCCTGTTCGACTTCGCTGTGGGCAAGGTGGACAAGGACGCCTGGTTCGTCGTGGCGGACAACTACGTCACCATGACCGACGGTACCGGCATCGTCCATATCGCCCCCGCCTTCGGTGAGGACGATAACCGCGTTTGCCGCGAGAACAACGTGCCCTTCGTCAACTTTGTGGATAACCAGGGCTGCATGACCGAGGACACCAAGTGGCCCGGCGTGTTCGTGAAGAAGGCCGATCCCATGGTGCTGGAAGACCTGAAGGAGCGCGACCTGCTCTTCAAGCCCCAGCCCTTCGAGCATGACTATCCCTTCTGCTGGCGCTGCGACACCCCCCTGCTGTACTACGCACGCCCCACCTGGTTCATCGAGATGACCAAGGTGCGGGATCAGCTGGTCAGCAACAACCGCACCATCAACTGGATGCCCGACAACATCAAGGAGGGCCGCATGGGCACCTGGCTGGAGAACGTCCATGACTGGGGCCTCTCCCGTGAGCGTTACTGGGGCACCCCACTGCCTGTGTGGCAGTGCTCCTGCGGTCACATGCATGTCGTTGGCTCCCGCGCCGAGCTGCGCGAGATGGCCGTCACCGATCCGGGCGAGAACATCGAGCTGCACCGTCCCTTCATCGACGCGGTGAAGCTCCGCTGCGAAAAGTGCGGCGGCGAGATGCAGCGCGTCAAGGAAGTCATCGACTGCTGGTACGATTCCGGCTCCATGCCCTTCGCCCAGTGGCACTACCCCTTCGAGAACAAGGAGATGTTCGAGAAGAATTTCCCCGCCAACTTCATCTCCGAGGCCGTTGACCAGACCCGCGGCTGGTTCTACACCCTGGAGGCCATCAGCACCCTGCTGTTCGACAAGGCTCCCTTCCAGAACTGCATCGTCATGGGCCATGTTCAGGATGCTGAAGGCCGCAAGATGTCCAAGCACCTGGGCAATGTGGTGAATCCCTTCGAAGCCCTGGACCAGTATGG
>JAFXDB010000236.1 GCA_017516305.1 Clostridia bacterium | reverse complement strand
TCATCCAGCGCGCCCAGGCCCAGGCCCAGGCGGCGGTGTCCCAGGAGAATGTGTACAACATGGCCGTCGTCGCCGCCCAGGAGATCCGCGACGCCGCCCAGCGGGACGCGGCGAATCTGCGGGCCATGGGCAGCGAATACGGCGCAGGCCTCCTGGCGGACATGGACAAGTATCTGCGCGAGATGCTGGACGATATCGCCCGCCAGCGCGAGGCCCTGGACAGGCTGCGCTGATATCCCGGCGGACGGGAAAATTTGATCATCAGTTCATGGAGGCTTCATCTGTAATTCATCTTGCAGGGGTATGATGTCAGCAAGGTCGGGGCGGAACCGCCACCATCCGCACCGGCCGGAGACCTCCCTATCCTCCATACAAGCAAAGGCCGCAGGCCGCTTCCACCGAAGCGCGCAGGCGGCCTTTGTGATTGCATGAAAGTCCCCGGGGCAGGGCATGCTGGAGCAAGGAAGAATGCAGCATGGAGGCACGGGGATGCGCAGAAGGCTTGGAATGGTTTGCATGCTGCTGGCGACGGCGGCGCTGGCAGCCGGGATAGCGGTGTCCGGCATGGGAGCGGATGCCGCAGCCGTGCAGGCGCGCCTGGTGCAGGTCACGCGCGGCGACGTGGTGGTGACCGCCGCGCTGACGGGCCGCATCGCCTATGCGCAGGAAACCCCGGCCATGGCCGTATACCCGGGACTGGTGGCCGAGGTGTATGTGGAGCCGGGCCAGCGCGTTGCGGCAGGACAGGCGCTCCTGCGGGTGGACATCCCCGGCGCTCAGCAGGCTGCAGCCGCCTTTGCGGCCCATGCGCCGGCTGGGGAGGCGGCGCAGCATCTGCAGACGCTGCTGCAAAGCGCCATTGTCCGCGCCCCGCAGGATGCTGTCGTGCGGCAGGTGCTGGTGCAGGAGAATGCCATGGTGGGCATGGGGGATGTGGTGGCCGTGCTGTCCGGTAGCGAACAGGTCATTGTCTGCGCCGCGTCGCAGAAGGATGCAGGCCGTCTGGAGAGGGGACAATCCGCCGTGATTATGGCGGACGGCGAGGTGCTGGGGCATGCAGCGGTGGAAGGCGTGGGCGCCCTGTCGGCTGACCCGGCCACCGGCCGACTTGTCTGCGAGGTGACGCTGACCCCGGCGGAGCCCCTGCCCGTTCCGCAGGGTGCAGCGGTGGAGGTGGACGTCATCCTGGAGGAGCGCCGCGATGTGCCCGTCCTGCCCGTGGAGGCGGTGACGCCCCGGGGAACCCTCTGGTGGGTGCATGATGGAATCTGCACAGAAATCCGGGCGGAAATCGTGCTCAGTGACGAAATGTACGCCATGGTACCCCTGGCGGAAGGAACCGCCGTGGCCATTGGCGAATTCACCGAAGGACAGCGCATCCGGGAGGAACGGCCATGAAGCTCCGGGACGCGGCGGCCATGGCGCTGTGCAGTCTGCGGTGCAGCATGGTGAAAACGCTGCTGACCATCCTGGGGCTGGGCGTTGGCGTGGCCTCGGTGCTGACGGTGCAGGCCCTGGGCGCGGCAGGGGAGCGCCAGGTGGAGGCCGAGATCGCCCGTATGGGCGTCAACAAGGTCTGGGTGACGCCGGAGGATGCGGACACGCTGACTGCCGCTGACGTCCTGGCAGCCGGGGAGGCCGCGCAGCTGCCCGCCTGTGCAGGGGCCTGCACGGCGGATGTGGTCAGCCTCGGCGGACAGGCCGTCGGTGCGCAGGTTGCCGGGTACGACCCTGCCATGCAGACCGTTCATGGCGGCGAGGTTTTGCAGGGGAGAACCTTCACCCAGGAGGACTTTACGCGCGGAAATACCGTGTGCCTGGTCAATCCGTCGCTGCGAGATGCCCTGGGCGGCGATGTGCTGGGGCAAAGGATCACCGTGGGCGGACGCCGCCTGATGGTTGTCGGGGTGATCGACGGCCTGGCCCTGCCGATGATGTCCCTGGGTGGTCATATGGTTGCATTGCCGCTCAAAACCTGGGAGGATACCTTTGGCAATAGTGCGGCGCAGATGACCCTGAGCATTCCGCCTGGACGCAGTGCCAACGAGGTGAAAGCGGCTGTCCTGCAGGCGTTGGGCGAGGGCTTCCGGGCCGATACGCTGGAAAAGGAGATCGACGCGGCACGGCAGATCGTGCGGATCTTCGTCATGGTGCTGACCTGTGTGGCGGCGGTGTGCATGCTCACAGGCGCCATCGGGGTCATGAATGTGCTGATGATTTCCGTCCGGGAGCGCCGACGGGAGATCGGGCTCATCAAGGCGCTTGGGGGGACTTCGGGTCAGGTGGCCGCCCTGTTTCTGCTGGAGGCGCTGCTTTACGCGCTGCTGGGCGGTCTTCTGGGGCTGCTTCTGGGCGCGGGGCTGGTGTGTCTCTTTGGAGCCTGGATGAATCTGGAGGCCCGGCTGACGCCTCGGGATACGCTGCCGGTCGTGCTGGCCGCTGCTGCCATGGGCGTCGCCTTTGGCGTGGCGCCTGCCCTGCGTGCGGCGGGGATGCAGGTTGTCCAGGCCCTCCGGTGCGAGTGAGCGGATTTGGTATATATGCATATAGGAAACGGTTTCAGTCTGACCATTCGATACATTCTGCACAAGGAAACGGGAAAAGAATTATCAATCCTGCCAATTCACTTTTGGCCCGATATCCGCTATAATATGTGTAGTTGAAATGAGCGGAGCTCCCGGAGCCACCGCGAAACAACACCAGAGGAGGAAACGAATTATGGCAAGCGTATCCCTGCAGCACATTTACAAGGTGTACGCCGGCGGCGTTACCGCTGTCAGCGACTTCAACCTGGACATCAAGGACAAGGAATTCATCGTTCTGGTCGGCCCCTCCGGCTGCGGTAAGTCCACCACCCTGCGCATGGTCGCCGGTCTGGAGGAGATCTCCGATGGCGAGCTGTACATCGGCGACAAGCTGGTCAACGACGTCGCTCCCAAGGATCGCGACATCGCCATGGTGTTCCAGAACTACGCCCTGTACCCCCACATGACCGTGTTTGACAACATGGCCTTCGGTCTGAAGCTGCGTAAGACCCCCAAGGACGAGATCAAGCGTCGCGTGGAAGAGGCTGCGAAGATCCTGGGCATCGATCACCTGCTGAATCGTAAGCCCAAGGCTCTGTCCGGCGGCCAGCGTCAGCGTGT
>JAFXDB010000003.1 GCA_017516305.1 Clostridia bacterium | reverse complement strand
CAGTGGGCTCGGCAGTCGGCTCGGCGGTCGGCTCCACAGTGGGTTCCGCAGTCGGCTCAGCGGTGGGTTCCGCAGTGGGCTCGGCAGTCGGCTCAGCGGTGGGTTCCGCAGTGGGCTCGGCAGTCGGCTCGGCAGTCGGCTCAGCGGTCGGCTCCGCAGTGGGCTCGGCGGTCGGCTCCGCCGTGGGCTCGGCAGTGGGCTCGACGGTGGGCTCAGCGGTGGGCTCGGCCGTGGGTTCAGCGGTCGGCTCGACCGTGGGTTCAGCGGTGGGCTCGACCTCAGGGATCTCGGGTTCGGGGTTCACAAAGCACTCAGCGGTATGAGCATGCTCTTCCAGCATGCAGGTGTAATGACGGCTGTAGCATGCCGCGGTGTGCGTGTGGCCTTCCTCGATGGCCGTCACATTGCGCATGCAATAGGCGCTGTGGTTGTGCTCGATCAGGTAGACCAGGCCGCAGATGACATAGCCGGTTTCAGGATCGTAGCAGTTGCCGTTGTGCTCGTGCAGCTTGTTGCAGATCAGCTCTCCCCGCTCGTAGGTGTAGCAGCCCTCGCCGTGGGTATGGCCGCCCTCGCCGACTTCCAGACCGCAAGTCGGTTCTTCGCTCACGGGATAGCAGGCGTCGGTATGGGTATGCGCACCCTCGCCGCCCATCAGCGTGCAGTTAGACACCGTGACCGCGCGGTAGCAAGCGTCAGTGTGCACATGACCGCCCAGGTCGGTGACCGTAGCTTCCTGACCGCAAATCAGCTCGTAGGTCGTGGTGCTGCAATCAGCAGTGTGGATGTGGCCGGAGCTCTCAACCAGACCGCAAGTCGGTTCTGCGTCCCTCATAACGCCATAACAGGAGGAGGAATGCACATGACCGGCAGATTCTTCGGTGCCGCACACCAGCGTGGTGATCAGCTCGTAGCAATTATCGTCATGCTTGTGCTTGGGATTGTTCTTCAGCGTGCAGACGAGATTGCCCTGCTCATCATAGCATTCCGCAGAATGGCGATGCCAGTAGTTGGTGGAAATGCCGCAGCCGATGCTGCCGTCGGGAGCGTAGCAGGCATCCGTGTGCGTGTGAGGCCGGAAGCCGCACTGCAGCAGCGTCACCACCGTCTCGATGGATTCGCGCTCTTCTTCTTCGCAGGTAAGCTCCATCGTATAGCAATCAGGGGTGTGGGCATGTTCGGTGTGCCCGCAGTAGGTTTCGGCCTCAAGCGTCTGGCCAGGAAGCATCAGAACGTAAGACGTCATGATCGCCACGACCAGTGCCATGGCCGTGAACGCCCGCAGCAGACGGATGCGATTGCGGCGCCGGATAAGATATTCTTCTGCGCGGATAATGATCTCTTCGCTCATTGTGCTTCTCCCTCCCTTCTGATTCATCGCCATCATGGGCGTGCAAATCGTCAATGTTTCTTTGGTTACTCCAGGGTGCCGAACTTACTCAGCGGCCAGACCCGGAAAACAAGCTTGCCAAGCACCTGTTCCTCTGAGACCGGGCCGATGATGACGCTCCGGCTGTCCTGCGACGTGGAACGATGATCCCCCAGGACAAAGAGCTTTCCGTCAGGAACCTGGTACGGCAGGCGGATGTCGCAGTTGCCCATCGCCTTCTCCGTCAGATACGGCTCATCCAGAAGCTGGCCGTTGATGTAGATGTTACCGCGGGCGTCGATATCCACCGTTTCGCCGCCAAAGGCAATCACGCGCTTGACCAGCGTGACGTTGCCATAGTAGAAGGCGATGATATCGCCCCGTTTGAAGTCCGTCCCCCGCAGGGCCACCACGATGTCGCCATCTCCGGTGACCGGGGTCATGGAGGAGCCGTAAACCTTCAGCGTTGGCATCACCAGCGTTGCCACCAGCACCGCCACCGCCGCAACCACGAGCAATGAATAAATCGTACTTCGCAGCGCCTTGCTGTAGTTCACGGAGCGCCGGCTGGCCTTCAGGGCCTGCTCCAGCTGCTCAACAGACGGCGTATTTGTCATACCTCCGTCCCCTCCCTTCCGGAGGAAGCACGGCGATGCCGCCCCTCTGTACGGGCATTCTCAAGCAGCTCGTCACACTGGCGCTGGCAGTTCTCCCGATAGAGATCCGCCGCCCGCTGTGCGGCTTCAAACACGCCGCTCAATCGCAGCGCCGCCTCGGCGATGGAACCGCATTCGGCGATCTGAACCCGTCTCTGGGCCAGTTCCGCTTCGGCAGCTTCCAGGCGAGCCTTCAGGCTGAGGTTCTCCCGGCCCTGCTCTACCAGCAGCTCAAGGAGTTCGGTTTTGCTCAATTTCCGCAAATCCTTGCCAGCCATCTGCAAACCTCCCCCTTCACTGCTTCGCGTTTATTTGGCCATAACACAACTACGCATGGAACAATCCTCCATACGCCCTTTCATTATGCTATTTTATAGAAGAAATGTCAATAGTTTTTACACGTTTTTTCCATGTTTTTTACCCATTTTTCAAGGGTTTCAGTCATGTCACACGAGACATATACCGTCAATTCCACCCGCAACCCGTTCGTAACCGACTTCCGGTCTGTATGCATCATTTTGTCCTGGCTCATCGGACATATAGTCCACAAAAAAAGGACAGCAGCACCATTGGCTGCCGTCCTCCTGACGGGAAAGGATGATCAGTTGTCGCCGTTTGCGTCATTCTGCTCCGCATGCGCCTGCTGCCAGGCCGTCCTGCGGCCGACGCGCTGAGGCGTGGCTTCTGCCGCAGGGCGGGCATAGGGGCGCGCTGTGGGCGCCTGCGTAACGGGAGAGGCCGAAGCCGTCGGCGCCGGGTTGTTCCCGGGCACATCATTGGCTGCATTCGTCTGCCCGGGCTGCGGGAAGAGCGACAGCTGCTGCTGACCATAATTGGGATAAGCCCCCGTGCGGGGCTGCACCGGATTGGCAACGCGGGCATAGGGGCGCTGCGCTGCGGCATTCCGGGCCTGCTGTGCCCTGCGTTGGGCCGCCTTCATGGCGATCTGCTGCTTCCTGCGCTGGTGCTGCATCACCGCCACCGCACCGCCCACGGCCAGCACCAGCAGGGCAATGACGATCACCCATACCAGCGCGCTGCCGTCGCCGCCGCTGTCCTTCATGGGGTAGGTCACCGCGCCCGTCGCGCCGGGCAGGGGCAGGTCATCAGAGGGATTGCTCACCTGGCCGGAGCCGCCGGAGGGATTGCCCTGCGCGCCGGTGCCGCCCGCGCTGCCCTGGGTCACATAGCCGGGCAGCGGCTCCAGGGTCGGGGTGGCGGTAGCATTGATAGGCGCCTCGGTGGGCACGGGAACGAAGGGGGCAAAGCTGGGCTGGATCACGTTTCCGGAGGCATACCAGTCATCCACCACATAATCCTCCTGGCTGACCTGACCGCCGGCATTGCTGCCGCCCGTGCTGTTCCCATTGTCCTGGCTGTCCTCATTGCTGCGCAGGCCCTGGTAATACAGGTCGCTGCCGTAGAATTCGCTGAATTCCTTCAGCGTCATCTGGTGGAAGTAGCTGCCATGGATATAGCCGGTCTCGCCGTTGTAATTCACGCGATACCAGGTCACGCCGCCCACGCGCTCCGTCCCCAGCACCAGCGCCATGGCATAGGCATTGAGGCTCGCCAGCTTCCGGCTGCCGGTGGAGGCGCCCTCGCGGAAGTTAACGGCGTTCTTGGTCACATAACCGTAGCTGGACAGCGCATCGCTGCTGTAGGGATTGCTGGTGGGCGTGGCGGTGGGAATGGCGGTGTTGAAGCTGTTCAGGTACGCCATTTCCTCATATTCGGTCATGAAGCGCACCAGATCGCTGCGGATGTAGCCGCTGCGGCCGTCCACAGCCACATTCTGCCAGGTGACGCCGTCGGCGTAGGTCTGGCCGGTAATGTACACCACGGTGCCATAGGGCAGATTCCTGTCGATGCTGCTCAGCTCGCTGGCCATGCGCCGAAGGGGCACATTGGCTGCCGTGGTCAGACCATAGCCCTGCAGCTGCATGGGCTCCGGCGTGTTGGTGACCAGCTGGGTGGGCGCCGGCGTTGCGTAGTACTGCTGCAGCCGCCAGGCCGCCTCCTGGTCGGAGATCTGACGCAGGGTGTAGGCGGGCACATAGCCGTTCAGGCCGTCCATCGTGCGCACATAGCTCCAGCTTTCGCCGTTCCAGCTGCTGACGATGGTTTCGTTCACCAGCACCATTTCGTCCGTCTCCAGCGCCGTGATGCTCATTTCATCGCTGCTGGCGCCGGTACGCAGCTCCGTCTGCCACTGCAGCACCGCATACCCCGCATAGGGCGCAGGGGTCACCGGAACGGGCGTGATGATCTCCACGATGCTCTCCGTGGGTTCGGGCGTAAAGGTAGGCACGGGCGTCGCGCCGATGCTGGATGCATAGGCGTCGCTGGCCTCGGGCGTCAGCAGATCAATGAATTCGGTCTTCATATAACCCGTGCGGCCGTTGACAATGACCTCCGTCCACTTCTCCCCCAGATTGTTGACATGGGTGGACAGCAGATAGACCATGCCGCCGCGCTGGACGCGCTGGATCACCGTATTGCTCTTGGTGGAGTAGGGCTCCGTGCGCATGGCCACGCTATTGGCATTGACCACGCCATAGCGGCGCACCTCCACGCCCACGGGAATCTCCTCGCCGCTGCGGCGGTACTCCACCAGGAAGGAAACCACCTGCGGGGACGCATAACCGGTTTCGGAAACCGTGACGGTCACCGGCTCCGCGCCGGACACATCGAATGTCTGGGGGACGTCGGCGGCGTTGGCAAAGATCTGGTAGGTCTGGCCGCCCTGCAGCTCCTGGGTGAAGGGGCCCGCCACCAGGCGGCCCGTGCCGTCCACATAGCGGATGGTAATGACCGCATTCTTCACCTGCACCTGCTCCCTGGCGTACCAGAAGCCCACGTCCTCCGCGGCGCGATCCATGGTGCCGTCCTGATAGACGGTCAGGTAGAAGCTGCTCTCGCTGGCCAGCTGATAGCCGGAGGGCAGATTCTGCGGGCTGGGCTTCACCAGATGGGTGCCCGGAGCCAGCTGCAGGGTCTGCCGGGGCGCAATCTCATTGCCCAGCGTGTCGTAATAATGCACCGTCACCTGATAGGTCTGCGGGGCGACGGGCAGCTGCACGGTCTGGGTGAAATAGAAGGTGGCGACGCTCTGGTTGGCGCGGCCGTTGCGGACGGTGACCTGATGGCTGTCCGTTCCGGCAATGGCGGTATAGCCCGCCGGGACATGGCTCTGATCCGGCGTCAGGGTGTGCGTCCCCTCGCCCAGGGCCACTACCTGATCAGGCGCAACCTCGTAGCCCCGGCTGTCCAGGTAACGCAGGGTGACGCTGGCCGTCTGCGGCGCAGGCGGATCCGTCACCACCGGGACAATGGATTCCTCCTGCACCGGCCTGTACCAGAAGGACAGCGCCTCCCCCGACGGGGTGTAACTGCCGTCCGCATGCACGGTGACCTCGATGACGGCCTCGCTGATCAGCTCGTAGCCGGGGGTCTCGCTCCCTGCGGGCGCCTCGATGATATGCGTGCCCACAGGCAGCGTATACTGCCGGGGCGAGGCAATCTCGTTCATGTAGCTGTCATAGATGCGGACGGTCAACGTCGCCTCCTGCACCTGCTGCACCGGCTGACGGTACACAAAGGTGACCGGATTGGGGCTGACCGCACCGCCATTGTCCACATACACATCGAAGGACGCCTGGCTGACCAGTGTCAGCCCGCCGACCTTGCTGCTTTCAGGCCACACGGTCTGGTTCCCCTGGGCAACGGTCACCACCTGGCTGTCAATGCGGGTGCCGTCCTCCAGGACATACATCACCGTCAGCTCCCCCGTCACCGGGGCAACATAGGGCGTACGGTAAATAAAGGAAACGCTGGCCAGGTCCACATAGCCGTCTGCGTTCACATACACGTTGTGGGATGCCTCGCTGACCAGCTCATACTGGGCAGCGACACTGCTCTCGGGGTAGATATAATGCGTCCCCTCGCCCTCCAGGGTCACCACGCGGTGATCCAGCTCGTAGCCGTCCTGATGGTAATAGTACACATCCACCGACGCGGTCACCGGCAGGATGATCTCCGGCTCCTGCGGGGCCACATAGGGATCTGCATAGTAGAAGGTCACGCTGGCCACATCCGTCCAGCCGCCGGGATGCACCGTCACCGTCTGGGAATACTCGCCCACCAGGTTCAGGCCGCCCACCCTGTCGCTCTCCGGCCACAGGGTATGGGTGCCCTCGCCCAGGGTGACCTCGCGCATGTCCAGCTGCCGGCCGTCCTCATGCACATAGTACACGGGGATGACAGCCGTTGCAGGAGCTTGCTCCTGGCTGCCCTGTGAACCGCCGGGAATGATGAGATCCACACCGGGATTGCCGCCGGGCTGGATGACCTCCACCCCCGGCTCGCTGCCGAATCCCTCGCCCCCCGCAGGCAGCATCACCGCGCCGCCGGGCAGCACGTCCGACTCATAGGCAAAGGGCGGCTCCTGGGTGGAGAGGAGGATCTTCATGCAGTCGTTCATCTGACTGACCTGGGGCGCGCCGTTGTAGCTGTAGCCGATATAATAGGTATACAGATCATCCACCGCGGCGGCGTTCTTGTCCCCGTTCCAGTGCAGATTCAGCGTCCAGTCCGGCGCCCAGTAGGTATACGCCGGGTCAGGATGCACCACCTGAAGCTGCACCACGCTGTCCAGGGCCGTCTCCGGCAGGGTGACCCACCAGGTGTAGGTCAGGCCGAACTCGTCCGGAACGCGCACCGCCGGATACTGCCAGGTGCTTCCGCTGCCATCAGTGTGCAGCACGCTCACCTGCACGCCATCCCAGCCCGCCAGCGTTTCGCCGGACGCGGGCAGCAGCCCCAGACACAGCGAAAAAGCCAGCACCAGGGCCAGCAGACGATGGATTCCCTTACCAGTTGCGCCAATCTTCCTCATGGCGTTTCCCTCCCGATGAAAAGTATATAGAGGTTCATTATATATTATATCGCTGGGCCCGCCTTTGTCAACGGACTTGCGTCCCTTGCAGGATTTTCTGCACAGCGTGTCGAATGTCCATTCCACAGGGCGCTCTGACCGTGTTGCCCATGCGCTCCTTCCGCAGGGGCGTTCCCGCAAAACATATGCTGTCAGCAGGAGGCATACCCATGAACGAACAGAACCTGATCGAAAAGTATGTGGACGGCAAGGTCGTCTTCGATGGCAAGATCATCCGCCTGGAGCACTGGAACGTGGAGCTCCCCAACGGCCATATCGCCCTGCGCGAGGTGGCCTGCCATCCCGGCGCGTCCGCCGTGGTCGCCCTGGATGAGGAGAACAATGTCATCCTTGTGCACCAGTACCGTGCGCCCATGCATCGCGTGACGCTGGAGATCCCCGCCGGCAAGCTGGACAGCGCCCAGGAGGATCCCTTCTTCTGTGCCCAGCGCGAGCTGAGCGAGGAAACGGGCCTCCTCGCCGACAACTGGGATAAGCTGACGGTGCTGGAGACCACCCCCGGCTTCTGCAACGAGCGCATCCACATCTACCTCGCCACGGGGCTGAAGCAGGGCGAGACCCATCCGGATGAGGACGAGTTTGTCGCCACCACCCGCATGCCGCTGAAGGAGGCGGCCGCAAAGGTGATGGACGGCACCCTGCGCGACGGCAAGACCGCCCTGGCCATCATGATGGCCTACACCCGCGTCTACGCCAATATCAACGAGTGACGCAGAGCCTTTCTTCCCCATTCCGGCAAATATTTCAGAATGATTGCATTTTCGTGACCCTTCTTCAGAGAGGAGTGCCCTTCATGTCGCGCATCAAAAGGTTCCCGCCCCTGTTTATCGCCTTTTTGGTACTGATGGGGCTGCTGATTGTCATCGGCATGTTCCTGATGATCTGGGGCAGCCTGCATTACGCAGCGCCCCTGCCGACGCTCCAGGGGCCGGGGCTTTTCGCCCGGGTGACGCTGCATGCCTGACATGCTGCGCTTCCTCACCCGGCTGACAACGCCCGCGCCGGAAAAAAAGCCCGCCACGCCCCAGGAGTACTTCTCCCGCATGCCCCCGGTGGAAACGCCCCGGCTGCTGCTGCGCCGCATGACCCTGCGGGACGCCAGCGACATGTACGCCTACTCCCGGGACGAGGAGGTCGCCCGGCATGTGCTGTGGACGGCCCACACCAGCATTTGGGAGACCAAGGCTTATATCCGCTGGGTCATGCAGCAGTACCGCCTGGGCGCGCCGTCCTCCTGGTGCATCGTGGACAAGGCGGGCGGACACGTCGTGGGCACCATCGGCTTCATGACCTGGCAGCCGGACAACGCGACCGTGGAGGTGGGCTACAGCCTCTCCCGCAGCCACTGGAACCGCGGCTTCATGACCGAGGCGCTGACCGCCGTGCTGCAGGAATGCTTCACCACCCTGCGCCTGCACCGCGTGGAGGCCCAGCATTTTTCCGCCAACCCTGCCAGCGGACGGGTCATGGCCAAATGCGGCATGACCCACGAGGGGACGCTGCGCCGCCGCATCTGCAACAAGGGTGAATTCATGGACGTGGAGATGTGGGGCATCCTCCGGGCCGACTGGGAGGCCCGGCACACAGCCGAATAGCGCCAAGCAAACAAAAAACGGACTCTTTACGGAAAGTTAGGGAATGGTTTATATGGCATGGCGCAGATACCTTCCCCGCTATTGCGGCTGCATCGAAGCCATGAAGGGGACGATGCGGCGTCTTTGCGGAGGGTTGCGCCCTCGTTCTGATTCATTCAAGCAACCCTCCGCAACGTCGCCGCCCCGATATGCAGCCGCCTTTCCGACATTTCAGGGGCAGGAGGGGGACGGGGGGAAAACTCCGGTAGTTTTCCCCCAGCGCCTTTGCGCCGCTTTCGGCGGGCGAAAGCGGCTTCCAACTTGCGGCGTTGGTCATTCCCTAAGAAAACGTGAAGAACAAAAACGCCTTCCGCCATCATCCGACGGAAGGCATTCTCGCTTTTTTCTCAATCTCAGCCCTCGTACTGCTTCATGCGCCGGGCCAGCACCTCGGGCCGGGCCACGGAGTAGCCGAAGAAGCCCAGCACCTCGGCCGCGCGCTGGTACACGCCGTGGTTATAGGCCACCAGCCCGGCCTTTTCCAGGTGAAGGGAGCCGTCATCCGCAAAGAGATCGCCGCGCACCTGTACGCCCACCACCTCGCCGATGAACATGTCGTGGCTGCCCAGCTCCAGCACCTGGCGCACCTTGCAGGCCAGGTAGGCCGGACACTCAGCAATGGCGGGCGCATGCTCCAGCCCCAGGGCCGGCATGGGCGTCAGGCCGCATTTTTCCCACTTATCGACGTCCTTGCCGCTGCGCACGCCGCAGAAATCAACGGCCCTGCAGCGCGCCTCGTCCACCAGGTTGACGACGAATTCGCCGCTCTCTTTGATCAGCGCATGGCTGTAGCGGTTCTTGCGGACGCTGATGGACACCATGGGCGGGTCGCTGTTGACCGTACCGGCCCAGGCGATGGTGATGATGTTGGGCTTCGGGTCCCTCTCCGGGCAGGCGCAGGAGACCATCACCGCCGGGACGGGCGCCAGGAGTGTACAGGGGTCAAAGGTGCGGAAATCAGGCATCTGACTCACTCCAATCTTGTTTATCCGATGAAAATAGTGTACAATACTCCCGAATGATTGTCAATCCCGGAGGTTTCCGCCATGACTGCTCTTCTGCAAGTGCTTGCCCTGTTCCTGCTGATGCTCTGCGGCCTGGGAGCCGTGCGCTTCCACCTCCTGGACGATCGGGGGCTCAAGGGCCTGAACACGCTGGTACTGTATTTCGCCCAGCCTGCCATGATCGCCTTCAAGCTCCAGCAGGACGCCGATCCCGGCCTCATCGCGGAGCTGGCCTGGGTGTTCCTGCTGACCTGCCTGACCATCGGCGCGGCGGGCGTTATCTCCTTCGCCCTCTTTATCCGTGAGGAACCCCGGCGCAGGAGCGTGCTGACCAACCTGGCCATGGTGTCCAACTGCGGCTACATGGGGTATCCGGTCATCGTGGCAGCCCTGGGGGATCACGCGCTGATCTACGCGGTGGTGTTCGTGGCGGCCTTCAACCTGATGTGCTGGACGCTGGGCGCCTTCTTCTATGGCGGGCGCACCGCCATGCAGCCCCAGCGGCTGCTGACCAACCCGTCGCTGATCGCCATCGCCGTGGGTCTGACGCTTTTCCTCACCGGCTGGCGGCTGCCGGGCTTCATCAACAATGCCCTGAACATGATGGGCTCGGTCACCACGCCGGTGGCCATGTTCGTCATCGGTGCCCGGCTGATCTCCCTCCGCCCGGCGCATTTGCGGGATGTGAAGCTTCTGCTGGTGTGCCTGCTGCGCCTCGTCGTGTTCCCGGCCTGCATCCTGCTTCTGTTCCTTACGCCCCTGCCGCCCATGGTGGTCAAATCCGTATTCGTATGCACCGCCATGCCCTGCGCCGCGCTGACGGCCATGCAGGCCGAGGTTTTCGACTGCGACCGGGCGCTGGCCTCCCGGGGCGTGGCGCTGTCCACCGCCCTCTCCATGGCCACCGTGCCGCTGATGCTGCTGCTCCTCCCCGCCTGATCATGGCCGATCTCCCCGAAAGGATGATGTGATGATCTTCCCCGGCGACACCTCCTATGTGGGCCGCCACGCGGGCGAATATGTCCGCAGGCCCAGCCATTTCCTCCTTTTCCTGCGGGTACTGGCGGTGCTGGCCGTCATCGCGCTGCTGGCCTGGCCCTTTGTGGAGCCGTATTGCCTGCAGGTGGAGCGCGTCACCGTCCGCAGCGCCGACTTTCCGGCTGCCATCGGGCAGCTGCGGGTCATTTATGTTTCGGACATCCACGCCGGTTCCACCTTTGGTCAGGGCCGCGTGGAGGAGCTGGTGCAGCAGATCAACCGCTTGAACCCGGATCTGGTGCTCCTGGGCGGCGATTATGCCGCCGACAGCGCCGGCGCCATCGAGTTTTTCCGCCATCTGCCGGAGATCCACGCCCGCTGCGGCGTCTACGCCGTGATGGGCAACCATGACCGCACCGTTCCGGAAAGCAACCTTGCCCTCCTGCGTCAGGCCATGCAGCAGGCAGGCGTCACGCCCCTCGTCAACGAGGTGACCTCCGTGCGCGTGGGCAATGCCGCCATCTGGCTGGCCGGTCTGGATGACCTGAACAACGGCCACCCCGACCTGAACGCCCTTGCCCGCCGCGTCCGCCGGGATGATTACGTCATCCTCCTCTGCCACAGCCCCGCCGTCATCCCCGACGCCATCAACGCCCGGGACATGGACTTCCAGCTGGGCTGGTTTGACCTGGGTCTCTTCGGCCACACCCATGGCGGACAAATCGGCCTCTTCGGCGGCATCGTGCGGGACAAGACTGTGCCCGAGGCCTACCGCTCCGGCTGGAACCGCGTCAACCGCATCGACCTGCTGACCTCCAACGGCGTGGGCACCACCGGGCTGCCTGTCCGCCTGCTCTGCCGTCCGCAGCTCCATGTCATCACCATTACCACGGACAACTGAATAAATGCCGACCGTTATTCAACAATTCAGCTCCATTTCCGACCGATCGTCGGGATGGAGCCTCTCTATATTACAGCACATTTGCCAGGGTAAAGGCGTCCCGGTGGTGCAGGTGCAGGGCATTCTCCCGCAGCTGGGCGCAGGCCTGCAGGCAGCCCGGGATATCCCGAGCTTCGATGGAAGCCCGCAGCAGCGCCAGCGCCATGGTCACATCGTCGGTGTCATCGTGGTTGATGAGCATCTGCAGGGCCGGAACCCGCTTTTCCCAGTCCGCCTGGTAAATCGCCGCAGTCTCCTCCGCCCGGGGCCACTGCTGCGCCGTCACCAGCGTCCGCAGCTCCTCCGCTGCCGCCACGTACATATCCGATACCCGGCGCATCGCATCCTCCGTCAGCACACCGCCCAGGATGACCACCGCCAGCAGCGTCAGGGCAATCAGCACGCTCGTCCGCATTCACCACACCACCCTTTCCGGCAGCATCACCTGCACAAGGCTGGTGTCCGTGCGGCCTTTTCCCTGGATCAGCAGCTCGCCCCGGGTGTTCAGGCACATGAACAGCACCTCCTGCAGCGTGCCGAATCCGGCCTTACGGGCCTCCTGCCGCAGCCACGCCTCCGACAGCTGACCCCGGGTCAGGTTACCGTGCTGCACCACGCCGTCCATCACCAGGGGCAGCGGCAGGCCGTCCCGCACCGGCGCCAAGCCCAGGTCAGAGGGCGTAACGGGGCGGCTGTCCGCCCTGGGCAGGACGCTGATGGTTCCGCCCGGCTCCAGCACCGCCGTGTCCACCTCCGACGGGTCGAACACGCCCGCCGTGCGCATGGCCTCCATCAGATCGTTGAGGTCAACAGCCACCCGCCGCAGCTGCTTTTCGCAGATGACCCCGCCGCGCATGAGCACCGTCGGCTCGCCGCACAGGAACACCCGCAGGCGCTGCCACTTCATGCAGGCGGCGGTAATCAGCCCGTGGCACACCACCAGCGCCGCCATGGGCAAAATCCCGTAAAGCAGCGGAATGCCCACGCCGCCCATGGGCGTGGCCGCCAGCTCGGCGATCATGATCACCACCACCATCTCAAAGGGCTGCAGCTGCCCCACCTGCCGCTTTCCCATCGCCCGCATCGCCAGCAGCGACGCGCCGTACAGCAGTACCGAGCGCACAAATACCGTCAGCACACATCCGCCTCCCCTGCCTCCATTTGTCTGCATTATGCCCGCAATCAGCCCGTCCAACCCTGCAAAACGCCGCTCCAACACCGACTTTAAGTCTGTTTTTCGCTGTATTTTCAGATTTCACCTTCATTTGGCGCTTCCGGAGCGCCTTTTTTTCGTGATATATTGCGCCGGGGCGTCACCTGTGATACAATATAGGGTGGTATACCATCCCTGAAGCAAGGAGTCAATCAATGAACAAGCCGATCATCACCGTGGAGGACGTCACCTTCACTTACGAGGAGGCCACCGAGCCCGCCCTCTCCAGCGTTTCGCTGGAGGTGCAGGAGGGCGAATTCCTGGCTGTGCTGGGCCACAACGGCTCCGGCAAGTCCACCCTGGCCAAGCTCCTCAATGCCCTGTACCTTCCCAGGGAGGGCCATGTCACCGTCTGCGGCTTCGACACCCAGGATGACGACCATCTCTGGGACGTACGCCAGCAGGCCGGCATGATCTTCCAGAACCCGGATAACCAGATCGTCGCCACCGTGGTGCGCGAGGACGTGGCCTTCGGCCTGGAAAACCTGGCCGTGCCCCACCAGGAAATGGTGCAGCGCATCGACGAGGCGCTGGCCGCCGTGCGCATGACGGATTTCGCCGCCTCCGCCCCCCACATGCTCTCCGGCGGTCAGAAGCAGCGCGTGGCCATCGCGGGCATCCTGGCGATGCAGCCCCGTGTCATCATTGCCGATGAAGCCACCGCCATGCTCGACCCCTCCGGCCGCCGCGAGGTGCTTTCCACCATCCGCCGCCTCAACCGGGAAAAGGGCATCACGGTGGTATGGATCACGCACTATATGGAGGAGGCTGCCCAGGCGGATCGCGTCATCGTGATGAACCACGGGCAGGTGGCCCTGACCGGCGCGCCCCGGGTGGTCTTTGAGCAGACCGCCCAGCTGCGCGAAATGCACCTGGACGTGCCCCACATGACCGATCTGGCGCAGGATCTGCGGGCCGAGGGCATGCCCCTCCCCGCCGGCATCCTCACCGTGGACGCAATTTCCTTCAGGCGGCGGCGCACTTTGTTCCGAACAACGGCATTACCCACTTTTTTAGACACGGTAAAGCCGACACGATGAACAGGCAGACCCGTTTTCCGCCAACAGAGAACGAGATCCTTTGCAGCAACGGATTTCCCTTTTTGGTAAACTCTGGTAAAATCTCTTCTTTTTTTAACTCTGTTTTTATCAATCAATGTTTTAAACCACAGAATTAAACAGTAAGTCTTTTTCTGCCTTTAGCTCTTCTGCGTTTCAAAACTTTTCTGCCATTTGCATCGGCCATTCTGGCACGGAAGCCATGCACCTTTTTATGCTGACGGTTTTTGGGCTGAAATGTTCTTTTCATGATTATTCCTCCTGTATTTAAATCAAATAAAACATATACTTATATAATTCCGCAGATAAAAACGGGATTCTGCGGCAGTATATACTATTGCACAGTATGTCTATTATAGCAAAAGTCCTGCGTAGTTGTCAACAAATATTCCAAATTATTGTAAGAAAAAAGTTATCCACAATATT
>JAFXDB010000235.1 GCA_017516305.1 Clostridia bacterium | reverse complement strand
TTGTTGGTGGGGGCGCGGTAGAGGCTCAGCAGCGGCGCGGTGGCCAGACGTTCCAGATCATCATGAGCGTGGAAGCTGGCCAGTCCGCCTTCCACATGGGCAAAAACAGCCTCAAAGTCATGGCTGCGCGCGCCGGTGTTCATATCGCCCATGGAAACCGTATATTCGCCGTCGGCAGGCACTTCGGGCTTTGCCACATTGGCGATGACGGCTTCGCCGTGCATCAGCTCATAGCCTGCCTGCGCCCAGTCGCAGGCAGCGGGCAGCACCAGACCCGCATGCAGCACGTATTCGCCGGGCAGCTCGCAGGCGGCTACGGGCAGGTCGAAGCGGCGGGTTTCGCCGGCGGGTACATCGGGCTTTTTGATTTCGCCGGACTGCACGCATACGCCGTCGCGGTTCAGCTGCCAGCGCAGGTTCCAGCGGCTGGCATTCACGAACAGGTTGCGGTTTTCAAGGGTTACACCCTTTTCGTCGGGGGTGATGCGCACGGGCTGGTACAGGTACTTGACCTCCTGCAGACGCGGGGTCTCGGTGCGGTCGGCAAAGAGCAGACCGTTGCCGCAGAAATCACGGTCGCAGGGGCGGTCGCCGAAATCGCCGCCGTAGGCCAGACGGGTCTTGCCGTTGGGCGCAGTGGTCAGAATGGCCTGATCCACAAAGTCCCAGATGAAGCCGCCCTGATAGCGGGGTTCGCGGTATTCCAGATCGGTGTACTTGAACATGCCGCCGCAGCTGTTGCCCATGGCGTGGGTGTATTCGCACAGGATGAAGGGCTTGTCGGGATGCTCGGCAAGGAATTTTTCAATGCCGGCGACGGTGGTGTACATCTGGCTCTCCATATCGGAGGAGTCGTTGTAGCGGCGATCCCAGGAGATGCCTTCGTAATGTACCAGTCGGCTGGGGTCACGGCGGCGGAAGAACTGGGACATTTCATAGATATCGCTGCCGCCGAAGGACTCGTTGCCGCAGGACCAGATGATCACGCTGGGGTGGTTCTTGTCGCGCTCCAGCATGCTCTGCGCACGGTCGAGTACTGCGCCCAGCCATTCGGGGCGGTTGCCGGGCAGAGAGGTTTCCAGCCCCGTGCCCAGATGCCACGTGCCGTGGGTTTCCAGATTGGTCTCGTCAATCAGGTAGATGCCGTGCTCGTCGCACAGGCGGTACCAGATGCTGGAGTTGGGATAGTGGCTGGTGCGGATGGCGTTGATGTTGTTGCGCTTGATGGCGCGGATATCGGTCAGCATGTCCTCGAGGGATACGGTGCGGCCGCCCTCCATGCAGAACTCGTGGCGGTCAGCGCCGTTGAAGATGATGCGCTTGCCGTTGATGAGCATGAGGCCGTCCCTCATCTCGAATCTGCGGAAGCCCACGCGGGTGCGCACGACTTCGATCACGCAGCCGCAGGGTTTTTTGAGGGTGGCTTCCAGCGTGTACAGATAGGGATCCTCCGCACTCCAGAGGCTGACGTTTTCAATGGTGCGCTCGACGGTCATCTCTGCCTTCGCAGGCACGCTCACGCAATCCACCTCGCAGCCGCAGGCGGCCAGCAGCTTCATTTCGAGCGTTACATCCTGATTTTGGGGCAGATCCAGCTTGTAGTCCACCTTCAGGCTGCCGTCCATATCCGCATGCACAAACAGGTCGTGCACATGCGCGGCGGGAAAGGCGTTGAGTGTGACGTCGCGGAAGATGCCGCTGAAGCGCCAGAAGTCCTGATCCTCCAGCCAGGTGGCGGTGGAAAAACGGAACACCTCTACCGCGACGGTGTTCTGACCGGGCTTGAGCGCTGCGGTGATATCAAAACGGGAGGGCGTGAAGCTGTCCTCGCTGTAGCCCATGAACTGGCCGTTGACCCAGCAGTAGAAGGCGGTTTCCACGCCGTGGAAGGTGATAACGACGCGCATGCCGTCCCACGCGGCAGGCACGTCAAACGTGCGCACATAGCTGCCCACGGGGTTGTACGTTTCCGGAATGGCAGGAGGAGTCAGCTTCTCATGACCATCCCAAGGGTACTGGATGTTGACATACTGGGGCTTGCCGTAGCCGTTGAGCTGAATGTGGCCGGGCACGGGGATGACGTCCCAGCCGGACACATTGTAGCCCTCTGCCCAGAAGCCTTCGGGGCGGTCGGCGGGGTTCTCCGTGTACTGGAATTTCCACAGGCCGTTCAGGCTCTTCTGCAGGCTGGTGGCGTCCATTTTTGCCTCTTCGGCATTCAGGTACACGTCGTGGTCGGAGTAGGCGGCCATGCGGCCCACCTGAAAGATTTCGGGATCCTTCAGGTATGCCAGATCGTAGCGAAGTTCAGGCATAATCGGTATCCTTTCTTTTTGGGATTTTTGTATTAAGAGGGCAGACCATGCGTCCACCCGGTATGACATAAAAGGCAAATGCGGCTGACACTGTGCGGAACGGCAAGACCGTTTCCGACGGAGCGAAGCAGCGGGCGTGAACGTGCAACAGGGCGGGCGGATGATATTCGCCCCTACGGATGGCGGGGTTGGAAACATCAAATCAACGTGATTGATTCCGCGGGGTGGCGGAACGAAGCGGCAGTTATGAGCGCCCAACTGGCGGGCGGGGCATGGCCCCGCCCCGACATATCCCCTGTGCCCTGCGGGGGGCCAGGGGCTTGCCCCTGGTCGGGTAAAGGGGGATATGGGGTTCCTAAGGGAGGTAGGGGGAAAATCGA
>JAFXDB010000234.1 GCA_017516305.1 Clostridia bacterium | reverse complement strand
CCAATGAGATCACCGGCCCCTATACGGATTCCCAGGGGTACGACATGACCGACCGCGACCCCATTCATCATCCGGGCGACAAGGTCTGCGGCGGGTACAACTTCGACCTGCCCGGGCTGGAAACAACCCTGGATCTGCGCGGGATGCCTGTGCGTCCCGGTATGCCGCCCATCCCGGAGGAGCTTACCTTCATGGGCGTCAAGGCCACGGGCCACAACAGCCTCCTGCATGAGCCGGACGGGCGCATTTTTGTCGTCCACCATGCCCGACCGGAGGGCCGCATGGGCCCGCCCTTCCTGCAGGTGCGCCAGCTCCTCTTTGCGGCGGACGGACGTGCCGTTGTCTGGCCGCTGCCACGCGAATTCGGTGAGCTGACCACGGCTGAAGGGGCGCTGCCGGAGAAGTGGCGCATGGTCTATCTCAGCCGCTGCAATTCCGATGTGGTCTACGGCCACCCGGTGACGCTGGCGCAGACGCAAGCAGTCCGTCAGGGCGATGTTATCCGCATGAAGCTGTTCTGCAAGGAATGGGAGGGCTTTGTGTACCGCCAGGGAAAGCATGTCGCCTGCGCGCTGATCAGCAGGGACGGCGAGACCCTCTGGGGCGTGGCGGAGTGAAAAATGAAATGAGCCCGGACGTGTGCGCGTCCGGCTTTTTGATTGGTTCTTCACGGTTTCTTAGGGACTACACATTTGTGTATGTTATCGCGTTTTCTCACAACTAACCGAACTGCATAAGTGGGAAGCCGCTTTCGCTCGCCGAAAGCGGCGCAAAGGCGCTGGGGGGATGCAACCGGTGCATCCCCCCCGTCCCCTTCCTGCCCCCAAGGCGATGGAAAGGCGGCTGCATTTCGGGGCGGCGACGTTGCGGAGGGTTGCTTGAATGAATAAGAACGAGGGCGCAACCCTCCGCAAAGACGCCGCATCTTCCCTTTCATGGCTTCGGTGCAGCCGCTCTGGCTGGAGATGTCTCTGTTCCGCGCTGAACAACCGATTCCCTGACTCTCCGTGAAGAGCCTTCTTGGCCTTCTTATCCCGGCAAAATAATCTCCATCCGGTCATTGCCTCCCCCTTGACGGACGTGCTATAATACAAGATGGCAGAGAATTCCCTCTGTCCGCAAACAAATACCCGAATTCAGAATCTGTCATTCCGAATTCCTGAAAAAACGGAGATGTCAATATGGTCAAGATCAACATCATTTCCGGCTTCCTGGGCGCCGGCAAAACCACTCTGATCAAGAAGCTGCTGGGCAGCGAGGCGATGAAGGGCGAAAAGATCATCCTGCTGGAGAACGAGTACGGCGACGTTGGCGTGGACGGCTCCTTTCTCAAGGACAGCGGCGTCATCGTGGACGAGCTGAACTCCGGCTGCATCTGCTGCACCCTGGTGGGCGACTTCCAGAAGGCAGTGGACGAGCTGATCGAAAAGTACAACCCTGACCGTCTGATCATCGAGCCCAGCGGCGTGGGCAAGCTGAGCGAGATCGTGAACGCGGTGGAGAAGTGCAAGGCCGCGCACCCCGAGATGGAAATCTCCGGCTGCGCCACCATCGTGGACGCGGGCAAGTGCCGCATGCACATGAAGAATTTCGGCGAGTTCTTCCTGGACCAGGTCCAGACCGCCGACACCGTCATCTTCTCCCGCACCCAGAACCTCACCGCCGACCGCGTGGAAAAGAGCCGCGTGCTGATCGCCGAAGCTCATGAGGGCGTGCGCGTCATCACCACCCCCTGGGATGACCTCTCCGCCGACGTGATGCTGGAGGTGGTCGAGTCCGGCCGCCCCATCGTGATGCATGTACACGAGCATCATCACCATCATGACCATGATGACGAGTGCTGCTGCCACGATCATGAGCATGAGCACCACCACCACCATGACCATGACGAAGAGTGCCACTGCCACGACCATGAGCACGAGCACCACCACCACGAGCACGGCGAGGAGTGCCACTGCCACGACCACGACCACGAGCACCACCACCACGAGCACGGCGAGGAGTGCCACTGCCACGACCACGAGCATGAGCATCACCACCATGACCATGACGAGCATTGCACCTGCGGCTGCCACGATCATGATCACGAGGGCCACCACCATCACCACCACGCCGACGAGGTGTTCATCTCCATCGGCTGGGAGACCGCCAAGCGCTACGAGCAGGCGGACGTGCAGCGCATGCTGAACGCCCTGTCCGACGAGGAGAGCTACGGCCACATCCTGCGTGCCAAGGGCATCCTGCAAAATGCCGCGGGCGAGTGGTTCCAGTTCGATTATGTGCCCGGCGAGAGCGAGTTCCGCCCCGGCACCCCGGACTACACCGGCCGCATCTGCATCATCGGCGCCCACATCGACGAGAAGGAACTCAAGGAGCTTTGGCAGGCATGAGCAATCAGCAGCAATTCGTCGCCGTCTACCTGATCACCGGCTTCCTGGAGAGCGGCAAGACGACGCTCATCAACTCCATGCTGCAGGACGAGCAGTTCTCCCGCGGCCAGAAGACCCTTCTCATCTGCTGCGAGGAGGGCATGGAGGAGTACGACGAGTACGTCCTCGCCCACACGGACACCACCGTGGTCACCTTCGATTCGGCGGACGAAATCACCACCGAGCGCTTCCGCGAGCTGGACAAGAAGTACCAGCCCCAGCGCGTCATCATCGAGTACAATAGCGTCTGGACCATTGAGCGCCTGGGCAAGTGCATGATGCCCCGCAAGTGGGAGATGGTGCAGATCATGACCACCGTGGACGCGACCACCTTCGAAAACTACTTCACCAACATGCGCCAGATCATGACCGACCCGATGAAGGTCAGCGACCTGGTGATCTTCAACCGCTGCGACCCGGCGGTAGTGAAAAGCCCCTGGCGCCGCCAGGTCAAGGCCATCAACCCCGGGCTGAACGTGCTGTTTGAAAACACCGACGGCACCAGCGAGGACGGCGTGGCCGACGAAGACCTCCCCTACGACATGAAGGCCTCCGTCATCGACATCGCCGACGAGTACCTGCCCATCTTCTACCTGGACAGCATGGATCACCCCGAGCGCTACGACCGCAAGACCGTGCGCTTCGTGGGCCAGTGCTTCAACGAGAAGCAGCTGCCCAAGGGCTTCGTGCTCTTCGGCCGCCTGGCCATGACCTGCTGCGCGGACGACATTGCCCCCATCGGCTGGATCACCCAGGGCACCATGAAGCCCGGCGCGAAGGGCTTCGTCCGCCTCACCGCCAGCTGCAAGCGCGTCACCCAGGGCGAGGAGGCCATGCTGATGCTCACCGAGGTCCGCACCGAGCCCGCCCCCGCCCCGAAGGAGAAGTACCTGAGCTTCAACTGATGCTTTGCACATGAAAATGCCCTGTCCCGATTTTTTCTCCAAATCGGGGCAGGGTTATTGCATTTTTTTGAAACGCAATCGGGGGGCTTGTGCGTCTATTCTGGTGATCAGCCACTTTGACATCGGGCGCTGCATGCAGTATAATACTCTGCAGCAGACAAACCTACAACACGGAGGATGCCATGAAACTTATTCTTTCTGCGCTGCTGCTCATTCCCTGCATGCTCCTTGCCTTCATCATCGTGAATCTGACACATGTCGTCTTTGGCGTGGGAGCCCTCGACATTCCGGTTTTTCCGGACTGCATCCTGCTGCTGGCTGTCTTTGTTATGCTGGTGCTTCTCCTGTCTCACCTCGGCTTGGTGCTGGGCGGTCTGCTGACGGGCTGGAAGCTGGCGGAGTTCAGCATCTTCGGCCTCGGTCTGCACCGGGACAATGAAAACCGCCTGCGCCTGATGTACCGGCAGAGCGCCCGGCTCCTTCAAGCCCTCATAACCCCGCCCCGCCTGGACGGCAGCAGTCCCTTTGACGGCATCTATGCCGGATATGTGCTGCCGGCCGCGGCGTCGGGCGCCATACTGATGCTGCTGGCCTGGCTCCTGCGCGCCAATCACAGCATGCCCGCCGTTCACATCATGCCAACCGTTTTCCTGCTGGGTGGTTTCCTGGTCATGCTGGCACTGCTGTGTGCGCTCCGGGATATGGCAGCATACAGCCGCCTGCGCAAAAGCGTCCACCTGCGCCGTGCCCATGAGTTCAACGCCCTGACCAGCGCCGCCGCCCGCCGGAGGCTGGGCGTCAGCAGCCTGCCGGAGGAGGCCTTCATCCCCTTCCCGGAGGAGGCGCTGCTCTCCCCACAGGTGTTCGTTGCCCAGTGCAACATCTGCACGCGCCTGCTCAACGATGGCGAGTACGCCCGCGCCCATGAGTTGCTTCAGCAGCTGGCAGACGTCCTCCTCCGCAAGACGTTCCGCCTCGCCAACAAACCCGTCTGGAACCAGGCACTGACCCTCAACGGCGCCATCGCCGAGATGATGACGGGCGCTGAGCCCCGCCTGTCCGAAAGGCTGGACGACGTGGGCATGAAGGTCATCAACACCCCCGGCTGGTACGAGCGCCTGCTGCTGGCCCGGTATCTGCGGGCGCTGCTGGTCACCGGGGACGAACCCGACGCCGCCCGTCAGCTGGCGGAGCTGAACGCGCAGCTGGAGCCCCTGCCGGAGGCGCGCACCGCCGGGACACGCCGCATCCTCGCCGACGCACAGGCGATGGCTGCAGAAAGGAACATAAATGTCTGAGCAAAAGAACGCGCCTGAGAAGCGCAGACTGTCCTCCTTCCTGGGTACCCTCGCCTTCGTTGGCGCTGGCGCCGCCATCGGTCTGATCGGCGGCATCGCTGCCGGAAATCTCTCCGACGGCAACGATGCACTGGCCTTTCTGTATATCGGCTTGCTGATCCTCGGTCTGGTTCTCGCCTTCTTTACGCAGATCATCTTCCACGAGGGCGGCCACATGCTCTGCGGGCTGCTGACCGGCTACCGCTTCGTATCCTTCAATGTCTTTGGCTTCGTCTGGGTCAGGGGCACGGACGGCTGCATCCGGCTCAAGCGCTGCCAGGTTGCCGGCGCGGGCGGGCAGTGCCTCATGGCGCCCCCGGATTACAGCGACAGCTTCCCCTGCATGCTGTACAACCTGGGCGGCGTGCTGGCAAACCTGCTCATCGCCGGTCTGTTTGCGCTGCTCTTCTTCCTTGTTCCCGTTCCCGCACTGCAGCTGCTCTTTGTCGGGCAGGTGCTGGTGGGGCTCTATTTCGCCATTGTCAACGGCATACCGATGACCACCCCCGCCATTCAGAATGACGGCAAGAACCTCCTGTGCATCCACCGCAGCGTCCAGGCCCGGCGCGCCCTGTGGATCCAGCTGGCCGTCAACGCCCGCCTTGCCGGAGGCGACCGCCTGAAGGATATGCCGCCTGAGTGGTTCAGCCTGCCCCCCGACGCCGACCTCTCCGACGCGCTCATTTCCGCCATCGCCGTGCTGAACGCCAACCGCCTGATGGACCTGCACGATTACCCCGCCGCGCTGGATGTCATCCGATCCATGACAGCCCCGGAAGTGAAGCTCCTTGGCCTGTACCGCATGGCCCTGACCTGCGACGGTGCGGTGTGCGAGCTGCTTTCGGGCGCTCCAGGCCCCCTCGCTGCCGCCCTTGACAGCAAGGAGAACCAGCAGCTGATGCGCGCTATGCCACAGAATATCACCATTTTGCGTACGCAGTACGCTGCCGCCCTCCTGCGCGACCGCGATGAAGCCGCCGCCGAGGCTCTGCTTATCCGCTTCCGCAAGGCCTGCGGCCAGCATCCCCACCCCCAGGAGGCCGACAGTGAACGGGAGATCATCGCCGATATCCGCGCAGCACACGGCAGCGGAGGCAATCCATGAGCATCATCCGCCACGATAAGCTCGTCCGCGACCGAATCCCGGACGTCATCGCCAAGGGCGGCAACACCTGCAGCACCCGCACGCTGACGGATGCCGAATACATCGCCGCCCTGGACGCCAAAATGGCAGAAGAACTGGCCGAATACCATGCCGATGGTTCCGCTGAGGAGCTGGCGGACCTGCTGGAGGTCATGATGGCCGCTGCCGCCGCCCGTGGTCACAACTTCGCCGAAGTCGAAAGTATCCGGCAGCGTAAGGCAGCGCAGCGTGGAGGCTTCGCGCAGCGCATCTGGCTGGAGAGCGTCACCACACCGGACTGATTCCCGTTATTTACCCCACCCCTTATATGCCCCATATTCCGAAAGGAGGCTCTTCCCATGCCCCGCGACATTCTCTTTGACCACGGCAACGCCCGTTTTTCCAGCCGGATGACGGCGCTGATCGTCCAGAACGGCCGCGTTTTGCTGCAGTGCCCCGTGGGGACGCAGGACTACGCCTTCCCCGGCGGACACACCTGCTTCGGCGAGACCGCTGCCCAGACCCTGCGCCGCGAGCTCCACGAGGAGCTGCACGCCGACGCTGTCATCGATCGCCTGTGCGCTGTGGGCGAGGTGTTCATCGACTGGGGACGGCTGCCCGACGGCTCCCTCCGCCACTGCCATCAGGTGGGCCTGTACTTCCGCGCCACGGTGGACGAAGCCCAGCTGCCCGCCGCTGACCGCTTCTTCGGCTACGACGAGGCCGGCGGCGAGCGCTTCGACCTGGAGTTTATCTGGGTGCCCCTGGAGCAGCTGGCCACCATGACCGTCTACCCGCCGGAGATCGCCGCCCACCTGCTCTCCGGCAGCCAGGACGTGCTGCATTTCACCTACTCCGAGCTGCCGCCGGACATTGTTTGGCCGGACTGATTTTTTCCCATTTTTCACCCCTATTATCTCACTCTCCCACTATATACCCCATCGGAGGAATTTCTCATGACAACCACCATCCGCACCGCCACCCCCGCCGATCTGCCCTTCCTGTGCGCCCACGACGTCCACATTTCCCCCGAAGAACGGGAATGCGTCCTGCAGCAGGGCCGCATCCTCCTGATGGAGCTGGATGGCATTCTCGTCGGCTGGCTTCGCTGGGGTATGTTCTGGGACAATACCCCCTTCATGAACCTGCTGTACCTCCTGGACAGCTATCGCGGGCAGGGCCTGGGCCGACAGCTGGTCGCCCATTGGGAGGCGCAGATGCGCGCCGCCGGTCACCCGCTGGTGATGACCTCCACCCAGGCCAACGAGGACGCCCAGGGGTTCTACCGCCGCCTGGGCTATCAGGACATCGGCGGCTTCCTCCTGCCCGGGGAAAGCTACGAGCTGATCCTCGTCAAGCCACTTTGATTATCCCGAAATACACCACAATTAGGAGGCTCTTCACGGAAAGTTGGGGAATGGTTTGTTTGACATGGCGCAAACACCTTCCCCGCCATTGCGGCTGCATCGGAGCCATGAAGGGGAAAATGCGGCGTCTTTGCGGAGGGTTGCGCCCTTGTTCTTATTCATTCAAGCAACCCTCCGCAACGTCGCCGCCCCGATATGCAGCCGCATTTCCGACGTGTTAGGAGCACGGGGGGGATCGGGGGGAAGCACCGGTTGCTTCCCCCCGACGCCTTTGCGCCGCTTTCGGCGGGCGAAAGCGGCTTCCCTCTTGCGCTTCTTGAGTGGTTCTGAGAAACACAAGAGCATACAAAAGCGTGTAGTCTCTAAGAAAACGTGAAGAACCAATAAAAACCGACCGGTGCAGGCATGCACTGGTCGGTTTCGTTTATGCAATTCAGAAGCGCATGTGCTTCAGGTGCTTCATGGTCATAGTGGCCACGATGCCCGTCAGTGCACCGAAGAACAGGCCGGAGAGGATCAGCCAGGGCAGCAGGGACAGGATCACCTGATTGCGCATCAGCACCGTTGCCATCAGGATCTGGCCCACATTGTGGCACACACCGCCCACGATGCTCACCGTCACCGGATGCATGCCCCTGATGCGGGAGATCAGCACCATCGCCGTCAGCGACAGCAGGCCGCCCGCCAGGCCCATCATGAAGGTGGTACCCAGGTTGCCGAAGAGCAGGTTGGACAGGAACACCTTGAAAAACATCAGTACGAAGGCCGTCGGGATATCCAGCATGTAGACTGCAAAGATCAGCACGCTGTTGGACAGGCCCAGCTTCACGCCGTGGGGCAGGGGGATCTGCTTCTCCACCCACCCCAGGATTAGCATCACCGCCAGCAGCAGGCCGCAAAGGGCCACGCGGCGGGCGTCAAAGCGCTTCTTTCTCATTCCTGCGCCTCCCATCCGGGCAGGGCAACCTTCAGCTCTTCATAGGTATACAGCTCCAGGATCACCTCGTTGGGGATGCAGATGATCTTGTTCTGCAGGGTACGCTCGTCCTTGTTTTCCAGCGTGACCGTCCCCTGATAGATGCAGTCCTGGTTATCGCAGGTGGATTCAGCCATGCGCACGCTGTCCGCCGTCACCTCCACCACATTGACGCAATCGCCGCGGGTGATGGTGTAGCGCCCCGGCTCCGTCAGCGCAATGGGCTGATAAATATCATTGGCCACCGTCACCACCAGGTACATCCGGGGCTCGCTGCTCTGTGCGGGAGCATCGGCAGTCGCAGGGGTTTCGGTCGTCACGGGAGTCCCGTCGGACGCAGGCGCATCGGTCGCCGGGGCGCCAGCCGTCGTATCGGACGTGCTGCATGCCGTCAGCGCCAGGCAACTCAGTACGCACAGCAGCATCAGGATCTTCTTCATATGGGGGAATTTCCTCCTTATCGGTCACTCATCGGCCGTCTGTTCATCCGGTGTGAAGACGATGCCCGCTTCCTCCAGCGTACCGGCATTGGGGGTGATGTCCCGCGCCGGAAGGGCCTCCGACAGCAGATACGCGCCCAGCGCCAGCGCCAGCACCGCCGCCACCGCCGCAAGGTTCACCAGCAGGGTGCGCTTCTTCCCGGTTGTTTCCCGGGCTTTCCCGGTTGTCTCATGGTTCTCCATTGGCGCACTCCCTTCCGCAGCCGCATAGCTTCACATTTATCATCATACCAAAGCACAGCCGCCGCCGTCAAGCCTTCCCTGATATTCTTTTCACATCCTTCCCATTCCCATGGCCGCCTGTGGCCTGGGAATGGCTGGACAAAGCCGCCCGCCCATGGTAATATATAGGTATCCACGGCATTCCTCACGAAGGAGCAAACACCATGCAGAATGATATCCTCCTCACCTGCCGCACCTGTGGGCGGGACTTCATCCTTCCTGCCGGTCAGATGATATTTCCCTGTCCCGGCTGCCAGACGGCGCATTCCCGTCCCCGGGCTGAAGGTCAGGGCCTGGCTGACCTCCGCCGCGCCCATGCCCAGCGCGCCGCCTGTCAGTTCACAGACGCTGCGCGCAGCTATCAGCGCGTCCTCGGGCAGCATCCGGACGAGGCCGAGGCACTCTGGGGCCTTGCACTGTGCCGCTACGGCGTGGAATATGTCTGCGATGACCACACCCAGGAGCAGCGCCCCGTGCTGCATTTTCTGGAGCGCACCCCCTTCACCGAAGATAACGATTATCGCCTGGCCTGCGCCCGCGCACAGGCGGACGTCCGCGAGCAATACCTGGCGGACGGCGCATACATCGGCCAGGTTCAGCGGGATGTGCTGGCCGCCGAGACCCAGCAGGAGAGCTGGGACGTCTTCCTGTGCTACAAGCAGAGCATCCCCGGCAGCAGCGATCCCAACGCCCGCACCCGCGAATTCGATCACGCCCGCGACCTCTATGACGCCCTGAACGATGCGGGCTACCGGGTCTTCTTTGCCCACAAGGTGCTGCCCCATGTCGCAGGCGCCCATTACGAGGCCAAGGTGCTGACCGCGCTGCTGACCGCCCGGGTCATGCTCGTCGTCTGCAGCAACCCCGCCTATCTGGACACCCCCTGGGTACACAGCGAATGGTCGCGGTATCTCAGGCGGGTGGACCGGCAGGAGGACTGTCTCCTCATTCCCCTGCTGTACGACGGCTGCAGCGCCTATGCCCTGCCCGACCCCTTTATCGCCCGCAGCCTGCAGGGGCTGGACATGCGGCCCGTGACCGCCCTGGATGTGCTGCGCCAGCGCCTGCAGGAGCGCATCCGGAGGACGCCGCCCGAGCCCGTCGCCGCCAGACCCGCCGCCAGCAAGGAGACGCAGCGCGCCCTGCTGCGCATGCATATGGCCCTGGAGGACGGCGCATGGCAGAAGGCCGAAACCCTGGCCGCCGACCTCATTGACGAAATCCCCGACTGCGGCGAGGCGCACCTGTGCCTGCTGCTGGCCCGCCGTCATTTCACCGACGAAAACGCCCTGGCCGCCAGCGCCGAGGATTTTGATGGCGATATGTCCTGGCGGCGTGCCCTGCGCTTTGCCGACCCAGCCCTGAAGGAACATCTGGAATCATGTATCACCGTGCATCAGGCGGCCCTGGAAAATGCCCGCAAGCAGCGCGCCGAAACCGACGAGCGCATCCGACGGGAACAGGAGGAGGCCGAGCGCATTCGTCGGGAACAGGAGGAGGCCGAACGCATCCGACGGGAGAAGGAAGAAGCCGAGCGCAAGGCTGCCATGTGCGAGCTTGTGGGGACTCTGGAAAGCCTCCTCCAAACCCGTCTTGCCCGTCAGCAGGACGAGGAGGCAGCCCGTATCCGTCAGCGCGACAAGGAGCTGACCCGCATCCGTCAGCTGCTGCGCAAGGGCGACTGGCGCCAGGCGGAGAGCAGCGCCAATGATCTGTGCAGCCAGCACCCCGACCATGGCCCTGCCCTGCTGTGCAGACTTCTGGCACGCCTCCGTCTACCCACAACGGAAGCGCTTGCCTCCTGCGTCAAAGTGGTTTACGATAACACGCCCGAATGGAAGCATCTGCTGGCATGCTCCACCCCGGAGATGCGCGCCCGCCTGACCCGTTATGCCAACCTGGCCCAGGAGCATCGGCTGTACCTGGAGGCCGAAGGTGAGGCACAGCGCCGCCGGGAGGAGGAGGCAGAGCAGCTCCTGCAGCAATACCTGAAGGAGCTATCCGACCGTCAGAATCAGCCCGCCGCACAAAGCAGTCAGACGCCGCCTGCGCAGAAAGCGACCCCTGTCAAGCCCGCGGTGAGCGAGGGCGTCGTCACCTTCACCCGCAAGAAGGAGCTGCTCTTCGGGAAAATGCCCATCCACCTCTATCTGGATAACCAAAGCGCCCCTGTCTGCTCCCTCAAGGCCGGTGATCCGCCCTTTTCGATCAGGTGCTCCACCCCCACCACCATCCGCGCCCGCACGGCGGACAACGTGGACTGCTTCACCTGGAAGGCTGAGCCCGGCATATTCACCCAATTCGAGGTCACCTGGCCCCTGCTGGACAAGCCGCGCTTCACCGTCGTTTCCTCCCATCCCTATCAGAAGAAGTGACCGCGCCGCCCATCGCAGCTTTGCCCATTCAGTATCCGACAGCAGAAAAAATGTGCCGCAGCGCCCTCACAGCGCCGCGGCACATCTCATATTTCATATACGCCGCCGGAAAATCCGTCAGCTGATTTCTCCGCAATGGGGGCAGCGGTAGGCCGATTCGTCAAAGACCTTTCCGCAGTGCACGCAGACCGCGCCCACGCCCTTGGGCCGCGCTGCCGGACGGGATGCCGCGCCGTGCTTGCCGATGCGGGACAGGAAGCCATTGAACCAGGAATCCAGGTCGCTGGCGGTATCGGCATTCTTGCGTCCCGCCTTGCCCTCCAGAGCCTCGCGGATGCCGGTCAGCTGATCGATGATCTGCTGAATGTCCGCAACGGCCGCCCTGGACTCGCGGCCCTCCCGGGTCGCGGCGGTCTTCTGCGCGTCATTAGCCATGGCAATCAGCTGCATGGCCTGGGCAACCATGTCCTTCTCGGCCTGCTGATGGCGCAGATCGCGCTCCTGGGCAGCCTTGCGCTCGTTTTCGGCATGCTCGCGCTCCCAGGTCAGCTGCGCCTCCTGACGGGCTTCGCGCAGCGCCTCGGCAGTCACCTGCTGCTCGCCGCTCCTGGCCAGGTACTCCAGCATCAGGCGCAGGGTCTCCACTTCCTCGCGGGCCTTCATGCGGATCTCATGCTCCTGGGCAATGGCGCGCTCCCGCTCAAACTCGGCCTGCAGGCGGGCCGTATCCTCCGCCATCTTCTGGCGGCGCAGCTCCAGCTCCCGGGCAAAGCGCTGCTTCTCCAGGTTCTCCTGGTGCAGATCCTCCTCCCGGCGCAGCTCGCTCATGGCCTGCATGTCCTCCGCGCGCAGCACACGGGCCAGGCGCTGCTCGCGGGCATTGGCCTCCGCCAGCGCCTCGCGCTCATCCATCTTATCGCGGAAAGCGATACCGCGCTGCAGGCGGGCATAGGCGTCCAGCTTCTCGTTCCAGGCCAGGTCGCTCTCCTCAATGCGGCGGGCAATGTCCTTCAGGCGCGCCTCATGCTCCGCATCGGACACTTCCGTGCGCTGCTTCTCCTCGTGGGCGCGGCGACGACGCTCATAGTCAAATTCGTCCTGCTCCTGCAGCATGCGCTGCTTCTCCAGCATGCTGTCATGCTCGAAGCCGCGCTGCTGGCGGGCCATCATCTCCCGCAGCTCCGCGCTGCGCAATTCCGCCTTGATCTTCGCCTCTTCCAGTTCACTGCTGCGCTCGATGTCAGCCACAGCCGCACCGGTTTTGATAGCCTCGCGGCGCTGCTGCTCGGTCATCTGGTCGGCAAAGGCCGCCGTTTCCAGCTTGCCGCGCCCACGGGCAATGTCGTTCAGGGCCGTGTCCTCGGCCAGGCTTTCCTGCCCGCTGAACACGGCGGACTTCTTCTCCTGCATCATGATGACGGTCATATCGCGCACCGCCAAGCCGCGGCTGCCGAAGAAGCCGTCCTCGCCGTTGAGCAGCGCACAGGCCTTGCGGCGCAGGGTCGCCTCGTAGTTATCCAGGCTGTCTAGGCTGCAGGCGGTCTCGTCCGCAATCAGCTGCAGCTGCGTCTTGAAGCAGCTGTACAGCTGGTCAACCACCATGTCGGTAAACTCCTGGCGGGCCACATTGTCGCTCTTGCCGGGATCGCGCCAGGTATAGGCGTCGCTGCAAGCGTTGAAGCGACCGCGGTCCTGCACCTCCACGTAGAAGCGGCCCTTCATGCCCAGCTCCACCCAGGCCGTGGGGTTCCCCGCCTCGTGGACGCGCACCGGGCGCTCCATCCGCCAGTTGATTGGCCCGGACACACGGCGCTCCAGCGTATCCTGCGCCACCTTGGTCTCGCCCTTGATCAGCGTACAGCGCAGGATGCTCAGCTTCAGGCCGTACTCCACCAGGGCCATGTTCGCCTGGCGCTCCACTTCCTCGCGGATCAGATCCTGGTGGTATTCCATATCAGCGGTGTTCAGGCCGTTGGCGTCACGCGCCGCCTCCATCGCCCGCTGCAGAACGCTGTTGATGCGCGCATTCACCTGACCGGCATGCTTATGCAGATACCCCGCCTGGTCACGCTGGGCGCTGAATGTGGAACGCAGCACCTGACCGGGATCGTAGCCAAAGGTACGCAGGAATGCCGCCGGCTCCTCGATTGTCTCGATCATGGCGTCGCCGTGCATCTTGAACTCGGTACGCACCCCATAGGCGTCCGACAGGAAAATCCTGTTGCCCCAGGGAATCTGGGTGCCCAGGTTGTAGCGGACATAGTACACATCCACATCCGCCAGCGGCACGGACGCGCCGTCATACTCCGAGGCGCAGCTGCGCAGCTCCGTCTCCGAGAGCTGCACATTCCGGGCATCCGCCTGGAACACCACCGTGGTGCCCTTCAGGCCCACGGCGCGCATGCCGGGCGCCGCAACGATCTGCGCATTCAGCGGCAGCATCTGCGGAAGCTTGTCATGCCGCCAGATCAGCTGATCCTCCCCCATGGTGCCGGTCATGCGGATATCGGGCGCGGAGCTCTCCACCATGCTCTTGACGTGCTGGGTGACCGCCTCGGGGTTGAAGGTGTGGCCGCAGCGCAGGTTGGGGCAGGTCACGGAGGTCTGGCCGACCTTGTAGGCCACAGGGCTTGCACATACGGGACACTCGGTCATGCGCATCTGGGAGGCGGCGCTCAGGGCTTTGCCGCAGGCCGGACAGGTCTCCGACAGCTTCTCCGTGTACGCAACAACCTGATGGCAGCTGTCACAGGTCTGAATCTTCGCCGCACGCTCGTCGTAGCCATACTTCATTTTGCAGGACGCGCAGGTCATCTCCTTCCAGCCGCCGCCGAAAAGCTTGCGCTCCGTCTGAGTAAAAACGCCGCAGCGCGGGCATGCCACAAACATCTTATCCGCCATGATTCACCGCTCCTCACCATTTGCTTATGTTCTGAAAGATAACGTCCTCAGAGGTGTTGCTATCATTCTACCACACTTGTCAACGTCCTGCAAGCGCTCATTTCTCATGCCATGCATGATTTCCCACCCCCTTCTTCTCCGCCCCTTCCCAGTACATCAAAAGAACTTGCACATCTGTCTGCGTTATGGTATAGTTGGCAGGTATTCAAATTACTGACCGGAGTGATCCTGATGCCGAATTTTTCCCTGCCGGACGGCGTTTTCGAGGCCGCCGCGTCCCAGTTTGCCACCCCCTTTCACCTCTATGACGAAGCCGGACTCCGCCGGCGCGCCCGAGACCTGAACAAGGCCTTTTCCTGGTGCTGCGATTTCAAGGAGTACTTCGCCGTGAAGGCGCTGCCCAACCCCGCCATCCTGCGGATCCTGAAGGAGGAGGGCTGCGGCGCGGACTGCTCCTCGGAGACGGAGCTGCTCCTGGCCGAGGCCGCCGGGTATACCGGCACGGACGTGATGTTCTCCGCCAACGCCATGCCCTATGAGGAGTTCGACCACGCCAGGGCCATGGGCGCCTATATCAACCTGGACGACATCACCCACATTGACATCCTGGAGCAGCACGGCGGCATCCCGGAGACCATCTGCTGCCGCTACAATCCCGGCGGCGATTTCAAGATCGGCACCCAGATCATGGGCAATCCCGGCGACGCCAAGTACGGCTTCACCTACACCCAGCTGCAGCAGGGCCTGAAAATCCTGAAGGACAAGGGCGTGAAGAAGTTCGGCCTGCACTCCTTCCTGTCCTCCAACAACACCGACGACGGCTACTACCCGGCCCTGGCGGAGATCCTCTTCACCGTCGCCCGGGATCTGGCCGCCGAGACCGGCCTGGAGCTGGCCTTCATCAACCTGTCAGGCGGCGTAGGCATCCCCTATGAGCCCGACGCCCCCGAAACGGACATCTTCGCCGTGGGCGAGGGCGTCCGCAAGGCCTACGAGGAGGTCTTCCCCCAGGGCGGCGTGGCCCTCAAGGCCGAGCTGGGCCGCTGGATGACCGGCCCCATCGGCTGGCTCGTCACCCGCGCCATCCACCGAAAGGACACCTACAAGCATTACATCGGCGTGGATGCCTGCTGCGCCAACCTGATGCGCCCGGCCATGTACGGCGCGTATCACCACATCACCGTCTGCGGCAAGGAGCATCTGCCCCACGACCACATGGTGGACGTGGTGGGCAGCCTGTGCGAGAACAACGACAAGTTCGCCATCGATCGCATGCTCCCGGCCATTGAAAACGGCGACCTGCTCGTCATCCACGATACCGGCGCCCACGGCCACGCCATGGGCTACAACTACAACGGCCGCCTGCGCTCGGCAGAAGTCCTGCACCGGGAGGACGGCTCCTTCCGCCTCATCCGCCGTGCCGAGACCGAACGTGATTATTTCGCCACGCTGGATATTGATGCGGGAATTCAGAATTCAGAATTCAGAATTCGGAATTGAGTCTCCCGTTCTGCACGTCCGTCCTTTGGGCGGACGTTTTGCTTGCCGGAAAACGGGCAATGTGGTATCATGGACACAGTACTCTGCTGGAGGCGTCCTATGCAATTTCTTTATCACGACAATGATCTCGCCGTCATCGTCAAGCCCGTCGGCCTTGATTCCGAGTCTGCCGTCCCCGCCGCCATCCGCGAAGCCCTGGGCGGCGAGTGCTTCACCGTCCACCGGCTCGACCTGAACGTCGGCGGCGTGATGGTCTATGCCCGCACGAAAGCTGCCGCTGCGGCCCTCTCCCGTGCCATCCAGGAGGGCACGATGGTGAAGGAATACGTCGCCCGGGTGAAGGGCACGCCGGAGGAAAACGGCGACTGGACAGATCTGCTCTGGAAGGACGCAAGGAAAAACAAGGTCTTCGTCGTGGGGCGCGAGCGCGGCGGCGTAAAGAAAGCCCGGCTGGAATATGCCCGGCTGGAAAGCGACGGCGAAAGCTCCCTCGTACGCATACGGCTCCACACGGGCCGCAGCCATCAGATCCGCGTACAGTTCGCCTCCCGCGGCTTTCCGCTGCTGGGCGATCACAAGTACGGCGCACGGGACAAGCACACCGCTCCGATGCTGTTTTCCTGCTGCCTGACCTTCCCCTGGAGGGAGCAAACGCTGCGCTTTGAGCAGCTGCCGGACTGGGCAATGCTGGCGGAGGGCCGCCTGGCGCACATCTCCGCCATGGAATCTGCCTTTGACCAGGCCCGCGCCGCCCTGGCCGTGCATCAGCTGGACGCGCCGGAGTTCCCCCGCCTGGCTGCCTACATGGACAGCGGCGACTGGCTTCGTGATTACACAGCCGATGAGCAGGGCCGTATCCCCCGCGGGATGAAGCGCGGTGTGCTCTCACAGGACGGGCTGTACGATCTCATCTGTGAGTGGGAAGCCGCTCAGCGTGGCGATTGACGCGGCGAACATCTCATCCGTCGCCATGCAGCGACTGCCCAAAGAGCAGCACGCATTTCTCACTTCAGCGCCTATTGCCCGCACACGGCGGGCGACTGATAGCCGCCCCCAACAAAGCGCCTACTCCCACTGACACATAAACGGCTCCCCTCCAACAAGGAAGGGAGCCGCCAGAGCATCGACAAAGTGCTTTAGGCACTTTGTCGAGGATTTGCACTCAGTCACTGGTCGCTTCGCTCCCGGCCGTTCCTTCGTGTAAGGAAGCTTTTCCTGCAGAAAAGCACGAAAATCGCCGCGCATGTCGCCGATTTTCGATGTAGAGTCGAAGGGCTTGCGAGCCCTCCGACGCCTCCCAAGGGTTTATTGATGGACTGACGGCTCCCCTCCATCAAGGAAGGGAGCCGTCGCTATTTCATTCAGGAATCGCATAATACCGGCGCGGCGCATCTGTCATGCGCCGTGCACGCGCAGGAGGCCCTCCGCCGACTGCGTACGCGCAACATTGCCACAGCAACACGCGGGCGCAACCCAATCCGAAGGCGCGCAACCCCATCGCGAGCCGGGTGCAGGCTCAGCCTGCCGAGCTGGCCGACGGGACTCCCGCCTTACACTGCGCCCTGGGCCAGCATAGCGTCGGCAACCTTCAGGAAGCCCGCAATGTTCGCACCGGCGATCAGGTCGCCCTCGGTGGCATATTCCTTCGCAGCGTTCCAGCAAGCCTCGTAGATGCCCTTCATGATCTGCTGCAGCTTGGCGTCCACTTCCTCGGCCGTCCAGGAGTAATGCATGGCGTTCTGGCTCATCTCCAGGCCGGACACAGCCACGCCACCCGCGTTGACAGCCTTCGAGGGCGCGATCACCACGCCGTTCTCCT
>JAFXDB010000233.1 GCA_017516305.1 Clostridia bacterium | reverse complement strand
AGGAATAGGGACTCTTGCCGTCGATGGCCAGCTGCAGGTTTTCATCGCGCTGCAGATAGCTGCCCTGAAAAAACTTGGTCAGCTCCGCGCTGGGTTCATCCATCATGATGACCTGCGCGCGCTTTGCCATGCCGTCCTTGAGCACAATATAGATGTTGGTGGCGTTCATGGCGTAGTAAACCGTCACCACGCAAAGGCTGAACACCGTCAGGATCAAAAACAGCCTGCTGGCCAGATACCAGATGAAGCGGCGAACCTGTTTCATACAGGGAAACCTCCTTTCGGGGGACGTGTGGGCAGGGGCAGTGCCCCTGCACCCCGTACTGACCGCATTTCATGCGGTCAGGGGGTTAAGCATTTTGTTTGGAATTGCATCGAAGGCCGCCGGTCGGCGGAGGGCCTCCCGGCTTGCTTGGGGGAGCGGTATTTGTCTCCGTAGGGGCGGCTATCAGCCGCCCGCTCTGTGACGGTTACATAGGCCTTCGAGCGATCAATCTACCCGGCCTTTCGTAGGGGCGGACCCATGTCTCCGCCCGCCCTGTCAAACAAAAACAAACTGAACCAGCAGCATATAGCACGCCGTGCCTCCGACGATGCTGATCAGCGTATTGCGCTTCCACAGGTGCAGCCCGGCCACCAGCAGGCAGCTGAGCAGCTCTGGCAGGCCGTGGGGCGCAGCGGATACATTCACATTGCGCAGGCAGTACACCACCAGCATGCCCATGATGGCATAGGGCAGCACCCTGCCCAGATATGCAACGTATGGCGGCGTCTGTTTGCTGCCGGAAAAAATGACAAAAGGAAGAAAACGCAGCCCGATGGTCACCAGCGCGACCACGGCCACAATCAGCGCGGAATGCAGGTTATCCATGCGCAGCCTCCTTTCGCACGATGCGCAGGATACTCAGCGCAAGCAGGATGGAGGCCATGGCAGGAATGAGAAAGCTGTCCGCGCCGAAAATCATCAGGCAGCCGACGGATGCGGCAACGCCGATGATGGCGGACGCATGATCCCTGGTGCTGAGCCACTGCTCGATGAACACCGTCACAAACAGCGCGGTAAGGGCAAAGTCGATGCCGGTCACATCAAAGGGAATCACTTCGCCCAGCAATGAACCGATCAGACTGCCGCCCACCCACCAGCACTGGTTGAGGACGGATACCAGAAAAGCATACTGATGCCGCTCCTCTTGGGTGGGGTGCTTGTCCTGACAGACCAGCGAATAGGTCTCGTCCGTCAGGGCAAAGATGGCATAGGGCTTCTTTTTGCCCATGCCGCGGTAGCCCTCCACCATGGAAATGCCGTAGAACAGATGCCGCGCGTTGACCAGCAGCGTGGTCAGGGCGGACGTAATCAGCGACGCGCCGCCGGTGAGCAGATCGATCGCCAGATACTGCATGCTGCCGGCGTAGATGAAGCCGCTCATGGCCAGCGCCCACAGCGGGCCGTAGCCCTTGGTGCTGAGCAGCACGCCAAAGCCCATGCCCAGCACGATGTAGCCGGCCATCACGGGCGTTGTAGCAATGAAAGCCTCGCGGAGGGTGCGTTTGAATGCAGACTGCAAACAAGCTTCCTTCTTTCGGAAGAAATAAGTACATCGTCTCCCCCTTGGCCGCAAAGCGGCCAAGAAACGGGATTCTTAAGGGGTGCTGCGCACAGCGAATGCTCCGGTGCATTTGCTCACCGCAGGTGGCCCTTAAGCTGGATTCCAAAGGGCAGAGCCCTTTGGCCGCCGGAGGCACCTCCGGCCCCCTCACACCCCGTCGGGCCTTGGCGTTGCCTCGGGCGTGGGTTCAGGGGTGGCATTGGCGGCGATGACGTCGGCATAGATGGCTTCCAGCGTGCGCACGTCGGCCTCGCCGGTTTGGTAGATGCCGTGATCTTTCTGGAATTTCTTGACGGCGTTCTGGGTGCCGCTGTAGTAGGAGCCGGTGACGGTGCCGGTGTAGTAGCCCAGCTCCTTGAGCTTCATCTGCAGCCAGTAGACGTCCTCGCCGGAGGACTTGACCTTGAGCTTGCGGAAGGGCTGGGGCGGCATGCCATCGGAGATGTATTCGGGTTCGGGGGTGGGCTGGGGCGTGGTCACGGGGCCGTTGCGGGCGGAATTGAGCGGCGGGGCCTTGACGGCGTAGCGCAGCTCCTCGTCGCGCGGCAGGTCCTCGGTCACGGTGACCACCACGCCTTCGCGGATGTTTTCATAAATCCAGCGCGCGTCGGATACCAGCAGGCGGATGCAGCCATGGGATGCGCGGCTGCCGAGCATGTTGTAGCTCTTGACGCTCATGGCGTCGTAATCCACCTGATTGTAGATGACGGAGTGGAAGGCGATGTTGTCGTTGATCTTGGTCCAGTACTGAGCATGGCTGCCGTAGAGGCTGAAATAGCACCAGCGCGCGCGGCGGCCAGAGAGCACCCATTCGCCCACGTCGCTGGGGGTGGATACGGTGCCGGTGGAGCAGGTCATGCGCCGGACGGGAACGGTGTAGTTGCCGTTGTCATCCAGACCATAGACGATGGTGACCTGATTTTTAACGTCCACGGTGATGGCATAGGGCACGGGCGTGGGCGCGGGGGTGGGACGGGGCGTGGCACTGGCGTCCACCACGTCGGCGCTGTTGAAGAGCATGTTCCACGTATCCTGACCGGTGACGCCGTCGGCGTGCATGCCGTTGTGGGTCTGGAAGGCCTTGACGGCGGCGATGGTCTGGTTCATGTAGTTGCCGCTGATGGGGCCGTCAAAGAAGCCCAGCTCGGTCAGGCGGGTCTGCACCTGCTTGACGTCCGCGCCGGATGCGCCGCGGGTCAGCTTTTTCTTGTAGGGGTATACCTCCACCGCCTCGCCATCACCTGCGATGACCAGATCGTTCACATCGCCCAGCTCGGAGGCAGGCGCGGGCGTGACAAAGCCGCCGCGGGGCAGGGCATTGCCGCTGTAGAGATAGCGCTGCAGTTCGATATCCGCCTTGCCGGTAACGGGCAGGCCGTTTTCGCGCTGGAAGGCATAGACGGCGTTTTCGGTGGCGTTGCGGTATTTGCCGGTGGCGTTGGCGTCCAGATAGCCCAGATTGATCAGCGCCTCCTGCAGCCGCTTGACGTCGTCGCCGTCGTCGCCGTGCTCAATGGTGCGGAACTCGGCGTTGAGCAGCATGACCTCGGTTTCAGCATCCACCACGCCGGTCACTTCCAGACCGTATTCGCGCTGGAACTGCTTGACGGCGCTGCGGGTGGCATTGCGGAATTTGCCGGTGGCGTTGGAGTCCAGATAGCCAAGCTCGATCAGCAGTTCCTGAATGCGCTTGACCTCTTCGCCGTCCATGCCGTAGGCAAGAGGCTCGTAGGCCTGCTCCGCAGCTTCGGATACAGGCAATTCGGTTGCTTCGGTGGCGGAGGTTTCCTCAGCCAGGGACAGCGGCAGCGGCGCTGCGCACATGGCGGCAAGCAGCACAATGGCAAGGAGACGCTTCATTGGTGGATTCGCCCTTTCGTGTTAGTCAAGATACTGGTTCATGGAGCTGAGACGCTCGAAAATGAGATCGGGATGAATGCCGGTCTCCTCCACTTCCTCCAGCGTTCCCTCGCCGGTGAGCACCAGAATGGAGAGAATGCCGAAGTTGAGGCCGGTGGCGATGTCGGTGTAGAGACGGTCGCCCACCATGGCCAGCTCGTGCTTTTCAAGGCCGGTCAGCTTGAGTGCTTCCTCCACGATGCCGGCATAGGGCTTGCCCAGAATCAGGTCGGGGCGGCGGCCGGTGCTGGCCTCGATGAAGGCGATAATCGCGCCGATATCAGGCGCAAAGCCGGTTTCGGTGGGGCAGTTGAAATCCGGATGGGTGGCGATATAGGGCAGACCCGCGCGCACAAAGTCGCACACGGCGGTCATCTTGGCATAGTCCAGCGTGGTGTCGTAGGCGATGAGCACGTAATCAGGGTTTTCGTTATCAATTTCCAGACCCAGCTCGATCAGTTCCTTTTTGAGCATGTCGTTGCCCAGCAGGAAGGCCTTTTTGCCAGCAAATTCGCGGCGGCAGTAGCTGGCGGCGGCGTGGCCGGAGGTGAGCACATTGCGGAAGACCTCGCGGGTGCCCATCTTTTCCAGCTT
>JAFXDB010000232.1 GCA_017516305.1 Clostridia bacterium | reverse complement strand
GTTCTGCAGCAGCACCACGTCGCCCGCGTTCATGGCGGCGACGGCAGCCTTGGCGTTCTCGCCCACGACGGTGTCGTCATTGGCGAAGACCACGGGCTGGCCCAGGAGCTCAGACAGGCGGACAGCCACGGGCGCCAGGGAGAACTTCTCTTCCGGGCCGTTCTTCGGCTTGCCCAGGTGGCTGCACAGGATGACCTTGGCGCCCTCGGCGATCAGCTTCTTGATGGTGGGCAGGGCAGCAACGATACGCTTGTCGTTGGTGATCTTGCCTTCCTTCATGGGAACGTTGAAGTCAACGCGCACCAGCACGCGCTTGCCAGCAAACTGGACGGAATCAATCGTCTTCTTGGCCATGGGTATGCACACTCCTTCAAAATTCGTCAAAGTGTCGTTGATGTATATTTGAGCGCCTTGTGGGCGGACAAATCAGGTGGAAAGAACGCGGAGCATCTCCCGCGCCGCGCCCTCGTCAGTGACGAGCAGCTCGTGCCGGTCATGCTTCATAACCGCGATGATGGCCTCGGCCTTGTGTTTGCCGCAGGCCACGGCGATCATCCGGCTTGCAGGGGTCAGCCGGGCCAGGTCAACGCCCACGGAGGAGGACTCCAGCAGGCACTTGCCGTCCCGGTCGAAGTAGGAGCCGAAGGCCTCGCCCACCGCGCCGTCCGCCAGGACTCTCCGGGCCTGGGCAGGGCTCAGCCTGGCGTCGCGGGCCGCGTCCTCCGCACGGCCGATGCCGTGGAGGATCACATCCGCGCGCTGGATCAGCTCCATCACCTCGCGCACATCGGGCAGGCGGAGCATCTCCTGCTTGGCGGCCTCGTCCATGTGGTCGGGCAGGTGGATCAGCCGGTGAGAACCGCCCAAGCGCCCGGCAATCTCCGCCGCCAGGGTATTGGCCTGGGTCGTCACGTCCGCGCGGCCCAGTCCGCCGCGGGCAGGCACCACCATCACCCGCATGGGCGCGGGGGACTGCATCGCCCGGGCGACCGCCGCCATGGTCGATCCGCCGGACACCGCCATGGTGCTGCCGTTGTGCAGCAGGCTCCTGACGCGCTGTGCGGCGCTGCGGCCCACCTCGTTCTGCACGCTGTCATCCGTATCCGCGTCGCCAGAAACGACGCACACGCGGCCTATGTTCAGCTTCTGTGCCAGGCTGCTCTCCATTTCCGCCAAGCCGTTCAGCAGACGGGTGAAGGCCTGTACGGCAGGCAGCACATCCCGTCCCCGGGGCGTCAGCGTCATGCCGGAGGCGTCCAGGGTGATGAAGCCGCCGTCCCTCAGGAGCGTGGAGGCAGAGCGGATCTCCCGCTCCGTCAGCCCCAGACGGGCTGCCAGCTGACGGCGGCCCACCGGCGCCATCGTCCCGATGCGCTCCATAACCAGCGCACGCAGCGCCAGCTCCTGCAGCAGATCGGGCGCAAGGGTCTGCATCAGCTGTACGAATCCGTCCTGCATGTGCAGCGCCTCCTTGCGGGCATGATTTGTCCCGGCGGGGACAAGCCGTCCTTTTTATATTACCACGTTCTGCCGCAAATGGCAAGGGGCAGAATGGGCGAAATACAGTTTCGCAGGGCAATTTCGACAGAAATTTCACGAACTTCCTTGCATACGATGCATGCAGGAGGTGCTGCGCGTGTTTTTTTCCACTTTTTCCACGGCTTCCCTGCTGACGCTGCCTGCCGCGGCGGCGGTTCTATATATGATGTGCCTGCGCTACGACCCGAAAAAGCCCCATGCGCGGATGCTCCGGCATGGGGTGGTGGGGCTGCTGATGCTGTTGGGATGGAATCTGCTGCCGCTGCCCGGTGTGGGGGTGAACCCCATCTCCGTGTGGGTAACAGGCTGGCTGGGGCTGCCGGGGGCAGGGCTGATGGCGGTCATCAACCTGCTGCCGTGATCAGCAGCTGACGATCTGGATACCGTCGATGGCCTCCTGGATGAGGGCCTCCATGTCCAGCTTGCTCTCGCCTTCGATGATCTTCTCCATCTTGGGATGGGTGGCGGGGTGGCGGGGGGTGAAGACGGTGCAGCAGTCCTCATAGGGCAGGGACGAGGTCTCCATGGTACCAATCTTCTCGGCAATGTCGATGATCTCGCTCTTGTCGAAGCCGATCAGCGGGCGGAACACGGGCATGTCCACCACCATATCGGTGGTGCCCAGAGCCGTCATGGTCTGGGAAGCCACCTGGCCGATGGATTCGCCGGTGATGAGGGCTTCGGCCTGCTCCGTGACGGCAACGCGCTCGGCGATGCGCATCATGAAGCGGCGCATAATGAGGGTGGTGTACTCGTCGGGGCACTTCTCGTGGATCTCCATCTGGATCTTGGTGAAGGGCACGACGTGGACGCGGATGCCGCAGCAGCTTTCCGACAGGATACGGGCCAGATCCAGCACCTTCTCCAGCGCACGGTCGGAGGTGTAGGGGTAGGAGTGGAAGTGAACGGCGCTGATATGCACGCCGCGCTTGGCGATCATCCAGCCGGCCACGGGGCTGTCGATGCCGCCGGAGAGCAGGAGCGTGGCGCGGCCGTTAGTGCCCACGGGCATGCCGCCCACGGCGGGCACGACCCGGCAGTACAGGTACGCGTGGTCGCGGATCTCCAGGTTCAGCACATGGTCGGGGTTCTTCACGTCCACGGTCAGGTTCTCGTTGGCCACGAGAATGGCATGGCCCAGATGCGCGTTGAGGGCGGGGCTGTCCAGGGGGTAACGCTTATCGGAGCGGCGGCTGGACACCTTGAAGGTGCCGCGCAGATCCGCCGTCATCCTCACCGCCTGGGCCTTGACGGCCTCGAAGTCGGCCTTGTCCATCTCGATGGCGGGGCAGACGGAGTGGACGCCGAAGACCTTCGTCACCCGGCGGATGGCCTCGTCCATGTCCGTCACGTCGGTGACGAAGATGCGGCTGTCGTTCATGGTGACATTGCCGCCCAGCTCGCGGACAGCATGCCGGATGCGCTTGACCAGCGCACGGATGAAGGTGGGGCGGTTCAAGCCCTTGAGGAAAATCTCGCCGTAGCGGACGAGCAGCAGTTCACGCATGGGAATGACTCCTTATCTTCTGACGAATGCCTTGAGCAGGTCGTAGTGCTTCCTGACGGCAGCAACGGTGTAGTCGATGTCCGCCTCGGTGTTGTCCGGACAGAGGGAGAAGCGCAGCGCGCAATCCGCCTCGGCGGTGGAAAGGCCCATGGCCGTCAGCACGCCGGACACCTTCTGCTTATGGGCCGCGCAGGCGCTTCCCGCGCTGACATAAACGCCGTCGCCCTCCAGGGCGAAGAGCATCGTCTGGCTGCGGACGGGCTGCAGGCTCACGTTGAGGACATGGGGGGCGCTGGCGGGATCATCCAGCTCCGGGCCGTTGATCCTCGCCGTCGGAACGGCCTGAGAAAGGCCCTCCCACAGGCGCCGCTTGAGGGCCGCCATATGGGCGCAGCCGTCGGCCGGGTAGGTGCGCACGGCTTCCCCCAGACCCACGATGCCGGGGACGTTCTCCGTGCCGGAGCGGAGGTCGCCCTCCTGCCCGCCGCCGAAGACGATGGGGGCAATGCGGTGATCCCTGCGGATGATCAGGCCGCCCACGCCCTTGCTGGCATGGAGCTTGTGGCCGGAGAAGGCGTAGGACTGGATGCCCAGCCTGGAAAAATTCATCGGGACACGCAAAAAGCCCTGCACACCGTCCACATGGATGGCGGCTTTGGGGCAGAGGCGGTCGCGCAGCTTCACGATGGCCTCGATGGGCTGGATGGCGCCGACCTCGTTGTTCACCTGCATGATGCAGATCAGGTGGACATCCTCCCCCAGCATGGCTTCCAGCGCGGGCAGATCCGCCGTGCCGGTACGGGTCACGGGAATGTGCTGTACCTTGTGGCCCATGCGCTCCATTTCCTGCTGGCAGTTGAGCACCGCCGGATGCTCGGCAGCGAAAAGCAGCACGCGGCCCGGGCGGCGCTGGGTCTTGATGAAGCCGAGGATGGCCAGGTTGTCCGCCTCGGTGCCGCCTGCGGTGAAGACGAGCTTATGCCCCGACGCGCCCGCCGCCTTCAGGATCGTTTCCCGGGCGGCGGTCATCCCCTTCTCCGCCTGCATGGCGGGCTGATAGAGCGCTGAGGGGTTGTGCCAGTTCTGCTGCATGGCTTGCAGCATAGCAGCCACCACCGCATCCGAGGGACGGGTGGTGGCGCTGTTATCCAGATAGACGACCGGCTTGGCGGTCGTGTTTTGTGCATTCATGGGGCTCAGTTCTCCTGGTAGACGCCGCGGGGCAGATAGTGCTTGATCATGCCCACCATTTCTTCGCTGGGCTCAAAGACGATGACGCTCTTCTTGCCTTCCTTGGAATAAGCGAAGTAGTACAGCTCGGCGCCGCGGTTGAGGAACCAGCGCATGTGCTTCACATCGGGAGCAGAGGTGTGCCGGTGGAAGCTGCCGCTGCTGACCTTGCCGAAGGCGTCCACCTTGGCCACATTCAGCGCGCCCAGATTCTTGCGGCGCTTGTTGTTGTACACCATGGCAAAATCCAGGCTTCCGTTGGTGAAGGTGTACTCATACTCCGTGCGCAGCTTATCGCGGTAGAAGTAGGTATACACCGCCAGACCGGCCATGGCCACCATCACAACGATGTCCAGCAGCAGATTCTGGGACATGCCGAGCATCGCAAACTGCATCAGCGCCAGGAAGCCGCAGAACACCATCACCACCAGGGACACCCAGTACATGATCTCGTCCATGCGGCGGTCATGCTTGGTCACAACTTCCTCCAGAAAACGATCCATTGCTTTGTTCCTCCCGTTGCAGGTTTACGCTTATCTTACGTCAGGAATATCAAATGAGTATGAACACCAGCGCCACCAGGACGCCCACAATGAAGCCGCCCCAGACCTCCACCTTGGTGTGGCCCACCAGCTCCTTCAGCTCCACGTCGGAGATGGGCTCGCCATCGACAAACACCTTGCGAAGGATGTCGTTGATGACCTCCGCCTGCAGGCCCGTTTCGCGCCGGACGCCGGAGGCGTCGTACATCACGATGGCCGCCAGCACCACCGCCACGGCAAACTCCGGCTTGTCAAACCCGGCAGTCCAGCCTGTGAGGATGGCCAGAGAGGTGACAAAGGCCGTGTGCGAAGAGGGCATGCCGCCGCTGCCGAAGAAGCGGCCCAGATCCCACGTTTTCTCCACCAACCGGTAGATGGGAATCTTCAGCGCCTGCGCAGTAAACCATGCGGCCACGGCGCACCAAAGCACCTGATTGGAGAAAAATGCCTGAATGGCGCTCAATCCGAAAACCTCCGCTCGTTTCCGCTGACGCGGATCTCATAGGCTTTATTGTACCCTGTCCAGGGTGCTTTGCGCAAGGGTTTTGAGGAAATTTGTTTCCCCGGGCAGATTTTTGAGGGCAGCAATGGCCAGACGCACCTGCTCAGCCGCGTCGGTACGGGTTTTGTCAATGCCGTGCACGGCCACCCAGGTCAGCTTGCCCACAGCGGCGTCCTTGCCGGTGGTCTTGCCCAGCAGGGCGGTCTCGCCCTCCACGTCCAGCAGGTCATCCACCATCTGGAAGGCCAGGCCCAGGCGCAGGCCGTACTCACAGCCCAGGGCCACCTGCCCCTCGTCCGCACCGGCGAGGAGGAAGCCCGCTTCAATGGGGGCCGTGAGGAGATCGGCCGTCTTGTGGCGGTGGATGTAGTCCACCTTGTCGGGGGTGGGCTCGCTCCCCTCTCCGGTGACGTCCATCACCTGACCGGCCACCATGCCCGTCACGCCGGCGCGGCGCATGATGGCCTCCGCCGCCCGAACGCCCCGCAGATCGCCCATGGCGACCGCAGCCCGCAGCATCAGTTCCGCCGCCGCAGAAAGCAGGCCGTCGCCCGCCAGGATGGCCATGCCCTCGCCGTAGACCTTGTGGCTGGTGGGGCGGCCCCGGCGCAGGTCATCATTGTCCATGGCGGGGAGGTCATCGTGGATGAGGGAGTAGGTGTGGATCATTTCCAGCGCGCAGGCAAAGGGCAGAGCTTCGCTGACGTCCCCGCCCAGGGTCTCGCAGGCCGCCAGCAGCAGCACAGGGCGCAGGCGCTTGCCCCCGGCAGAGAGGGAGTAATTCATCGCCTCGTACAGGAGCGCGGGGATCTCGCCCAGGGACGCGAGCTGTCCGCTCAGCGCATCCTCCACGATGCGCAGGTATTCCGCGTAGGTTCTCATTCCTGCACCTCCAGGGGAACTTCCTCCTCGGTGCCGTCAGCCGTGCAGCGCAGCACCGTCAGCTTCTGCCGGGCGGCGGACAGCTCCTTTTCCAGGGCAGCCAGGGCAGCCATGCCCTCCTCGTACTGCTTCAGCGCCTCCTCCAGGGACAGTGCGCCGGCCTCCATGCCGGTGACGAGGGCCTCCACCTGGCTCAGGCGCTCCTCGAAGGTCAGCTTCTTCTTAGCTGCCATGATGTTCCTCCTTTGCGACCCGGACGCTGCCGTCGCGGAAGCGCAGGGTCATGCGGTCAAGATGCTTTGCCTCCTTCGCGCTGGTGACAACGGAATCGCCGTCCATCACCAGAGCATAGCCGCGCTCCAGCACGGCAGAGGGGTTCAGGGCCGTCAGGCGGGCCCTTGCCCGGGCGATGCGCTCCTGCGGGGTTTGCAGGCGGCGGTCGATGGCTGCATTCAGCCGCAGCTGCGCCAGAGCGAGGCGGCCTTCCAGGGGAGGCAGACAGCCGTCAATGGCGGCGTTCAGCCGGGCACGGCAGGCGGCGCTGCGGCCCATCAGCGCTTCGATGCGCCTCTCCGGGGAAACGCGCTCCATGCGGCGCTGCAGGGCCATCAGGGCCAGGCCCTTCCCCTGCAGGAGGGACTGCAGGGCATCGGAGAGATGCTGCTGCATGCCGCGCAGACCGGCGATGATCTCCCGGCGGTCGGGAACGGCCATTTCCGCCGCGTTGGACGGGGTTGAAGCCCGGGCATCGGCGACGAAATCGGCAATGGTGACGTCCGTTTCATGGCCCACAGCACTGATGACGGGAATGGGGCTTTCGGCGATGGCGCGGGCCACGATCTCCTCATTGAAGGCCCAGAGATCCTCCATGGAGCCGCCGCCGCGCCCGGTGATGATGACGTCCACATCGGGCAAATCGGCTGCATGGCGGATGGCTGCGGCAATTTCCTCCGCCGCACCCGCACCCTGCACCTGCACCGGCAGCAGCACCAGCGGCACGCCGGGGTCGCGTTGGCCCGCCACCTTGCGGATATCATGCAGCACCGCGCCGGTGAGGGAGGTGACCACGGCGACTTTCCGGGGCCGCCAGGGCAGGGGCTGCTTACGGGCCGCGTCGAAGAGGCCCTCCGCCGCCAGCTTCGCCTTCAGGGCCTCGAACTGCTGATAGAGCGCGCCCACACCGTCGGGGCGCATGTTCTCGCAATAGATCTGGTAGGTGCCGCTCTCCGGGTACAGGCTGACTTGTCCGGACACCACCACGCGCATGCCATCCATGGGGCGGATGGACTGGCGCAGGGCATTTTGCCGGAACATCACCGCGCTGATGCGGCAGCGGTCATCCTTCAAGGTGAAGTACCAGTGGCCGGAGGAGTGGCGCTTGAAGTTGCTGATCTCGCCCCGGAGGCGCAGACTTCTCAGGGTGCTGTCAGACGCCAGCGTCCGCCGGACATACTCGTTGAGGTCACTGACCTCG
>JAFXDB010000231.1 GCA_017516305.1 Clostridia bacterium | reverse complement strand
GCAGGAGATCGAGCAGGACTTTCTCCGTTGGGCAGGTGCATTCTAATCTGAAACAAAGGTGATATGTATGTGCAATACCAAGAAAACTGACCTGCAATACGTTGCCAATACCTACGGCCGCTTTGACGTGGCGCTCTCCAGTGCGAAGGGCGCGACCTACACGGACGAGACCGGCAAGGACTATATCGACCTGGGCACCGGCATCGGCGTGACGTCCTTTGGTGCGGGCGACCCGGAATGGGTGGCTGCCGTGACAAAGCAGCTGACCACCCTGGGCCATGTCTCCAACCTGTACTACACCGCGCCCCAGGCGGAGCTGGCGAAGCTCCTGTGCCAAAAGACCGGCATGAAGAAGGTCTTTTACGGCAACTCCGGCGCGGAGGCCAACGAGTGCGCACTGAAGGTCGCCCGCCGCTACGGCGAGGCCACGGGCCGGACGACCATCGTGACGCTGTGGAATTCCTTCCACGGGCGCACCATCGCCACCCTGGCCGCCACGGGCCAGGATAAGTTCCACGCCCATTTCGGCCCCTTCCCCGAGGGCTTCATGCACATCCATGCCAATGACGAGGCCGAGCTGACCGCAGCGCTGACCTCCGGCAAGGTCTGCGCGATCCTGATGGAGATGGTGCAGGGCGAGGGCGGCGTGATCCCGCTGAACAAGTCCTATGTGCAGCTGGCGGAGAAGCTCTGCCGGGAGAATGACGTGCTGCTGATGATCGACGAGGTTCAGACGGGCAACGGCCGCACCGGCAGCCTCTACGCCTTCCAGCAGTTCGGCGTGACCCCCGACGTGGTGACCACCGCGAAGGGCCTCGGCGGCGGCCTGCCCATCGGCGCATGCCTTCTGGGCGAGAAGGTCGAAAACACCCTGGGCAAGGGCGACCACGGCTCCACCTACGGCGGCAATCCCGTGTGCGCCGCGGCGGCGCTGAACGTCATCAGCCGCATGGACGAGGCCCTCTTTGACGGCGTGAAGGAACGCGCCGCCTATATCCGCAGCGAGCTGGAGGGCGCAGAGGGCGTCGAAACCGTCACCGGCATGGGCCTGATGATCGGCATCCTGCCCACGAAGCACACCGCGGGCGAGATCGCCGCAGCCTGCCTGGCGGATGGCTTGCTGGTGCTCACCGCCCACGAGAAGGTGCGCCTGCTGCCCCCGCTGAACATCCCCATGGAGGATCTGCGCAAGGGCATCGCCATCCTGAAGAAGCACCTGACGTAAGCCCAACGAATGCAGAAACCGACCGCCCGTCGGCCCGCAGAACACGCAGGCAGACCGGCAGTCGGTTTTTTGTGTGTTTCGTTGTACGCTCAGTTCCACGCCGTGTATGTACCCGTCCGCTGCCCCGCCTGCTGCATCCGCCGTATGACAGATTCGTACCGTCCCCGGCGCAGCGCGGCCTCCGGCAGCTCCACCGTCTGCACATATCCGGCTTGGGGCGGCGTTTGCTGGCGCTGCGCCTGAGCGTCCACCGTGACGCTGCCCATCTGCCACAGCAGCCACCGCGCCTGCTGACGGGCCCTGTCGGGCGACATTTCCGTCTGCATCTGCATCACCTCCTTTGCTGCATTCTATGCAGGACTTTTCGCTCCTTGCGTCGAAACACTCTGTATCAAACCCACCGGAGGTACATTATGAGCGACGTCATCCGCATCAGCAAATACGGCTTCACCGCCACCATCCGCCCCGAGGGCGCGCAGCTGATTTCCCTCATCGCCCCCGATGGCCGCGAGGTCATCTGGCAGGGCGACCCCGCCATCTGGGCTGATCACACGCCCGTGCTGTTCCCCGTCATCGGCAACTGCAAGGATGCCTCCATCACCATTGGCAGCAAAAAGTACCCGATGAACAAGCACGGCTTCGCCCGCAAGGCCATGTTCACCCCTGCCATCATCGGGGAAAACTATGTGACGCTGGAACTGACCGAGAGCCCAGAGACGTTGAAGATGTACCCCTTCGCCTTCTCCTTCCAGGTCACCTACGAGCTGACGGAGAAGGGCTTTGTCTGCACCATGCTGACGGAGAACCAGTCCGACAGGCCCATGCCCTTCTGCGTGGGCGGCCATCCCGCGTTCGTGGTGCCGATGGAGGAGGGCGCAGCCTTCGAGGATTACCAGCTCGTTTTCCCCGATGACGAGGCGGCGGAGAACCTCCTCTGTCCCGGCGGCCAGCTCATCACCGGGAGCGAGCGCATCGCCTTCCCCGGCGGCGTCATCCCGCTGACCCACGCCATCTTCGACGAGAAGGACACGCTGATGCTGTCAGGCCTGAGGAGCGACCATGTGGACCTCGTCCACCGCAGGACGGGCCACGGTCTGCGCCTGACCTGCGAGGATGCGGACGTGATGGCCATCTGGACGCGCCCGAACAACCACGGCAATTACCTGTGCCTGGAGCCCTGGGTCGGCCAGCCCGGCGGCGTGAAGGAAAGCGGCGACTTTACTGACAAGCCCCACGCCCTGACCCTTCAGCCCGGCGAGAGCTACCCCTTCATCTTCGAAGCAGAGCTGCTGTAATCTGTAATTGGGAGTGAGCTGCGGATATGTGCGGTCGGTTTTACGTCCCTACGGAAGATATGTCGGATGAGCTGCTGCAGATCCTCAACCGCGCCGAGAGCCGCCTGCAGGCCGCCGACCCGGCCTTCCGGCTGCCTCGGGGCGAGGTTCGCCCGGGCGACTGGGCCGCCGTGGTTTCCATGAACCGCGCCGGACAGCCCAGCTCCTTCGCAATGAAATGGGGCTACCACATGCAGGGCCCCGGCAGCACCGGAAACACGGCGGATAAAGGCAAAAAGCTGCTCATCAACGCCCGGTGCGAGACTGCCGCCCAGAAGCCCACCTTCCGCGACGGCATGGTCAACCGGCGCTGCCTGATCCCGGCGGGAGCCTATTTCGAGTGGGATCACCGCAAGAAGCCGCTGGAGAAGTACCGCTTTTTCCTGCCGGACGGGCCGCTGATGTGGCTGGCGGGCATCTACCGCTTTGAGCCGGACAGCCGGTATCCCGTTTTCACCGTGCTGACCCGCCCGGCTGCAGCAAACATCGCCCCGCTGCATGACCGCATGCCGGTCATTGTGCCGCCAGAGATGCATGCCCGCTGGCTGGATCGCAGCCTCCCGCCCACGCCCGTGCTGGATGCATCCATAACGGATGTGCGCTTCTTTCCTGCGTGAGTTATCCACTATACAGACACAAACAGCCCCGTTCCCTCGCCTTTTCGCAGGGGAACGGGGCTGTTCGTTATGCTGCTTATCTGACCGGCCTCACTTCGCCTCGCCCAGGATCATCGCCGTCATCGGCGGCACGCTTACCCGGCGGATGATGGTCTCCGGCATTTTCCAGAGATCGCTGCGCAGGCCGTCCGCAAGGATGGCCCACTCTCCCTCGGGCAGGCTGACTGTCACAGCCTCCTGAGAGGCATTGACCGCCAGTACAACACGGGGCCACTTTTCATTGTCGCCGTTCTTCAGCAGAAGTGCGGCTGCGTCCCGGTTCACCTGGCGCATGAACAGCACGCGCCGGCCCGCCTCGGCAGACTTGTCGCACGCACCTGCCAGCTGCTTCCGCAGGGCGATGAAGCCCCGGTAGTACTCCACCAGATCCGCGTTGTCCGCACAGCGCTGCCAGTCCATGCAGTTGATGTCCAAGGGGCTTTTGTAGGAATTCTTGACGCCCTGCTTGGTGCGGCCGAACTCCTCGCCGGAAAGCATGAACAGATGCCCCTGGCAGCAGCTGAGGATGGCAAAGGCCATCCTGTTGGCGGCCAGCACCTTCTCGGGGCGGCCGTTGTAGTCCTTCGCGTCCGCGTCCAAGGTGGTGATCAACTTGTCCCAGAGCGTCCAGTCATCATGGCTGGAGAGGTAAGTGATGGTCTGGGAGGGCGCAGCAAAGTCGCCGTTGTCCCCTGCCCAACCACGCAGGCACCGGGCCAGCCTGTCCGCCGGAACGCCGCCGCCGTTGACAAAGCCCACGGACTTCTCGTCCATGACGCTGCCCTTGACGGAGTCCCGGGTATCATCGCAGAAGGCAGCAATGGAGGCGTCCAGGCGGCGCATGTTTCCCTTGTGGGCCAGCTCAGTCCCTGCGATGGGATGGCATGTGCCGCCTGCCCAGGGCTCGCCCCAGAGCTGCTTCTCCCCCTTGCCGAAGCGCTTGTCCAGCGCCTCCTGGATGCGGTTCATCAGCGGCACATCCAGCATGCCCATCAGGTCGAAGCGGAAGCCGTCAATGTGGTACTCCTCCGCCCAATACAGGACGGAATCCAGGATGTAGCGGCTGACCATGCTGCGCTCGGAGGCGATCTCCGTCCCGCAGCCGGAGCCGTTGGAGGCGCTGCCGTCCTCATTCTGGCGGAAGAAATACCACGGAACGCTGCGGAAGAGGCAGTTCTCCTTCAGCTGGAAGGTGTGGTTGTACACCACGTCCATGATAACGCGGAAGCCCATCCGGTGCATGGCCTGAATGGCCTCCTTCAGCTCCCGGATGCGGGCATAGCCGTCCTTCGGGTCACTGGCGTAGCTGCCCTCCGGGACATTGTAATTCACCGGGTCGTAGCCCCAGTTGAATACATCGGGGTCATCCTTGGCGGCCCCTTCCTCCACGGAACCATAATCGTACACGGGCATGAGCTGAATATGCGTCGCGCCCAGTTTCCTTGCGTGGTTCAGGCAGGTGGGTACCTTGCCCTTGCCGTCCAGGGTGGTCTCCTCCAGGGTCAGGGCGGTATACAGGCCGCGATGCTCCTCCGGCACGCCGCTGCAGGCGTCCCATGAGAAATCCTTGACGTGGATCTCGTAGATGACGTCCTCCGCAGCCCGGGCAGGCGCCTTGTCCTCCGGCCACAGGGTCGGATTGGCCTCCGCCATGTCCACGACCATGCTGCGCTTGCCATTCAGGCCTGCGCTGCGGGCATAGGGATCCTGCGTGTTGGCGTAGAGGACGCCGTCCACCGTCACATCATAATCATAATAGACGCCCTCCAGGTTCGTTTCCAGCCTGCAGGCCCATACGCCCTTCTTGCCCGGCTCCATCGGCACGCTCAGCGTGGCGTCGCATCCGTCCCCCATGGGATAAAGGTTCAGGGTAACCTTCTCCGCCGTGGGCGCCCAGAGACGGAATACGGTGGTTTCCTCCTCCAGCTCCACGCCCAGAGGGGCATCGGTATGGTATAAATCGCGGAATTCTGCCGAATCAAACCAGCGCCGGAGCTGCGCCGGGGTCTTCTTGTCTGCCATGGGCTTCCCCTCCGATTTGTTATCAATTCAGCATACCTTATCCTCCGCAGATTGTCAACACAGCATCTCCCTATAATTTCCCGGGTTGCGCCCGGCCTCCGGATTGATTTTATCCCATGTAAGCGCTTGCAAAACCTTCCGCACAGGAGTATAATCATCCCGTAACAAATGCAAAGGAGCTGCTTTGATGGCATCATTTTCCCGCAAGGACGAGCAATTCCGCCAGTACGCGCTGACCGCCTCTCCCCTGCGCGTGCTGCTGACGGTGAGCGTTCCGCTGGCACTGTATCAGGCGCTGCACCAGCTCTTCAAGGTGCTGGACACGCTGATGGCCTCACACATCGGGCCGGACGCGGTGAGCGCCGTGGCGGCGCTGTCACAGATCACGCTGATGATCAATGCCCTGGGTTCCGGCCTGGCCGTGGGCGGCTGCATCCGCATCTCCGAAGCCTACGGCATGGGCGATCACGACCTGGTCAGGAAGCGCGTCGCCACCGTCTACGCCATGGCCGTGGCAGTGAGCCTGCTGCTCTGCGCCACCCTTATCCCCTTCGCGGAGGGCTTCCTGCGGCTGATGGCCACGCCGGAGGAGCTGATCCTGACCGGCGCAGGCTATTTCCGCCTGGAGGTGCTGACGCTGGTGGTCAGCTTCTTCAACACGGTGTACATCGCCATTGAGCGCAGCCGCGGCCATGCACGGAAGATATTGCTGCTGAACCTGGCCGTCATCGTGGTGAAGCTGGCGCTGTCGGCGCTGTTCGTGTATGTGCTGGAGGGCGGCCTGATTCTCATCGCCCTGGCGACCCTGGCGGGGCAATGCATCATCCTGGTGCACGCGCTGATCACCATGCCCCGGGACGAGGGCGCCTTCCGCTTCTCCCCCGGCAGCATTGACATGGGACGGAAAACCGTGCTGCCCATCCTGAATCTGTCCGCGCCAGTATCGCTGGAGAAGCTGCTCTTTGCCGCCGGCAAGGTCATCGTCAACGCCATGAGCGGCGTCTACGGCGGGCTGACCGTGGGCGCGCTGGGCATTTCCAACAACATCGGCGGCCTGACCACCTCCTGGCACATCGGCTTTACCGACGGCACCGCACCCCTGATCAGCCAGAATCGCGGCGCAGGCAAGTACCGCCGGACGCTCTTCTTCTACCTCTGGCTGCTGGTGATCAACGTGGTGATCGGTGTTGTCGGCCTGCTGCTGGTATCCGTCGGGCTGCCCTGGCTGGCGAAGATCTTCGCCGTTTCCAAGGACGCCTACGACCCATCCTTCCACCAGCTGATCATTGATATTCACCAGTGGGAAATGCTGGGCTACATCACCCTGGGCGTCAACAGCGCCACGGTGGCGCTGCTGCTGGGCTACGGCTACAGCCGCCTGACGATGCTGCTCAACGTCGCCCGCGTGTTCCTCTTCCGCGTGCCGGTGTTGTGGGTGCTGCAGCGCTTCACCACCCTGGGGCCGGAGGCGGTGGGCATCACGATGATGGTCAGCAACGTCCTGACCGGCCTTTCCGCCATCGTGGTGGCCATCCCCGTGGTGCTCCGCATCCTGCGGCTGGCCCGGGAACAGGAGGAAGCCCCTGCCTGAGGCAGGTTGCCATTCAAAACCGCCCTGCTGCTTCCACACAGATGGACGCACAGGGCGGTTTCATCTATATTGATTCAAGCATCCTTCAGCCGAAGGAAAGTCTCCGCCATTTCCCCCCATGCAATCTCCCTTCCGGCACCTTTCTCAGGCCGCCATCCAAATGATTCCGCGCTCTCCGCTCCTTTCCTCGCCTGTTTCCTCATTCATTCATGTAACCACTTTCAGAATGATGTTTACTGTGCTTAAGCGTTCGGCATGGTTTGACACAAAAATAACACGAAAACCGTCAAATTTGTCCTTCCATTCCCGGTAGATCTGTGATATAATCAATACATCGGTTACATTCATTTGTTTTATGTAATCTTATTCTGTAACTTCGAAGAGGAGGCTTATGCCTTGACGCCAAGCAAACGCAAGACCCTGGGCGTGTTCATGAACAAGGGCGACCAGAATTTCCAGGACACGGTTCAGAATATTGTCCGCCGACGCGCCCGCGAACTGAATTACGACGTTTACTTCTTCCTGACCGTCGGCCACCGGGAAAGCTCCAACTTCTACGATGAACAGGAAAAGGGCATGTTCGACTTTGCGCCGGTTGAGCAGCTGGACGGCATCCTCGTCACCCCGGACACATACGACATGCACGGCTTCCGTCATTCCCTGTTTGACATGCTGGACAAGCGCGCAACATGTCCCGTGGTGTGCGTTCGCGACCGGCAAAGCCAGTATGACAGCTTCTATACCGACGAATCGGTTTCCCTCAGACCGCTGATGAAGCACCTGCTGGAGGATCATGGTCTGCGCAAGGTATGCTTCCTGGCCGGTTACCGGGAGCATCCCGACAGCAACGACCGCCTGGCCTGCTATCTGGACGAGATGGAGAAGCACGGCATTCCCCTGCCGCCCAATGCAGTTCACTACGGCACCATGTGGAGCCGCGGCATCGAGGAAGCATACCGGCACTTTTTCGACGATCGGGAGACCTGGCCCGAGGCCGTTGTCTGTGCCAATGATTACATGGCCCATGCGCTGATCGACCAGCTTCATACCCACGGCTGGCGGGTTCCCGAGGACGTCATCATCACCGGCTTTGACTACATTGAGGCCTCCCGCCGCTCCATTCCCACCCTGACGACCGTTGGCCAGGATTACGTCACGATGGTCACCCTGGCCATGGATCATCTGCATCAGCGTGTTGTGGAGCGGGAGCAGGGCGCCGCTGCTGCCCATGGCATCCATCATGGCATTCCGGGCGCGCTGTCCATCCGCGAAAGCTGCGGCTGCGCCGTCCGCAAGGAAGATCCCCTTCTGAATCTGACGGTGCAGAAGCTGGAGCACGCCAACCGCCAGATGGGCGTGCGCGAGGTCAGTCAGACCTACTTCGCCATTGAGCTCAACACCGCCCAGAATTACGAGGACATTCACAATACGATCTTCCGCAAGCTGGATGATATTCCGACCCTGCGGGACTTCTACCTCTGCCTGTTCAGGGATGAGCAGGGCTACGCGGGCCGCATCACCCCGCAGGTGCAGCTGATCTCCGCCATCCGCGACCGGCAGAACGCAGGTATGCCCATGGAGGTCTTCAGCCGTGAGGAGCTGCTGCCCGCCCTGGCCGACCGTGACGAGCCGCAGGTCTTCTATGTCCACCTGCTGCACCAGGGCCACAGCATCTACGGCTACACCATCATCCAGTTCCAGGAAGGCGAAGGCCCCAGCCAGTTCTACCTGCACTGGAACGTCATCATCTCCATCGCCCTGCGCAACCTGGAATATCAGGGCAGGCTCAAAGCCCTGTACGAGGAGCGCCGCCTGTCCTCCATCACCGATGCGCTGACGGGCCTCTATAACCGCCGCGGCATCAACGAGCAGCTGGACCCCGTGTGGGACGAGCTGTGCAGCCAGCACCGCAGCATCTGCTTTATCTCCATGGACATGGACAACCTCAAGCCCATCAACGATACCCTGGGGCACCACGGCGGCGACGAAGCCCTGTGCGTCATCGCTGACGGCATCCGTGCCGCCATGCCGGAAGGAGCCTTTGCCGGGCGCATCGGCGGCGACGAATACCTCATCGTCATCCCCGACTGTGATCAGGCTGGCGCCGACGCCTTCAGCCAACGCTTTCACGCTTTCATTGCCGAACACAACCGTTCGTCCCAGCTCCCGGTGGGTGCCTCCGTCGGAGCAAAGCTTTTCCGCCTGGCCCCGGGCCTCGGCCTGGATCATTGCGTCAACGAGAGCGACCTGTGCATGTACCACGTCAAGCAAAGCCGCCACGCTGAGCTGGACGCCCACGCCCGCTTCTTCGGCAAGACCCGCCGCGGATAATCCCCGGCGGCTGCCGGACTCAAACAGCAATAACCGCCCCGGATATGGTTTCTGCAGCCATCCGGGGCGGTTTTGTGTATGTAGGCGTGGCTCACCGCTTCTTCTTCAGGTTCCTTGAGAATCGGGCGATCTCCTTGAATTTCTTCGCCTTGGCCTGCAGGTAGCTCTCGCTGTCCTCGGCATAGGCCGCCTCGGCTTTAAGCTTGAGGTAGGACTGCCAGCGTTCCTCCGTCAACCGCCCCTCCTCCAGGGCCTTCCTGACGGCGCAGCCAGGCTCGTTCCTGTGGCTGCAGTCAAAGAAGCGGCAGCTGCCCGCCAGCTCCTCAATCTCCGCGAAAGCCTGCCCGATCCCTTCATCCGTATCCCACATGGCCAGCTCACGCATGCCTGGGGTGTCGATGACCATGCCGCCGCCGGGCAGGAGAAGGAGCTCGCGGTGCGTCGTTGTGTGGCGGCCCTTGTCATCATTGCGCAGGCCGCCCGTGTTCAGGCGTTCCTCCCCCAGCAGACGGTTGATGAGCATTGATTTGCCCACGCCGGAGGAACCGATGAACGCCACGGTGCGCCCTGGCCCCGCATAAGGGAGCACCTGAGCGCAGCTTTCCTCATCCATGGCCGTGGTGACCAGCAGCTCCACGCCCGCGGCGATATCCTCCACCTGGCTGCGCTTTTCATCAAGGTCACCGCACAGGTCGGCCTTGGTCAGCACAATCACCGGGGTGGCCCCGCTGTCCCAGGCAATGGAAAGATATCTTTCCAGGCGGCGGATGCTGAAATCGTTGTTCAGAGCCATGCACAGGAAGATAACGTCCACATTGGCGGCGACGATCTGCTCCTGCCGGGCATTGCCTGCGGCCTTGCGGACGATGCAGCTTTTCCGGTGCAGCACCTGATGGATCACCGCACGCCCGCCCTCGTTCCAGTCCGCCATGACGAAATCGCCCACCGCAGGATAGTCGCTGAGCACATCAGCCGTGTAGCGGAACCGGCCGGAAACCTCCGCGGGCTTCTCGCCATATGCCGTCGCCAGCATGTACAGCCCCTTTTCCTGCAGGGTGATGCGCCCGGGCGTCCATTGCGGGTACATGCCCGCAAGCGCCGCCACGCGATCGTTCATGCCGTATTGTCCCATGTCGATTTTTCCCAGTTTTTCTTCCATACACAGCCTTTCTTCACGTTCCTGTCAGCCTGATTTCATGCGTATCCGGGCAGATCACAGGTTGTCGGCTTACAGGGGCCGAAACCTTTTGGCTCTTCACGGAAAGTTAGGGAATGGTTTGTTTGACATGGCGCAGACACCTTCACCGCCATTGCGGCTGCATCGAAGCCATGAAGGGGAAGATGCGGCGTCTTTGCGGAGGGTTGCGCCCTTGTTCTTATTCATTCAAGCAACCCTCCGCAACGTCGCCGCCCCGATATGCAGCCGCCTTTCCGACGTGTTAGGAGCACGGGGGGGATCGGGGGGAAGCACCGGTTGCTTCCCCCCGACGCCTTTGCGCCGCTTTCGGCGGGCGAAAGCGGCCTCCCACTTACGACGTTGGTCATTTCCTAAGAAACCGTGAAGAACCATTTACTTCTTGCTGGAAAGACCGCTCCTGGAGGGAATTCCAGCAGGGCGCTGCGGTTGTCAGCCGTTATCAGCGGGGCAGGCTGACGGCAAAGACCTCGCTGTTGCTGACCACGATGGCGTAGCCGTTGTTGGTCAGGCCGATAAAGCCCGTCACCTGGCGGTCGTCGGCCAGGGGAATCTGATGGGCGTAGAAGCGGGCGCTGTTGACCTTGCCGGAGTACATGTACTGGCTGGAGAAGGCATAGAGGCTCTCGCCCTGGATCGCTGCGCCGACGCAGTCCGTGGGCAGGTGGTAGCGCTGATCGAAGTTGGAGGAGATCACGCGCAGCTCGTTCATGACGCCGCTGCTGCCCTGCCCGGTGGGGGCCAGAAGGATCCGGGAGGTGCCGCGCTTGGGCGTATCATGATCCATGTAGCGCCAGCCGTAGACCAGGGTCTTGCCGGTGGTATCCTCAACGCCGCGGTAATCGTAGGTGTAAAGCTGCTGGGTGGTGAAGACGTGCAGGCGGTCGCCCACATAGATGACCTTGCTGGGCAGGTAGCTGGTGAGGGTGGCGGTGCCGGTGTTCATCTGGCCAACCTGGAAGGTGTTGAGGATGGAGGTCACCACCGGGGCATAGAAATCATAGGAGAGAGTCCACATGTACTGGTCGCTGTCGCCGTAGAAGCCGCAGTCCAGCACCACCATGCCGTCCAGCTGGGCGGTCTCGAAGTCGATCTGCGCACCCTGCATGTCCTTGACATACACGGTGGCCTCCAGCTCCGTGCCGGTGACGATGGCGGCGTGCTTCCGGCCGATGCGGGCAAACTGGATGGTGGAGTCCATGGCGCTGTTATAGGAGGAACGGCCGTTGGCGTCGATGATGGCCAGCTGTGTCCCCGCCCAGACGATGATGTGCGTTTCCGACACATGGAAGGATGCGCCGTCGCCCACGGGATAGCTCCATTCGATGCCGCCGCCGGCGTTGACGAAATGGATGGATGCGCCATCGTAGAACAGCACGCCGTCCTGGAACGCGGTGACATCCTGGTGGGCGTAGCAGGGCAGGGAGGTGGCGGTGATGCTGCTGCCGCTGGTGGTGAAGAAGCTGATCAGCGACATCACCAGCGCCGCCGCGCCGATGCAGCCCAGAAGGATCAGCCAGCTGCGGATCTGCCGCTTGCGCTGGGCCGCGCGCTCCTGCTCGTTCACCACGGGATTCTTGATCTTATTCTCCATAGCCGTTGCTCCTTGAAATCAGTAAAAAGGGCGTGTCCGCATACGAACACACCCTATTATAGCATCAAACCATGAACCTTGCAACCGGTCAGAGAGATTTGAGCATCTCCACCATTTCTGCGAAGGTGCCCTGGGGGCCGTCCCACGGCTGCTCCGCGCAGGGGATACGGCAGTCGGTGACGAGATAGGCGTCCATCCCGGCGGCGCGGGCGCAGTGCATGTCCTCCCGGTCATCGTTGCCGATCATCAGGCAGGCGGAGGGCGCAACGCCGATGCGGCGGCACACGTCGGCAAAATAGGCCGGGTTGGGCTTGCAGAAGCGGTCGGTGCTGTAACAGGTGACCAGGTCAAAATCCGCAGGCGTCAGTCCCAGCCAGCCCATGCGGGTTTCCTGACCCTGCATGGGGAAGAGGGGATTGGTGGCCAGCACCACCTTGTCGGCCTTTTCATGGGCGATGCGCACGGCTTCCCGGGCCAGGGGATTATCCCGGGTGGCGGTGCGGGCCGCGTGGAAGCCCGTGGTGTAGAATCGGTCGCACCGGGGCTCCACATCGGCGCGGGCAACGCCGGTGGCGGTGGTGAACGAATCCCAGAACACATCCGCGTTCAGGCGGACGCCATCATTCTTCATCATGGCTTTTGTCCCGCCCCAGATCGCCTTGATCAGCGCCTCCGTCGGGATGCCGAAGTCGCGCAGCTCGTGGGCCAGGGCGCCGAAATATGCCCGGGCAAAGCCCTCCAGCTCCATGGGCAGGAGCGTGCCGTCCAGATCAAAAAGAATCGCCTGATACTTGCTCATATCCGTCCTCCATGCGTTGCATTTGCTGCTATTATATCGCATGGCTGTGCGGATGGCAAGGGGACAGCATCATTTCCCAAGGGCGCTGCGGATGGCGTCGGCCAGGAAATCCGCGGTGCCTTCGCCGCCGGCATGGTCGATATTGCGGCGGAAGTCGGGGGTCTGGTACACGTCGGCAAGGCCCAGGAGCACCTCGTCCGTGCAGGAATAGAAGTGCCGGGTGATGAAGCCCTGCAGCTCGCGGACGAAGTCGGCAGCTTCGGGGGCGTCGGGGGAAGCGGGGCGGTTTTTGCCGAACAGGCCGATGAGCTCCATCAGTGCCTGGCCGTTCCGGGCATGGTCGCCGGGCTGACAGGGTCGGGCGGCAAACTCCCTCCAGGCGGGGGTGTCGCCCCAGGCAGCCTTGGCCTGGGCGGCCAGGTCGGCGGCACGGCGGTCATCAAAGGCGGAGAAATCCATGGCAGTCATTCCTTTCTCTTGCAGCTCGCGGGTCAGGGCGAGCAGCCGGTCGATGTGGGCGCGCTGCATTTTCAGCAGGGCTTCCTGCATTTTCAGCAGGCGGTCGGGCGTGGCGTGGGGGTCATCCAGCAGGCGGCGGATGCTTTCCAGCGGCAAGCCGGTTTCCCGCAGCAGGAGGATGGTATGCAGCCGGTGCAGTGACTTTTCGCCGTACAGGCGGTAACCGGCCTCTGTCACCTCCTCCGGCGGCAGGAGACCCATTCGGTCATAGTGCCGCAGGGCGCGGATGGTCACCCCGGTGATGCGGGACATTTCGCCGATGTTCATGGGCAGGAACCTCCTTCCGGGATACAGCATAAACCATGACGCAGGGGGAGAGTCAAGCCCTTTTTGAGAAGAAATTGAGAAAATATGAAAAAGACGGCTCCCGATGGGGAAACCGTCTGTGGCGGGCTTTACTGTGCGGCGGGCAGATCGGTGGAGGTCACGGGCGGTTCGTTCATCAGGTCGTGGACGAAGATGTCCAGGAACTTCAGCACGTTCTCGTCGTTGCCGGTGTTGTGGAAGACGCAGATATACATGTCGTCCGCATTCATGCCCAGGATATGATCGGCGCCGGGCAGGTCACGGCAGGGGATGCCGTAGAGGTGCTTTTCCTCGGAGCCCTCTGCCTGGCGGCGGCCACGGCTGAGGCTGACGCCGGCGGCTTCCAGGTCAGCCACCAGGCCGGGAAGCACCTCGTCCAGCGGCTGGCAGGCGCCCTGATTCGCCCAGGATTGGAACTGGGCCGTGGGCAGGACGTACACATCGCAGTCATTGCCGGCCACGCGGGTCATCAGGATCATGTCGCCATAGGCCTGGTCAGGCAGGATATACATGGCCTCCACCTGCTCCATATCCGTCAGGTGGACGCGCTGCACCTCGGCCATATAGACCTTGGCGTTGGCGTCGGAGGCGGCGCTGTATACGCCCAGGATGACCTTCTTCTCCTCCGGAGGCCGGTAGGCAGTCATGGAATAGATGATGCTCCAGGACATGAAGGCCAGCACAACGACCAGGAGATATTTCCACCAGGAATAGGAGAAATGATCTTCAAGCTTCTTGCGGGTGATGGGTGTCTGCATCGGGCGTCCTTCTTTCTGGCGATTTGATAGCTGCAGGCAGTATACCGGGTGATTATGAATCGTGGATGAATACAGGGCTGTACCATCCCATCTTATCACAACTTGCCGCTTCTGGCAAGCCCGGAAGGTTACGGCGCTGAAGGGTATTGCGGTTACTCGTCCGGTGAGAAATTTGGTGTAAGTGATACCAACCTATTGCCAGATGGAGAAAAAGGTGATATAATAACCATAACTGAAAGGGACGTCCCTTTGGTATGCCGTCAGGTTACGGCATACGACAGGGGATCTCCCGGTAAATGCATGACTGAAAAGGAGGCCCCCCACATGAAGAAGCTCGTTGCTCTGCTTCTGACCCTGGCGATGGTGCTGTCCCTGTGCAGCTTCGCGGCCGCTGAGGACTACACCGACGTCACCATCCGCATCTACTCCAACTCCAACTCCACCGAGCGTGCCACCTGGCTGGTGAATGCTGCCCGCGAGGCCGGCTTCACCATCTCCATGGACGATAACGCGGTCATCTCCGGCGATGTGGCTGCCATCCAGGCTGCCAACGAGAACAAGGACGGCGACATCATCTTCGGTCTGAATGAGACCCGCTGGACTCAGCTGATCAACGGCGAGTACGAGAACCTGGTCATCGCTGACTGGACGCCCTCCTGGGTCGAGGAAGTCGGCGGCTACAAGTTCGACGGCAAGGCCTATGGCCTGGTTGTGCAGAACATCCTGATGCTCTACCGTACCGACGCGCTGGGCACCAACGGCGCCGAGCTGCACTTCGAGCACTGGACCGATATCGTGAACTGCGGCTACACCTGGTACCGTCAGGGCAAGGTCGGCGGCACCACCAACAGCAACATCAACAACTCCATGCTCTTCCCCTACGCCGATCCCACCAGCCCCGCTGGCGGCATCTCCGTGGAGGGCTGGAAGACCCTGTGGGCCTACTGCGCCGGCGGCATCTTCACCGGCGACAGCTACGGCTTCGATCCCCTGAACCGCGGTGAGGTCCAGGTTTCCACCTTCTACTCCTCCTCTCTGTACGGCAAGATCGACGCCGCGGCTGAGGCTTCCGCCAATCCCATTATCGGCGTGCTCGAGCCCGAAAACTGGGCTGTCGTGAAGATCGACGACGGCACCTTCTACATTGCTGAGTACATCGGCGTTGTTGACCGTCCCGGCCGCACCGAGCGCGAGACCGAGGCTGTCTACGCCTTCGCTGAGTGGTTCGGCTCTGCCGAGGTTCAGGCTGTCTGGGCTGAGGAGTTCGACTCCTTCCCCTGCAACTCCGTGGCTGTCGCCGAGGTTTACGGCGAGGACATCCCTGACATCTACGCCCTGAAGAACCTGGGCCACAACATCGTTGAGGGCAGCGGCATGACCTACAATGAGTACGTCCTGGCGCACTCCACCGAGTGGACCAACATCATGACCAACCTGGGCTTCTACTGGAAGGACAACAGCGCTGCTCCTGCCGAGCCTGATTGGGACAACCTGGACTGGGCGACCCTGACCCAGGCGCAGTAAGTCGGCATGTGCCCGCTGGGAACCGGCGGGTCTGCTGAGAATCATACCTGAGTTTTCGGGCGAGTCTGGCATGCTCAGGCTCGCCCCTTCTACTTTATCGAAGGGAGCCATATCCCCATGATTGAACTGAAGGATATCGTCGTCCGGTTCGGCGATTTTGAGGCGCTGCACAACATCAATGTCGAGGTGAAGGAGGGGGAGTTCTTCACCTTCCTGGGCCCCTCCGGCTGCGGCAAGACCACGACCCTGCGCACCATCACCGGCTTCATCGAGCCCGTGTCCGGTCGGGTTATCGTGGCGGGGGAGGACATCACCCGCGTGCCGATCGAGAAGCGCAACATCGGCATCGTCTTCCAGTCTTACGCCCTGTTCCCGACCATGACGGTGTATGACAACATCGCCTTCGGCCTGAAGGTGAAGAAGGTGAAGAAGCAGGAGATCGACGAAAAGGTTCGTGCCATCGCCCGCAAGGTTGATCTTTCCGACGAGCAGCTTCAGAAGGCTGTCTCCCAGCTCTCCGGCGGCCAGCAGCAGCGCGTGGCCATCGCCCGCGCCCTGGTGACGGGCCCCGCCATCATCTGCATGGACGAGCCCCTGTCCAACCTGGACGCCAAACTCCGCGTGGGCCTGCGCAATGAGCTGAAGAAGATGCAGCGCGACTTCGGCATCACCACCATCTATGTCACCCACGACCAGGAGGAAGCGCTGACCCTGTCCGACCGCATTGCCGTGTTCAACAACGGCTACATTGAGCAGATCGGTACGCCCAACGAGGTCTACAACCATTCCGCCACGGAGTTCGTCTGCAACTTCATCGGCGACATCAACCGCCTGGAGCCTGCCACGGCGGAAAAGATGGGCCTGCCCGAGGACGAGAATCACTTTGTCCGCCTGGAGCGACTGCGCGTCAACCAGACGGGTGAGGGGACAGTCTTTGAGGGCACCGTCATCAGCAGCGAGTATTACGGCCTGTACATCAAGTACTTCATTGATGTGGGAACCCAGGTGTTCAAGGTGATTGAGAAGAACGACGGCGTGAACATCTATGAAGCGGGCGAGAGGGTCGCCGTGAGCATTTCCCGTACGGATGTGATGAGCTATCCCGCCGCGACCGTGGAGCAGTAAGGGGGGCTTGCAATGTCGATGAGAAAAGCGGCCCCGCGCAAGCTGGATATCTCGCTGCTGTGGAAGATATTCGGCGCGGCGTTCTTCGTGTACCTGTTCTTCGGCTTTATGCTGCTGCCGTGTCTGAACACGCTTTCACAGGTGTTCACGGCCAACCCGGACGACCCGCTGGCGGTTATCAAGTTCTTCTTTGCCGGCAACATGCCCTCCTTCGTGTGGAATTCCCTGAAGCTGGCCATTGCCCTGGTGGTGACGGTCAATGTGGTGGGCGTTTCCATCGTGCTGCTGACGGAGTACTTCGACATCAAGGGCGCGAAGATCCTCCGCCTGGGTTACATGACCACGCTGATCTACTCCGGCGTGGCGCTGGTCACCGGCTATCTCTTCCTCTACGATAACGATGGCATCATCACCAGCTGGCTGGTCAAGCTCTTCCCGGATATGGACAAGAACTGGTTCAGCGGCTTCAACGCTGTCTGGTTCACGATGACCTTCGCCTGTACGTCCAACCATGCGCTCTTCCTGCGCAATGCCATCCGCGGCATCGACTACAACACGGTGGAGGCGGCGCGCAACATGGGCGCCGGCCCGTTCAAGGTGCTGCTGAAGGTCGTGTTCCCCACGCTGATCCCGACCATGTTCAGCCTGACGGTCATGACCTTCATCACGGGCATTTGCGCCATGTCCGCCCCGACGCTGCTGGGCTTTGACTCCATTAACCCGGAGATCGTCCGCCTGGCGGGCTCCTCCACGGCGGATGAAGCCTTCCCCCAGGCCCGCGCGGCCCTGCTGTCCATCATTCTGGCCATCTTCACCATCGTGCTGCTGGCCATTCTCTCCGCTTACGAGCGCAAGGGCCATTACCTCTCCGTCAGCAAGACCAAGGCCAAGCTGGTCAAGCAGAAGATCAACAACCCCATCGCCAACGTGCTGGCGCATATCTACGCCTACGTCCTGTGGATCATCTACATGACGCCCGTGGTGATGATCATCCTCTTTGCTTTCCAGAATCATTCGGCCATCAACCTCAAGTCCCCGAGCCTGGACAGCTTCACACTGGTGAACTTCGTCGGCACCCAGGACTATGAGTACATGACCAGCCGCGGCAAGCTCCGCACCCGCGTGGGCTCCATCTCCGGCGTGTTCTCCAACCAGGACACCATCGCCGGTATCCGCATCTCCTTCATCCTGTCGGCCCTGGCGGCGGCCCTGGCCTGCGTCATCGTGGTGGTGGCGGTCAACTACATCTTCAAGCACAAGAACAAGCTCCGCTCCACCGTTCTGGAGTATTCGCTCCTCTTCCCCTGGCTGCTGCCCACCATTCTCATCTGCTACTCCTACCGCACCTTCTTCAACAGCAACGATGTGTGGTATGTGTTCAACCAGAACCTGTACTACCGCGAGAATGTGCGATTGCTTATCATCATTGCATACACGGTGGTGAAGCTGCCATTTGCGCTGCGAATGATAAAAGCCAGCTTCTACGCCATTGACGAGGAGCTGGAGGACGCGGCGAAAAACCTGGGCGCCAGCGGGCTGCGAACGTTCCTGAAGGTCAAGCTCCCCATCGTGCTGCCCAGTGTCCTGGCGGTGTTCGCGCTGAACTTCAACGCGCTCTTCACCGAGTATGACATGGGCGCGACCTTCCATTCCAGCTACGGCAAGACCTACGCCATGGTCATCCAGAACATGACCTATGAGGAAGGCCGCGACGGCTACAACGTCAATGCCACCGGCCGCCGCAACGCATCCACCGTGTTCATCATGGGCGTTTCCGGCGCGATCCTCTACCTGGTGTACGGCGTGGGCGCCCGCGACCTGGGCGAACGTCTGGAGATCCGTGCCCGCCGCCGCAAGCGCCTGCAGGCCATGAAGCTGCGCCTGACCCCGCACAAGGCCAAGGCCGAGCCGCACACGCGGTCATAATCCTGTCGGTACAAGTCCATACGAAACGCAGCCCCCGTCCCGACGGCGCAGATGCCGGGGAGGGGGGGACTGTTTTTTGGTTCTTCACGGAAAGATAGGGAATACGAAAGGGTATATGCTACAATGACTGTACCACAAACGAGTCCGCAGTCTGAAAGGAGCGCCTGACATGGCCGCAACCCAGACTGAAGGAAAGATCACTGCCCTGTACGAAAGACTCTCCCGCAACGATGACATCGTCGGGGACAGCAGTTCCATTGCCAATCAAAAAACTTACCTCGAAGCCTACGCTGCACAGCAGGGATTCACCAACTGCGTCCATTACACGGACGACGGCTATTCTGGCGTCAATTTTGATCGGCCCGGCTGGAATCGCATGATCGACGATATGGAAGCCGGGAAGATTGGCGTCGTGCTGGTCAAGG
>JAFXDB010000230.1 GCA_017516305.1 Clostridia bacterium | reverse complement strand
TTAACAATGTGGGAGGACGTAGCGCCGCTAATACCACATGGGAGGAATAGTAAATGAAGCATGGTAAGAAGTACCAGGACAGCGCGAAGCTGATCGACCATCTGAATCAGTACGATCCTGAGCAGGCTACCGAGCTGGTGATCTCCACCGGCAAGGCGAAGTTCGACGAGACCGTCGAAGCTCACATCCGTCTGGGTGTTGACCCCCGTCACGCTGACCAGCAGGTCCGTGGCGCGGTCGTTCTGCCTCACGGCACTGGCCGCACCATCCGCGTGCTGGTCATCGCCAAGGGCGCGAAGGCTGACGAAGCCCGCGCTGCCGGCGCCGACTACGTTGGCGATCAGGACATGATCACCAAGATCCAGCAGGAGAACTGGTTCGACTTCGACGTCTGTGTCGCTACCCCCGACATGATGGGTCTGATCGGCCGCATCGGTCGTATCCTGGGCCCCAAGGGCCTGATGCCCAACCCCAAGTCTGGCACCGTCACCATGGACGTGACCAAGGCCATCACCGACATCAAGGCCGGTAAGGTTGAGTATCGTCTGGACAAGACCGCCATCATCCACTGCCCCATCGGCAAGGTCTCCTTCGGCACCCAGAAGCTCCAGGAGAACCTGCAGACCCTGATGGAGGCCATCAACAAGGCGAAGCCCGCCGCCGCGAAGGGCACCTACATCCGCTCTCTGTATCTGAGCAGCACCATGGGTCCCTCCGTCCGCGTCAATCCCCTGAAGTTCTGATTGGCCTGACATCATACAGCCGCCCTGACCGCAAGGTTGGGGCGGTTTCTTTTCTATCTTTCGTACTAAAGAATGAAAGAAACTATGAGATAATTGCAAAAATGTGAAGCGGAAACGATACCAAAAATGAAATAACGCAGGAAATGCGATGAATATTGCAAATAGGGGTTGACAAACTGGAGAATGGCTGGTATGATGCAGTTGTCAATCGGAAACGATACCGGTTAACAATAAGAATTGTATAGAGACAACAGAAAGGAGCTATCGAATGAGGAATCCTCACACCCGCGCCCATATCCGACTGTCGAACCAGGCAGAGGTCATGGAGTTTATCCTGGAGCTGAGCCGATACGAGGATCACTTTTCCATCGAGAGCCGCAGCGGTGTGCACCGCGTCAATGCGAAATCGGTCATCGGCGTGATGTATACGATGTTCGACTTCCCGGAAGAAATGTATTTGGTCAACGATGATCAGGATGGTGTGATCCCCGCTTCACTGGATAAGTATCGCTATGTGCGCGGCTGATGCGGCGCATTGGGATGAACACACCGTGCACTCCAGAAAGGGCTGCCCCGCTGTAAGAAACGGGGCAGCCCTTTGTTTATCCCAGCGCCACATCCAGGATCATCATCAGCGTAAAGCCCATCATGGTGAATAGCGTCATCACAGAGGCTGCCGGGCTGCGCTGGCTCTCCGGCACAAGCTCGCCAATGACTACGCTGACCATGGCACCTGCCGCAAAAGCGAGGGCAAAGGGGAGCATGGGCTGCACGTGCAGGGCCAGAAGGGCGCCGACCAGCGCAGAAACGGGCTCAACCAGCGCGCTTGCCTGGCCCCAGAAGAAGGCATGGCTGCGCCGCATGCCGTCGCGGTGCAGGGGAAGGCTGACCGCAGCACCCTCGGGCATGTTCTGCAGCCCGACGCCAAGCGCCAGCATCCATGCGCCGGTCAATGCAGCCGCGTCCGCTGAGAGCGCTGCTGCACCAAAGGCCACGCCGATGGCAAGCCCCTCGGGAATGTTATGCAGCGTGATGGAGGCGATCAGCAGCGTTGTGCGCCGGTGCTCACCTGTGAAACGAAGGTGGGACATATGCCGGGAGAGCAGTGCATCTGCAGCCATCAGCATCAGTCCGCCGGACATAAAGCCCAGCGCGGCCATTATGAAGGGCATCTGGCCCAAGGAAACGGCCAGCTCGATGCCGGGGGCAAGGAGTGAGAAGTAGGACGCCGCCAGCATGACGCCTGCGCCGAGGGCCAGCATGGCGTCAAGTGTGGCTGGGCGGGGGCGTCGCAGCAGGAGAACAAGGGCTGCGCCGGCAGCTGTCAGTGCCCAGGTCATCAGCGCAGCCAGCAGCGCCTGCAGGGGAGGGGATATCGACATCAGTTCGCTCAAGGCAAACCGCCTCGCTTCCAATTCGGGATGCTGCAGCCTATGTGGCAGGAGGCCGCCGGGTGCGCCGGAGTATCACAAAAATTGCGGAAAGATTTGAAAACAGGCAGGGATTTCGCACTCCGGGGCAGAATAGAAAGGAGTTGCCATTCTGCGCCTGTGCGCATGGGTGGCAGGGAATAAATATGGAGTGAACGGAATGACGCAAATTCCTTATAATATCAGAATGATGGCCGGTGAGGAGGAGACCCGCATGGGCGGGCGCATCTTCCGGGCCGGACGCGTGCGCTTGGTGGAGCAGGGCGCAAGGAAGCTGAGGCTGCAGGTGCTGGATGACGGCTGGAACGAGGTGACGCTGACGGCGGAGGGGATCAACCGCTGCAGCTGCCTGACCTGGGCGGAATCCGGCGCATGCAGGCACCTGGTGGCGGCGATGCTCAGCTGCCAGGATTCCGGCGCGATGGACGAGATGCTCCGCCGCCGCGCGGCGCTGTCGGGCCCAAAGCTGATGGCAGCCATGGACAAGGCGCTGCCGGAGGAAGGCACCGTCAACATGCTGGTGATGCTCAACATCATCAGCGGCTGCGGGGATGAGATCCCGCGCCTGAAGGTGGCGCTGAAGATCGGCGAGGAGCGTCTGTATACGGTCAAATCCATCCCGCAGCTGCTGACCAGCATCGAAACGGGCGAGCCCATTGAGTACGGCAAGGGCTTCACCTTTCATCCCGAATGGATGCGCTTTGGCCAGGTGGAAAACCGGATTCTGGCCATTCTCCGGGCGATGTATCTGGCCCAGAAGGAAGCCGGCGTGGTCCTCCACGGCGCGGATCAGCAGCAGATGCTCCTGCCCGTTCCCTTTGCGGAGGCCATCCTGAAGGAGCTGCAGAACCTGCCCTTCGTCATTAAGGACGGCGAGGCGGTGCATAAGGTCAAGCGCGTGTTTCCGGCGCGCATGCCCCTGCAGTTCCGCGTCCATGCGGATAAACGCGGCCTGACCGTCACGGCGGGGTATCCCCGGGATTTCCGTCCGCTGGTGCCCTCCTGCGCCTACGCGCTGGTGAAGGACAAGGTCATTGCTGTGGAGGATGGACAGCGGGGCATCCTGCGCGTGCTGTATGCCGAGCAGATGGGCGGCCAGTGCAGCTTTGATTATCCCCTGCGCGAGGCGGCACGCGTCATTGGCGAGCTGGTGCCCTTTCTGCAGATGTCCGGCGCGGTGGAGATCGCCAGCGACCTGCAGAAACAGCTGATCCGCCTGCCCCTCAAGGCCCAGGTGTATCTGGATCGGGCGGGCAATGAGCGGGACGTCATCGCCCGCGTGGCTTTCTGCTACGGCGACCGCCGCATCGACCCCTTCAATGAGCAGCCCCTGCCGGAAAGTCTCTCCCGGGGTGAGAAGCTCCTCCTGCGCGACGCCGCGGCGGAGCGTCAGGTGCTGGACGCCCTGGGCGCCTCCGGCTTCACGGCCAGCACGGGCTATGTGTACCTCACCGGGCAGGAAAATATCTTCAATTTCGTCAGCGAAGGCGTGCAGCATCTGCAGTCCCTGGCGGAGGTGTATCTGAGCAACGATTTCCGCCGCATGGCGCCCCGCCGCCCCCGGTTTGCGGGCCGGATGCGCATGAACGGCGCGTCGCTGGAGCTGAAATTCACCGAGAGCGACGTCCCGGCCCAGGAGATCTTCGCCATCATGGAGGCGCTGGCCCGCCGTCGCCGCTATTTCCGCCTGAAGGACGGCTCCTTCCTGGATCTGACCGCCATGGAGGAATGGCATCCCCTGGCGGACAGCATCTTTGAAATGGCCTCTGCAGAGGGCCTGGATGCGCTGACCAGCGGCAATGACACCATCCGCATGCAGGCCTACCGCACCGTGTACATGCGCAGCCTCCTGGAGGGCCTGAAGATCCCGGTGGAGGTGGAGGCGGAGGTGGACGACACCGTCCGCGCGCTGACAGAGCCGTCTCCGGAGACGGTCATCCTGCCGGATGGCCTGTCCCTGCGCCCGTATCAGCAGCGCGGCTTCCAGTGGATGCACACCCTGGATCAGCTGCACATGGGCGGCGTCCTGGCTGATGACATGGGCCTGGGCAAGACGGTGCAGGTCATCGCCCTTCTGTCGGCGACCCGGGAGGAGAACCAGACGAGCCTGGTGGTGGCGCCCACGACGCTGACCTATAACTGGCTCAGCGAGCTGCAGCGCTTTGCTCCCGACCTGTCGGTGATGGTGCTTTCCGGCAGCGCGGCGCAGCGGCAGAGCCAGATCCGCCACGTCCGCGTGGTGAAGGATGTGGACGTGCTGATCACCTCCTATCCGCTGATCCGGCAGGACATTGATTACCTGGCGGACATTGACTTCCGCTTTGCGATCCTGGACGAGGCGCAGCATATCAAAAATGCCAGCAGCAAGGCGGCGGTCGCCGTCCGTCAGCTGAAGGCCCGCACCCGCTTTGCCCTGACCGGTACGCCCCTGGAAAACGGTGTGGGCGAGCTCTGGAGCATCTTCAACTTTGTTCTGCCCGGCTATTTGCTCAGCTATGGCGCGTTCATGCGTCGCTATCAGGATGGTGCGGACGCCGCCGAGCTCCGCCGCCGCATCAGCCCCTTCCTCATGCGCCGCCTGAAAAAGGAGGTGCTGACCGAGCTGCCGGACAAGATCGAGAACGTGATGACGGCCACCATGAGCCCGGAGCAGAACAAGGTTTACCAGGCTGCCATGACGCGCCTGCGGGAACGTGTGGATTCCATCGTCAAGGAGAAGGGCTTCGACCGCGGCCGCACCGAGGTGCTGGCAGCCATCACCCAGCTGCGGGAGATCTGCTGTCACCCGTCCCTGGTGCTGGAGGATTATACAGGCACCTCCGGCAAGCTGGATATGCTGCTGGATATCCTGCCCGAGGCCATCGAGAAGGGCCGACGCGTGCTGATGTTCTCCGCATTTACCTCCATGCTCAGGATCCTCAGGAAGGAGCTGGAGCTGGCAGGGTACGAAACCATGTACCTGGACGGCGATACCCCTGCGCCCAGCCGCGTGCAGATGTGCGAGCAGTTCAACGCCGGTCAGGGGCAGATCTTCCTCATCAGCCTCAAGGCGGGCGGCACGGGCCTGAACCTGACGGGCGCGGACATGGTCATCCACTACGACCCCTGGTGGAACCCCGCCGCGGAGGATCAGGCCACCGACCGCGCCTACCGCATCGGCCAGACCCGCAAGGTGGAGGTCATCCGCCTGGTGACCCACGGCTCCATCGAGGAGCAGGTTGTGGCCCTGGGCCAGCGCAAGAAGGCGCTGTTTGAGCAGCTTATCACCCCCGGGGAGACCCTGGTGGGCGGCCTGAGCCCGCAGGAGATACTCTCCCTTTTCCAGTGATGTGAATGGAAAACAGGATGCGTTGCCCGATGCGGCGGCGCATCCTTTGTTTTCACAGAATTTACAGGATTCTTGCCGGTGGATAACGCCGCAGGGGTTGCAGAATGGTGCCGATTTGTGGTACAATGCAAGATAGGATGCTGCTGCTCCGTTATGTATGTGCAGCGCTGCATCCTGTGACAGGATATCCATGCGGTGCTGCCCCGGCGGCAGCCCCTGTACGCGGTATGCCGCGATATGCGCCGGTGCTCACCGGCCCCGGAAAGGATGAAACTATGCAGCCTGAATATCAGAACGGAAGGCGGTCAAGGCGCGCCACCCGGACGCCCAGCGTTCCGGCGGCGGAGAAGCCCTCCGTGATCCGCCGCCGCAAGCAGCGCCGGAAGATCGGCAATGCGTTGCTGCTGGGCATTCTCCTGGCGGCGGTGGCCTTCCTCATCATCGTTTGTCCCAAGGAGCCCAACCGCCATGCGTATTTCTCCATCGGCGGTACATCCGGCGGCGGCGAGGGCTCTGCCTATTACAGCGGCCTGGTCATCAGCGAGGTGATGGCCTCCAACCAGACCGCCATGCCCGATGAAAAGGGCGAATTCTCCGATTGGGTGGAGATCTGGAACAGTGCCGACCACGCAATCGACCTGCATAATGTGGGCCTGAGCGATGACGAGCTGACCATCAAGTTCCTGTTCCCCGATATCACCCTTCAGCCGGATGAGCGCGTTATCGTCATCTGCGACAAGACGAATCAGGCCGTGGCGGGGAAGCCCCTGCATGCCAAGTTCGGCCTGTCCACCAACGGAGAGACCATCGTGCTCTTTGACCCGGATACGGGCGTTATCCACTCCGTCAAGACGCCCATTCTGGCGGCGGACGAGAGTTATGCCCTGCTGCCCAGCGGCGCCTGGGTGCAGACCAGCGATTACAGCCCCGGCTACCCCAACAGCCAGGAGGGCCACCTGGCCTACCGCCAGAACACCCTGGTGACCGACGGCGCTCTGATCATCAACGAGGTCTGCCCCGACCCTCTGAGCGGCTACCGTGACGCCGATGGCGAGCTGTGCGACTGGGTTGAGCTGTACAACACCACCGGCCAGCCCATCAGCCTGGATAATTATGCACTCTCCGATAAGGAGAACAACCCGCTGAAGTGGCGCTTCCCCGAGGGGGCCATGGTGGCTCCCTATGGGTACTACATCGTGTACTGCTCTGGGAAGGAGGTAGCGGCCGGCCCTACGGACGTGCCCCATGCCAACTTCCGCCTCAGCGCCGAGCATGACGTGGTGGTGCTTTCCGACAGCCGCGGCCGCATGGTGGACCGCGTCACCATCGACAACATCCCCGAGGATGCGTCCTATGCCCGCGAGGAGGACGGCGACTTTGCCATCCACATGCGTACCACGCCCCAGCTGCCCAACACCACGGAGGGCGCCAACCGCATGGACGTTTACCTGCGCATGCTTAACGAGACCGGCGTGTACATCACCGAGGTCATGGCCTCCAACGACAGCGTGGAGACGGCGGCGGGCGCGGATTTTGTGGACTGGGTGGAGCTGTATAATGCCTCCGCCGACTGGGTGGATCTTTCCGGGTACGGCCTTTCTGACAGCATTGGCCGTGCCCGGAAATGGCAGTTCCCCGAGGGGACGCTCATCGGCCCGGGGGAGTACCTGATCGTTTGGTGTGACGGTGACCTGACGGCCAACACGGTCGCCACGCCCCACACCTCCTACAAGCTTGCCAAGGATGGCTCGGAGATCCTTGTCCTTGCGGACCCGGAGGGCAGGATCCTGGACAAGGTCGTGCTGCCTGCGATACCCACCAATGTGTCCTACGGCCGCACCACGGGGCTTGAGGGCTTTTTTTATTATGACGTTGCCACCCCCGGCGCCCAGAACGGCATGACCGGCTTCCTGGGCTATGCCGAGGCGCCGCAGCTGAGCCTGGCGCCCGGCATGCACAACCAGGGCGCGCAGGTCACCTTCACCATTCCCGAGGGCACCAGCGTTTTCTACACCACCGATGGCTCTGTGCCCTCGCCTTACAGCACCACCAGCACCGCCTACACCGGCCAGGTGCTGGAGCTGAACAGCACCACCGTCCTGCGGGTGCGCGCCTTCCCGGTGAATGACATGTACCGGGAGAGCACCGTCACCACGGGCACCTACCTCATCAATACCTACCATTCCATGCCCGTGGTCAGCATCGTTGTGGATCCGTACGAGCTGTGGAATGAGGAGAACGGCATGCTGGCCGACGGCCCGAACATCGTCAAGGAGGGCCCGGGTATCCTGCCCTTTGAAAACACGGTCTACCGTGAGTTTGGCAAGGAACCCCGCGAGGGCTATGCGGAGATGTTTGCCGAGGATGGAACGCTCATGTTCAGCCAGGGCGTGGCCATCGGCCTGATCGGCGACTATTCCCTGGATCTGCCGCAGAAGTCCATGAAGATCCGCGCCAAATCCCTCTATGGCGAAAAGACCTTCGCCGCAGCGGTCTTCGAAGATCGGCCCTATACGGAGTACAAGTCCCTGGTGCTGCGCAACGGCGGCAACGACGGCGTCTGGACCCGCCTGCGCGACGGCTTCCAGTCCCGCCTGCTGGACTCCTATGGCGCCACCGTCATCCATCAGGCGTGGATGCCTGTGGCGGTGTACCTCAACGGCGAATACTGGGGCCACTACAACATCCGCGAGCGCGTGGACCGCTTCTTTGTCGCCCAGCATGAGGGCCTGCCGCTGGATCAGGCGGGCAACATGGACATCCTGGTGGGCAACGGCTCTGTGGAGTGGGGCAGCAACACGGAATACCGCGCGATGATCAAGCGCCTGAAAAACAGCGACCCGGCCAACAACCCCGAAGACCGCGCTTATCTGGACGCCAACATCGACGTGGACAACATAATCGAGTACATGGCGCTGGAGATGTTCGTGGGCAATTCCGACATCGGTAACACCCGCTTCTACCGCCTGCACGGCACCGACCCGGAGACGGGCGAGCCGTACAAGTGGAAGTGGATCTGGTACGATGTGGACTGGGGCTTCTGGGCTGCGCGCTTCAACAGCCCTTACTCCTATACCAAGACCAAGGGCATGGGCGAGAAGAACATCGACAACACCATCTTCATGACCGTGCTGAAGGTGCCCGAATACCGCGACAGGTTCCTGCGCAAGCTGGGCGACATCTTCCAGACCTTCACCACCGATTACATGATTGAGGTGCTGGATCAGTGTGTGGCCGAGGTGGAGCCGGAATTGACCTGGCACTTTACCCGCTGGGCCAGCCAGCACGATAAGATGGTCGTGGCCGAGTGGCCCACCACGGTGGACGGCGCCATGCGCTACTGGGAGAAGCACATCAACCAGCTGAAGAACACCCTGAAGCGCCGCCCCTACATTCTCTGGGGCATGGTGAAGCAGGCCTTCAACCTCACCAACGAGCAGATGGTGGAGTACTTCGGCCCCAAGCCGGAGCAGCGCACCGATGCGACCTGGGAGAACGCCGACTTCCAGTGGGATTGATGCGGCCTTCCCGGTATATGCATTTGCGGATGAAAAAGGCATGTTGCGCAGGCAGGCGACATGCGGTATAATGAACTGAACCTGATTTGAGGAGGAATCTCCATGCATGACTTTGCGCTCCTGAGCAGCCTGAATACCGAGGGCCTGACCAATACGGGCAGCAGCCTTGCCAATACCTGGTCCACCTGGTTTGCCGAGCAGAATGCGGCCCTGACGCCCGCCAAGGTGGCGCTGGCCATGGCCTTTGCGCTGGTGGTGGGTCTGATCATCTCCTTTGTGTACAAGCGCTGCTACCGCGGCGTGCTGTACAGCCCCACCTTCGGCGTGACGCTGATCCTCATGACCCTGGTGACTACCCCGGTGGTCATGTGTATCGGCAGCAACGTGGCCCTTTCGATGGGCATGGTGGGCGCGCTGTCCATCGTGCGCTTCCGTACGGCGGTGAAGGATCCGCTGGATACGGCGTACATGTTCTGGGCCCTGACGATGGGCATCATCCTGGGTGCTGACCTGTACCTGATCGCCTTCGTGGTGGTGGTGCTCATTGGCGCGGTGATGTTCCTGCTGAGCCTGATGCAGTTCTCCAACCCCAATGCGTACCTGCTGGTGCTGCACTACGACGAGGACGTGGAGTACGAGATCACCCAGGAGCTGCGCCGCACGGTGAAGTACCGCCGCCTGCGCTCCAAGACCGTCACCCGCGGCGGGGCGGAGATGACCTACGAGCTGCGCCTGGACGCCAAGCAGGATGTCGTGGCTGTGATGCTGGAGATCGAGGGCGTACACGACGCCACCCTGGTCGCCTGCCAGACCGAGGCCGGCAACTGATAACGGATGCGGCAGTATAGGACACCGGAAAGGAGGCGTTGACCATGCCCGCGAACATCCCTCTGCGGCATGAGCTGAAGTTCTTCATCAGCGAAATGCAGTACCAGATCCTCTCGCGCCAGCTGGATCACGTCCTCTGGCGTGACCCCAACGGGGACGAAAACAATGAATACTACATCCGCAGCCTGTACTTTGACACCGTGTTCAATGACGCCTACTTCGACAAGCTGGATGGCGTGCGCGACCGCAACAAGTACCGCATCCGCATTTATAACCTCAAGAGCGACGTCATCAAGCTGGAATGCAAGACCAAGGTGGGGAGCCTCATCTCCAAGCGCAGCCTGACCATTCCCCGCGACCTGTGCGACCAGATCATCGCCGGGGATCCCACGGGCCTGGAGGCCACCAACAGTGGTCTGCTCAGCGACGTCTACCGGGAAATGACCTGCGGCCTGCTGCGCCCGGTGGTCATTGTGGACTATGTGCGCGAGGCCTACCTGCACCCGGCGGAGGAGGTGCGCATCACCTTCGACAAGCAGCTGCGCACGGGCATGCGCTCCATCGACCTGTTCAACCCCGATGTTCCCACCATCAATCCCTTCGACAGGCCGGAGATCATCCTGGAAGTGAAGTACAACCGGGTGATGCCCACCTACATCCGCGACCTGCTGAACACCTACTGCACCGCGGCGCAGTCCAGCGCCATCAGCAAGTACACCTGGTGCCGCCGGTACGAGGGGATGGAGGCATGATTCATTCTCAAATGGCTGTGCTGCCTGTGCGGCGCAGCCATTTTTCTGCGTCTTGTACAAGGGGAATGAGCATATGCTATATCGAAAAAGTTATGCTTGCTACAATGTCGAAAATATAGTAAAATAAGATGACTGGAGGAATGCGCATGTACGAAGCATCCCTGAATGAACTGGAAAAAAGATTGCGTGCCGGGCCGGAGCATATCTCCATTAAGCGCGGGGCTCCCATGGCGCGCTATACCACGCTGCACCTGGGCGGCCCGGCGGATATGATCGTGTCGCCGGAAAGGCCCGAGCAGGTGCGTCAGGTCCTGACAGAGGCGCATCAGCTGGGCCTGCCTGTCATCATCCTCGGCAACGGCAGCAACCTGCTGGTGAAGGACGGCGGCATCCGCGGCGTGGTGCTGCGCATGTGCCGCGATATGCAGGGGATTGAAATCAGCGGCGGCAGGATCCGTGCGCAGGCCGGGGCGATGATGAGCACCCTGTCCAATGCCGCGGCGGACGCCTCCCTGGCGGGGCTTACCTTTGCCAGCGGCATCCCCGGCACGGTGGGCGGCGGCACCTACATGAACGCCGGGGCCTACGGCGGCGAAATGAGCCAGGTGGTGACCCGGGTGGAGGGCTTCGACATGACCGGTGAGCCCTTCAGCTACGATTGGCTTCAGATGCGCTTCAGCTACCGTCATACCCGGCTGATGGACGAGGAGAAGCTGATCACCCATGTGACCTTCCAGCTGCCCCAGGGCCGCCGGGAGGAGCTCCTGGCGGAGATGGTGGACTTCAACCGCCGCCGCGCGGAGAAGCAGCCTCTGACGCAGTTTTCCGCTGGCAGCACCTTCAAGCGTCCGCCGGAGGGCTATGCGGCCCAGATGATCGACGAATGCGGCCTGAAGGGCTTTGCCATCGGCGGCGCCCAGGTGAGTGAGAAGCATGCAGGCTTCCTCATCAACAAGGGCGGCACGGCGGCTGATTTCCTGGCCCTGATGGCCCATGTGCAGCGCGTCGTGTACGAGCAGAAGGGCGTCATGCTGCAGCCGGAGGTGCGCATCCTGGGGGATGACGCGCCAACAGCGGCAGTCTGATGCGATCCACGGATGAATATGCCCGATGTAAAGGGCTGGGAGGAGTAGACCCATGCGATTTCTTGTGGTGACGGGCCTGAGCGGCGCCGGAAAGACCTCCGTGAACCGTTATCTGGAGGATATGGGCGCGTTTTGTGTGGACAACCTGCCGCCGACGATGATCTCGCGCCTGATGGAGGCCTTTGAAAGGACCCATGTGGGCACCAGTCTGGTGGCCATGGCTGTGGACGTGCGCAGCGCCGAGCTTTTTGACGCCAAAACCGTCAGCGACCTGATTGCTGAACTCCGCGTACAGGGCTACAGCATTGAGTGCCTGTTCCTGGAGGCCAGCGAGGAGGCTCTCGTCAGCCGCTATAAGGAGACCCGCCGCGAGCACCCCCTGGCCCGACAGGGCGTCACCCTGACCGACGCCATCGCCCATGAGCGCAGCATCATGCAGCCTCTGCGCGAGACGGCCAACTATATCATTGATACCACGTCCCTCAAAACCCGGCAGCTCAAGAGCCGCCTGCAGGATATTGTATCCGGCGAGGCCCATTCGGAGGCCATGCGCGTGGAGATCAGCTCCTTTGGTTTCAAACGCGGTCTGCCCCGTCAGGCGGATCTGGTTTATGATGTGCGCTTCCTGCCCAATCCTTTCTATATCGAGGGCCTGGGACGGCACACCGGCCTGGATGAGGATGTGCGCGAGTTTGTCCTGGAGAATCCCGTGACGAAGGATTTCCTTCATCACCTGGAGGAGCTGCTGCTCTTCCTCCTGCCGCATTATCAGGAGGAGGGGAAGCGCAGCCTGTCCATCGGCGTGGGCTGTACGGGCGGTGCGCATCGCAGCGTGGCGATTGCCGAATATCTGGGGGCGCTGCTGCGGGAGAAGGGCTGGCAGACGGCGGTGAGCCACCGGGATCTGCTGCTGGAGCAGGCGCTTTGGAAGAGCAGCGCGGAGGCAAAGTAAATGTCGTTTTCACAGACTGTCAAGGATGAGCTGGGCCGTGTGCCGCTGGGCAAGCCCTGCTGCATGCTGAGCGAGCTGACGGCGCTGTACCGTACCAGCGGCAGCGTGTCCTTCAGGGGCATGGGCCGCATGCAGGTTCAGTACCGCGTGGAGAACGCGGCCCTGGCCCGGCGCATCTTCCGCCTGCTGAGGGCGCGGATGAACATCACCCCCCGCCTGCATTATGTGCAGCATGCCCGCCTGGGCGGCCAGCGTACGTGCGTACTGACCATCGGCGATGAGGACAGCCAGCGTCTGCTGCAGGAGCTGCACGTCACCGAGGTGGGGGAGGACGGCGCGGTGCGCTTCAGGCGCAGCAGCATCCGCCATCAGATGACCCGCCAGTGCTGCCGCAAGGCGTACCTGCGGGCGGCTTTCCTGGGCGGCGGCACCATGACCACCCCAGATAAGGAGTACCATTTTGAAATTTCCACCACGCAGAACGTGATGGTCAAGGAACTCAGCCGCTTGCTGGACAAGTGTGGCCTGCCGGTCAACACCTATACCCGCAAGGGCGCGACGGTGGTGTATCTCAAGAGTGCGCAGCATATCAGCGATGCGCTGGCCCTCATGGGCGCCAGCAACAGCGTTTTTGCCCTGGAGGATGTGCGCATCCGCAAGCAGGCCCGCGGTGCGGCCAACCGGGCCATCAACTGCGACGGTCACAACCTGGAGCGCACCGTTGCCGCCGCGGAGGAACAGGTGCAGGCCATCCGCCGCTATGTGATTGCGCGCGGTCTGCGCAGCCTGCCGCCGGCCCTGCAGGAGATTGCGCAGAAGCGGCTGGACAATGTGGACATGTCCCTGGTGGAGCTGGGTCAGCTGTTCGAGCCGCCGCTGAGTAAATCTGCGGTGAATCACCGCATGCGTCGGCTGATGGAGATCATCCGTCAGCTGGAGGAAGAAGCAGATTTCCATGATGCAGACGAAACCGAGGATGAGCTGCTCATGGATGAGATAGAGATACTGGAGGAATGAAGATGATCAGACAGCCCATCGCTTTCCCGGATAACAAGCCCCTGACCCGCGCATTGGCGGCAGCCTTTGTGCAGGTTGCCAATTGCTACGAGGCGCGTGTGATGATCTCCCGGCATCAGAAGATCGTCAATGCCAAGTCCACCCTGGGGCTTCTGAGCCTGAACGCAGACGACCAGAACGATCTGGTGCTGATCGCTGAGGGCCCTGACGAGCGGGCTGCCGTGGACGCCATCATGGAGCTGCTGGAATGAGGCGAAGCGCGGGGCAGACCACCCATGGGTGGTCTGTTTGTGCTGCGAAGGTGAATGGAGCTGCCGTTGATCGGTCAACGGAATGATCGGATAAACGGATGGCGGACAATGCAGAATATGAAACGGGCACGTCCTTTCAGGCGAAGGACGTGCCCGTTATTTGTTGACCGACTGCCGCGGAAAGCAGGTGGGATTCCTTTGCTTCCGGATTCAGTTTGCAGAGCTGTCGATGGCGGCCACAACGGCCTGCAGGGCGGCAAGCGCTGCGGAACGCGCCGTGGGGGACGCCTTTTCCAGCAGCGAGATGGCCTGCTCGATATCGGGGGCCATGCCGGAAGCGGCGGGAACGGGGCTGTCGGTAAGCCCCAGCAGATAGTCCGTGGAAACGCCGAAATATGCTGCGGCACGGGTCACCACATCGCTGCGGGGGGACGCGCCGTGCTTCCAGTTTGTTGCAGCGGAACTGGCTACCCCAAGCTGCGTTCTGGCAAGCTCTGTGATGGTGGTGCCATGCTGTCGGCACAGTTGGTTCAGGCGCTCGTAGAACATGCAAAATGCCTCATTTCTTTGAAATAATTCATTTTAGTGGAATTTTGGGTTGACAACAACAGAAAGCTGAGCTATAATGCAATTGTAATTCAGTTAAATGAAGTTGTAGCTCCCGATCCGCATACACGGTGCACTGTAAATGAAGTACACGTCGTGCTGGCCGGTGACGCCATCGGGCAGCTCACAGGTGGCTTCGATGAGGCCGCGGACGCCCCATTCGGGACGCTTCAGCTGCACCTGAGCGATGGGGGCGGCGTTCACGTCATCCAGGACGATGGAGATCGTCGCGTCGCAGACGCAGCTGTACTTCACCGTCAGCGCCTTGGCACCGCCGGAGAAGTCCACGCCGGCGACCATCGTCCAGCTGCCGGGAACCTGCGTGTACAGGGCCAGACCCTCGCCAAAGAAGAGGGGAGCGGCGGTGGTACCGGCGGTGCAGGCGGCGGTCGTAGCCGGGAACTCGGTGTAGGGGTCGAAGGCCTTCACCTGGGGGACGCCCTCGTAGGTGCCCTCGGCCAGGGAGATGTGGCCGTCCGGACGCACGTCCATCTTGTCGATGAAGGTGCAGCGGTAGCCGGAGCCTCTGCCGATGGTGCGTTCCAGGGTCTGGTTGTGGTAGGTGATGTACCACTGGCCGCCGAACTGGAACATGCAGTGGTGGTTGTTGCCGCCGGTGCCGAAGTAGGCCTCGGGGTTCTTCAGCACACGGTCTGCATAGGTGAAGGGGCCCAGGGGCTTGTCGGAGATCATGGTGTGGATCTCGCCGTTCCAGAAGCCGGGAGTACCGGCGGGCACGGAGAAGTTGGTGCAGTAGCTGTACACATACTTGTCGCCCACCTTCACGATGCCGCTGTCCTCAAACAGCCACGGGGGATTGAAGGCTACCGGCTCGCCGACCAGGCTCGTCATATCCTCGCCAAGCTGGCAGCAGCGGGCGGTGCCGGGGTCGGCTGCACGGCCCTCGGGGACGCCGCCGCCAACGTAGATGTAGCCGGTGCCGTCGTCATCCACCAGCACGGCAGGGTCAAACAGCCAGGTGACATTGGCGCAGTTGGGGGTGTGACGGTTGATGAGCGCGTGCCCCAGAGGGTCGCGGAAGGGGCCGGTGGGGCTGTCCGCCTCCAGGACGCCGATGCCGTTGCCGCTGTCGGCGAAGTAGAGGAAGAACTTCTCCTTGCCGTCAATGGTCTTGTGGGCTGCGGCGGGGGCCCAGCTGTTGCGGGCCCACTTGGCCGCGCCATGGGGGCCTGCGGCGGGAATCACGCCGTGATCGACCCAGTTGACCAGGTCGTCGGAGGACAGGCAGTGCAGCTTGTTGATGCTTCCGTAATGGTTGGGGCCCACCGAGCCGTCGTCCTTGTACTCATAGAAATCGCCGGTCATATACAGGTACACGCGGCCATTGTAGGGCATGGCCCAGGGGTCAGCGCCAAAGCGGTGGGTCATGACGGGGTTGTGATGGCGGGGGTCCTTGAAGGGCGCCTCCAGGGGCATGACGCCGGATTCCTGCACGTCCTCATAGGAGGCAGGGATGGCCTCGTCCAGCAGGGCACCAAACAGGGCGGCCTTGGGGCGCAGGAGACCATCGAAGAGCAGCGGGTAGTTGGGGCCGTTCCAGCCCATGATCCAGCTGTGGTCATCTGCCAGGCCCCAGAGGGTGATGCTGTCGATGTCGCAGCCCTCCTGACGCAGGCGGCGCATCATGGCGAAGTAATCGCGGTAGCGCACGGCCAGCTTCATCTGGCTGGCGGGGTCGGCGCCGCCCACGCGGATGTCCATCTCCGTGGACTGAATGCTCAGCCCCAGGGCAGCGTAGGCGCGCACGGCACGCTCGTAATCCGCAAAGTCGGGGTAATCAAGGCCGATGTGGGTCTGGAAGCCCACGCCGTCGATGACGCCCTCCTCGTGCAGGCGCTTGACCAGGGCATACACCCAGTCCAGTTTGTTGGGCATGGCCACGTTGAAGTCGTTGTAGTAGAGCTTCTGGCCCACGGCCTGGTGCTTGCGGGCCTCGCGGAAGGCGGCGAAGACAAACTCCTCGCCCAGGATCTCGTACCACAGGCTCTTGGTGCGGAACATGTTGGGAGCGTTGTGGTCGGGCTCGATGGCCTCGTTCACCACGTCCCAGGCGTAGACCAGGCCCGGCCAGGTCTGGTTCATATAATCCATCTCATCGGCGATGGCGTTCTGCAGGCGGGCCAGCATGGTCTCCCGATCGCACAGGGGCGCATCCTTCGCATCGGACCAATCCTGGGCGAAGAACCAGCGGGGCGTCTGGTTGTGCCACACGAGGGTGTGGAAGCGCACGCCCATGCCATTCTTCCGGGCGTACTCCATGAAGGGGAGGGCGCGGGCGAAATTGAAGCAGGCGCGGGTCTGGCTGCCGGAGGCCAGGGTAGCCTCGCGGTCCAGCACATGCATGGGCTTCATATCGTTCTCGGCGGTGATGGAGTTGAAGTGCTTGCGCAGCGCGCCATCGCATTCAGGGCGGAACATCCAGAATGGGGCGACGGCACAGCCGATGCGGAAATCGTCCTTGTAGAAATCCTTCAGGGAAGGCACAAGGTCAAGGCGGTGATTGGTCATGTAATCCTGGTAGGCGGACACGCGGATTCACTCCTTCATTCATGTTCGGCATGGAAAGGGTTATGCTTGCGGGAGCCCTTTCTGTACGCAAGGTACGCCGTGTACGGACGTGGCGGCATACCCTGGGTACAGAAAGGGCGGGACAGCGACGAGCGCCGTCCCGCCCCGATGGTTTACCTCGGAATGCGATTGTGGGATCAAGCCTTATCGATTACTGGCCGTTGGCAGCGTCGATGTAAGCCTGCCAGGTGCCGCGCATAGCCTCAGCCTGCTCCGCGGGGGTCGCAGCCTGGCCGTACACGTTCCAGATGTAGTCAGCGCCCAGATCGTAGCCGGTGATCATGTCGGTGTACCACACAACCTGAGTGGAGCCGTCGCGCATCATGGCGATGGTCTCGTCCACAGCGCGGTCGTCACGGTACTTGCCGTACATGCCGGTCTTCCAATCGTCGGAAGCCTCGTAGCCGGGGGTGGGGTTGGTGAACAGGTTGAAGGCGAAAGCGATCTTCCAAGCGCGCTCGGCGTCGTAGCAGGCGGGGATGACCCACACGTTGTCGGTGGGAGCCCACTTGTAGCCGTCAGCCTGGGGGCCCTTGGGGAACATCACGAAGCCAAAGTCATCTTCCATGTTGGCCAGGGAGCCGGAGAAGTACTCCTCGTGGCACTGGATGGCGACTTCGCCGTTGATGAAGGCAGACTCGAAGTAGTTCCACTCAGCGCCTTCGGGAGCAGCCATCTCATACTTCTTGACCATATCCATGGCCCAGTTCGCAGCCTCCAGGAAGGCGTCGGTCTCAGCCGCATTGTAGTACTTGCCGTTCTCGTCGACCATCACGAAGCCCACGCCGTTGGAAACCAGGGCAGCGGGGATCAGGTGGGAGGAGAAGGACATCATGGCGTAGCGATCGATGATGCCGTCGTTGTCGGTATCGCGATGCAGCTTGGCCAGCAGCTCTTCGAAGGCAGCCCAGGTCCAGGTGCCGTCGGCCTGCATGTCGTAGATGGACTCAGGATCGACGCCAGCCTCGGCCAGCAGACGCTTGTTGAAGAAGATGCCCTTACGAGCCTCAGCGGCTTCGGGACGCATCGCCAGGATGGACTCGCCCTTGGTGGCCAGGCCCATGATGACGGGGTTCCACTTCTCAGCGGTGAAGTCCAGGCAGTCCAGGGTGGCCAGGTCATAGAACAGGCCAGCGTTCATGGGCTGCAGCCAGGCGCCGGGACGGAGGATCCAGACATAGTTCTCTTCGGAACCGGTCATGGCGATGTTGGTGAAGTCGGTGGGAGAGTTGCCCCAGGTGGTGGCAGCGACCTGCTTGATGGTGAAGTTGTAGGTCTCTTCCAGCCACAGGCGGTACTCCTCGGTCGCCTCGGCGGCAGCGGTCTCGGCATTGCCGATGCTGTCGTGCCAGTCAGAGGACCACCAGTCACAAATGATGATTTCCATGCCGCCGAGGTCGATCACGTTGCCGTTCTCGTCGGTGTAAATCTCAACGCCATACTCTTCGTAGGGGTTCTCGACGCCTTCGGCCATCGCGGGGACGCAGGCCAGCAGCATCATGATCGCCAGGATCATAGCCAGAGTCTTCTTCATGGGAAAACCTCCTTGTAAATTGATGGG
>JAFXDB010000229.1 GCA_017516305.1 Clostridia bacterium | reverse complement strand
TTGGGGGGCGGGGCGAGACGTAGTATCAGCGGCGTTGGGACCAGGAGCGCATAGGGGCTTGGGGGGCGCTGCCGTCCTGCGGGCTGCCAAGCCAGGTTCTCCGGCGCTGGCGCCAGATGGGCATGCGCGTCAGGAGATCGGGGTTGTGCCGCCGATGGGGCGAGAGGGGGGCCATGAAGGGCGCGCCCAAGCTGGTGAGGCTGCACAGGCGGACGCTGCCCACCATCAGTCCCAGCAGCACCCCGTACACCCCGAAGACGCACCCCGCCGCCAGCAAAATCAGCTGACCGATGCGCAGGGCGACGCCCAGGGCGTAATCCGGCACGGCGTAGCTGCCCAGGCTGGCCACCGCCACCACGATCAGCATCAGCGGATGGGTCAGGCCGGCGTCCACCGCCGCCGACCCCAGAATCAGGCCGCTGACAGTGCCCAGCGTCGCCCCCACGGTGGAGGGCACGCGGGTGGCGGCCTCGCCGATAAGGCTGAACATGACGAGCATCAGGAACGCCTCCGCCGGGATGGACAGGGGCGCGGACGCCTGGCTCTCCAGGACGGAGGTCATCAGCGTCACAGGCAGGGCCTCCGGGTGAAAGGTGACCAGGGCAGCAAACAGCCCCGGCAGCACCAGGGACAGGAGCATGCCGCCGATGCGCAGGAGCCGCTGGAAGGTGCCGTACTGCCACCGGGCAGAGGTGTCGTCCGGCGTATGCAGCAGGTGGAGGATGCTGGCCGGCAGCACCAGCGCCTGGCTGGAGCCCTCCATGAGGATGACAATTTGCCCCTCCAGAAGCATCGACGCCGCCCTGTCGGGACGCTCGGTCAGCACGAACTGCGGAAGCAGGGAAAAGGGCCTGTCCTCCAGTAGCTGCGAAAGGGCGCCGATGGACAGCACCTGTGCGGCACGGATGCCATCCAGCCTCGCCTCCACCCGCTGCAGCATGTCTGCGTCCGCCACGCCTGCCAGGTGCAGGATGCAGATGGAGGTCGGGTAGCGCTCCCCCACGGTGCGCATGTCCCCGATGAGCTCCGGCGTGGGAAGGATCCGGCGCAGGAGGGTCACGCAGTCCCGCAGGGATTCGTTGAAGCCCTGATGGGGGCCCATGACCACCGTTTCGGTCAGCGGGGGTGCAATCCCCCGGCGGACACTGAAGCGCGCGTCAAAGCCCAGGGCAACGGCCATGCCCTCCACCAGCAGCACGGCGCGCCCGTTCATCACCTGCGTCACCGCCTCGGGGACGGTTCCGGCAAGGGCCGCATCGGCGGCGGACACGGCGTTTGCCAGAGCGCGGGGCGGATCATCGGGCACGGGCGCATCCCGCAGGGCCATCAGCGGCCTCAGCACATCCCGCTGCATCAGGTCGGCGGAAACCAGGCCGTCGGCATAATAAACCGCCGCCTCCCGCCCGTACACCCGCAGCTGGCGCAAATGCATATCGGGATTATCGGGCCGGTACAGGGCGGCGTCCATGGCCGCACGGTTTTTCCCCAGGTCATTGACGATGCTCTGCTGCATCCCTGCGCCTCCCCTCTGCATGAGAACCGGGAAGGCCGCGCAGCATTGCGCGGTGCAGCGCAGCCTCCCCTTTGCTTCCTGAATGGGTTACCAGCGGCACTTGTAGCTGCTGCACTGGCTCTCGTCGGCCTTGCCGTCGCAGCAGTTCTGCTTGGGCGAAACCTGGATGTCGCTCAGGGAGCACATGCCGTTGACCGCATGATGCTGGCAGCTCTCCACAGAGCAATGGATGGACTGACGGTTATCCTTGCAGGACATATTGAAACCCCTCCTTCCATGTTGTCGGCGCATGACCGCCGCGAGATCAGCATGCCCGGATTTCCCCTTGTGATTCCGGGAAAAATATGTTATGCTGGATACAGCTGCAGGGCGTCGGACTTCTTTCCGGCAGCCACAGCAAAATCAAAACAGGAGGCGCTTTTATGTTCAGAAAGCTGCTGACCACCCGTTCCCTGTGCCTGAGCGCGCTCATCGCTGCGCTGTACGCCGCGCTGACGCTGCTGCTGGCCCCCATCTCCTACGGAAGCCTGCAATGCCGCATCTCCGAGGCGATGACCGTCCTGCCCATCCTGCTGCCCCAGGCCATTCCGGGGCTTTTCGTGGGCTGCCTCATCGCCAACCTGTACACCGGGCTGATCACCGACATCCTCTTCGGCTCCCTGGCGACGCTTCTGGCCGCCCTGGGCACATACCTGCTGCGGAAAAGGCCGCTGCTGGCCGCCCTCTGCCCGGTGGCTGCCAACGGCGTCATCGTCGGCCTGGTGCTGAGCATCTCGCAGGGGCTGCCCCGGTGGCTGACGATGCTGGAGGTCGCCGCGGGGGAAGTCGCCGCCGTGGCGCTGGGCATGCTGATCCTGCTGCCGGTCCTTCGCCGCATCGATCTGACACATTACAGGTGATCTTTCCCGTCATCCTCTGCCGGATGGCGGTTTTTTCATGCATTTAATGAAGAAAATTCACAAGAAATTATCTTTTCGGGGGCAAAATTTACAATATGCCATTCCCAACGCAGGGGGATATGTGCTATAATACAGAGTGGAATCTTATAGCGATTACAGGAGGCTTCCTGATGAATGATACTCCCCTGATCCTCGCCTCGGCTTCACCCCGCCGCCGGGAGCTGCTGGCCATGACCGGCCTGCCCTTCACCGTTGACGCGCCGGACGTGGACGAGCGCTGCACCCTGCCTCCCCGGGAGGCCGTGCAGGAGCTGAGCCGCCGCAAGGCCCTGGCCGCAGCCCGGCTGCACCCCAGCTGCGTCATCCTGGCGGCGGACACCCTGGTCTCCGTGGACGATACGGCCCTGGGCAAGCCCCGCGACGCGGAGGACGCCTTTGCTATGCTGCGCAGCCTCTCCGGCCGCTGGCATCAGGTCTATACCGGCGTCACCGTGGTGGATGCAGACGGCTGCGTCCACACGGACGCCGACGGCACGGACGTCCACTTCATGCCCATGACGGACGAGGACATCCGCCGCTACATCGCCACGAAGGAGCCCATGGACAAGGCCGGCGCTTACGCCGTTCAGGGCATTGCCGGGCTGTGGATCGATCAGCTGCGCGGCAGCCACACCAATGTCATCGGCCTTCCCATGACCCTCGTGCGCACGCTGCTGCGCCGCTGCGGCCTGATGTGAACGCCGCTTACCGATATTACGAAAAGGATGAACAAGCATGCATATTCGCACCCCCGACATCGGCATTGATCTTGGCACGTCGAACACCCTGGTGTATGTCAGGGACAAGGGCATTGTCGTCAACGAGCCCTCCCTGGTGGTGGTGGAGGGCGCTAACCGCCGTCAGCTGCACGCCGTAGGCGACGAGGCCGCCCGCACCGCCGGGCGCACCAAGGATTCCCAGATCGTGATCCACCCCATCCGCAACGGCATCATCGCCGATTTTGACATGAGCGTGCTGATGCTGCGGTACTTCATCCGCAAGGCCGTGGGCGTGAGCAATGTCACCCGCCCCCGGGTGGTGATCTCCGTGCCCGTGGGCCTGGACGACATCAACCGCCGCGCCCTGGCCGAGGCGGTGCGCTCCTGCGGCATCCGCCATGTGCACCTGATGGAGAAGCCTCTGGCCGCCGCAGTCGGCTCCAACCTCCCCGCCTATGACCCCGTGGGCACCATGGTGGTGGATATCGGCGGCGGCACCACGGACGTGGCTGTCATCTCCCTGGGCGGCATGGTCGTCTGCCAGTCCATCCCCGTGGGCGGCCAGACCATGGACACCGCCATCATCAACCACATCAAGCGCGAATTCAAGATGCTCATCGGCGGGCTGACGGCGGAGAACCTGAAGATCGACCTGGGCACGGCCATGCCGCTGACGGAGCCCCGCAGCGTTCGCGTCCGCGGCCGCAACCTCCTGGCCCATACCGGCCCCCGCGGCTGCCACGAGATCGACTACACCACCCAGCAGGCCTACCAGGCCATTCAGGAGCCCTGCAAGGCCATCGTCAACACCATCCGCTGGGTGCTGGAGCGCACGCCCCCGGAGCTTTCGGCGGACATCCTGCGCACCGGCATCCACCTCACCGGCGGCGGCGCTCAGCTCTGCGCCATTGATCAGTACATCGCCACGGAGCTGGGCATCCCCGTGCTGCTGGCCCGCGATCCGGCTGACTGCACCGTGCAGGGCCTGGGCCATGTGGTGCAGAACATGCAGCACTACATGGAGATGGGGCGCATGCCTCCCCTGGGATGATCCCCTGCAATATCTGTTGAGGAGAAGCAATTTATGGCAAAGAAGCCCGCAAAGTCCGTCCGTCGGCGTCAGCCGCTTCCTGCCCCGGACGACTTCTATTTCGATGATGACCTGGACGTGGTCACCCGCGACCTGCCCACGGAGGCGGATTATGCCCCCGAGGAGCCCGCAGCGGACGGGGATGCTCAGGAGGCTCGCCCCCTGACCAGCGGCGTGGGGCGCCTGGGCATCCGCATGGTGGGCCTGCCCACCACCCCGGAGGACACGGAGGACGCAGACGCCGCATACGTGGATGATGACGCCGCTGCACCCGACGCCCCGGTCTCCTTCGGCGACCCCGCCCCGGACGATGACGCGGTGGAGGAGGCCGAGACCGTTTATGCCAGCGACTACTCCGCCCTCCCCGAGGAGGACGAGAGCGCCGACGACTACCTCTCCCCCCGCGAGCAGCTGCGCCGAAAGCCCCAGAATGCCGCCCCTGCTCCCATGCCGCCCAAAAAGAAGAAATACCGCCGCGTCCCCGTTGACAACGGCGAGGAAACCGGCAGCAGGCACCCCAAGCTGCGCATGTTCTTCCTCATCATGGTGACGATGGTGCTGCTGGGTTCCATCAGCATGATGATGCTGCGCCGCACGATGATGGCCGGCACGGAATGGCTCAGGCTCCCGGAAACGGTGGTGTCCAATTCCGTCGGGCCGGTGCAGAACTTCTTCTCCGGCCTGAGCGAGTACGTCTTTGGCTACTTCCGGGACCTGAAATACCGCGCCAATCTGGAGGAGCAGTACCAGAAAGTGGTGGCCGAGAACGAGCAGCTGGCCATCATAGCCGCCTTTGCGGAGGAGTACAAGCGACAGCTGTCCATGTACGAGGCCATGATCGAGGAGATCAACATGGGCTCCAACCGGGAGCTGAACCCCATCATCTGCCAGGTCATCGGCCGCGAGCAGGGCAATTACTTCTCCACCTTCACCATCAATCAGGGCAGCCGCGCAGGGATTGAGCCCTACATGGCGGTGACCATCAGCGGCGCGCTGGTGGGCTACACCGAAGAGGTCTACGAGAACTCCGCCACCGTGCGCACCATCATTGACTCCGGTGCCTCCATTGCGGGCCTGATCCAGTCCAGCCGCGACCAGGGCATCATTTCCGGCACCCTGGGCATCGACGGCACCGCCATGTGCCGCATGTACTACCTGCCCGAGGATCACCTGCCCCGCCCCGGCGACATCGTAGTCACCAGCGGTATCGGCATGTCCTTCCCCAAGGGCATCCCCATCGGCACGGTGCGCGAATCCACCCGCGGCACGGACGCGAACAAGAAGTACGTCGTCGTGGAGCCCTCGGCGGACTTCCAGCACCTGGAGTACGTCATCGTCTACCGCTACAAGCCCGAGGCAGAGGCCGTGGAGGGCCGCGACACCACCTCCAGCTACACCGTTTATGTCCCCACGGATACGGCGCGCCCCTATCCGACGCTGTCCATCGGCACGACGCTGAAGTTCGGCGAGACGCCCACGCCCTCGGTGGCCCCGTCCGCAACGCCTTCGCCCACGCCGTCTCCCACGCCCAGCCCCACCCCGACGCCGTCTCCCACGCCCCGCTCCACCGGCCCGTCCTATCAGTACCAGTCCGGTCTCCTGGGCCCCACGGCGACGCCGTCTCCCACCCCCACGCCCTCGCCCACGCCCATCGTCACCATCGACCCCAGCCAGATGACTTGGGAGGATGATTGACCATGCTTGAGAATTGGCTGCAGGGCGTCCGCGAAGCCCTTCATCACCTCCGGCTAACGCTCCGGAGCATGCGATCCATGTTCCTGCGCCAGGCGCGGTTTTTCCTGGTGCTGCTGCTGGGGTATCTGCTGCAGGTGTGCGTCATGCCCTACCTGAAGCTCGGCAGCATCACCCCCAGCATCCTCCTGGCCTGCACGGCCGTCATCACCGTTGGGTACGGGCGGCTGCGGGCGCTGTGGGCCGGCGCGTTCTACGGCATCCTGACGGAGACCTTCCTGGCCTCCGTACCGATGCTGAACCTGATGGCCTACCCGGTGGTGGCGCTGCTGTGCTCCGTCCCCTGTGCGGACAAGAGCGCCTCCCGCCTGCAGTATGAGCGCTCCATCGGCAAGGCAGGCCGCAACAGCAGCCCTCTGCTGCGCACGGTGACCTGCGCCTTCCTCAACGCCCTGTGCATCGAGGTGGTCAACCTGGTCTACGCCTACCTGCGCGGTGCGGCACTGACCCCCACCGCCGTGGGACGCGCAGCGGTATGCATCCTGTCCACCGCCGCCCTGACCGCCCTGGTGATGATCCCGCTGCGGCGGCTGCTGGGCTTCCGCAAGCCCGAGCCCAAGGCTGAGCAGGAACTGCGCTTCGGCAAGCCCATGGATTATCAGGGCTGATCCCCTTTTCCCCTTTCTACCCTGCTGCCTTCCCGGCAGCACCCACAAGGAGGCCGACCCTTGAGCAACACGCATTATGATCCGCAAAAGAAGATCGGCGGGCGATATCTGTTCTTCATCGCCATCCTGCTGGCCATGTTCGGTTATCTGTTTTATGGCCTGATCCGCCTGCAGCTGATCGACAGCGAGGTGTATGCCGAAAAGGCCGACAAGACCCGCATGAAAACCATCGTCCTGCGCGGCAAGCGCGGCAATATCACCGATGCGGACTCCGTCATCCTGGCCAAGGACGAGGAGGTCTATAACATCACCTTCTACAAGGACGCCAGCGCCACCAGCCGCCAGGATTACTATGACTACACCCAGTCCATCGTCGAGACCCTCGCCATCATCGAAAGCGGCGGCGGCGAGCTGGCCTTCGATTATGTCATCCGGCGCAACGAGGAAACCGGCGAATGGGAATTTGACTTCGGCTCCGGCGTGTCCGAGAGCGTGCTGGCAACGCGCGAGAAGCAGTGGCGCTCCAACAATTACGTCACCGCCACGCGCTACCCCACGCCTGCGGACTGCATCGCCCGGCTGAAGACCGTCTACCGCATCGCCAACACCCAGGAGGAGGCTGACGCCCTCCTGGCCGCGGACGCGGAGGCTGACCGCGCCTATGTCCCCGTCACCATCCTGGATGAGGAGACCATGCTCAAGGTCATGGCCGTCTTCTCCGAGATGCAGATGAACGTGTTCAACTCCCAGCCCATCCCCATCGCCAAGAACGTCAGCTACGAGACCATGACCCTCATTGAGACCCGCACCGTCATGCTCCCCGGCATGGATGTGGAGGTCGCCACCATGCGCGTCTACCCCAAGCACAACATGGCCGCGCAGATCATCGGCTACACGGGCAAGATCCCCTCCCGCGAGAAGTGGCTGGAGCTGCAGGCCCAGGGCTACAGCTATAACGACACCATCGGCCGCGACGGCATCGAGGCGTCCATGGAATCCTGGCTGACGCAGAACAACTCCCAGCGCCAGGGCAGCCGCGTGGTGGAGCGTAACAACTGGTCCCGCGTGGTGCGCGAGCTTTCCTATACGCCCCCGCAGGACGGCAACAACGTCAAGCTCACCCTGCGCGCCTCCTATCAGCTGGCCGCCGAGCGCGCCATTGCCAGCAACGTCGCCCAGATCCGCGATAAGCAGGAGGATCAGATGACCGACTCCCGCTGGCTGGAGGAGAACCGCGCCGACATCGCCCGCCGCAACTGGGAGCAGTACCCGCTGGAGCTGGCCGAGCACGGCGTGATGGTGGTGCTGAACGTGGAGGACGACACGGTCCTGGCCATGGCCAACTACCCCACCTACGACCTCAATGCCCTGGTTGCCGGCGGCAAGGAAGCCCGCGCCATCCTGGCGGACGACCGCAACCTGATGCTGAACTACGCCATCGGCTCCCGCGCCACCCCCGGCTCCATTTTCAAGATGGTCACGGGCTTTGGCGTGCTGCATTCGGGCGAGCTGAAGCCGGACGAGAGGTTCAGCGACCTGGGCTACTACGTCAAGTACAACAACGACCTGACCACCGCACCCAAGTGCTGGGTCTCCGATCCCCGCAAGCACTATTACCAGACCATCGAGGACGCCATCCAGAACAGCTGCAACTTCTTCTTCTACGAGATGGCCGACCGCCTGGGCGAGGAGCGCCTCTACCGCTACGCCACCGACTTCGGCCTCACCAGCCTCACCGGCATTGAGCTGCCCGGCGAGGTGCGCAGCGTCGTGGGCAGCCAGGACACCCTTTACGACCCTACTCAGCCCATGGGCGAGGCCTACCAGGATACGTCCCAGCCCATCATCGTGTTCAACGCCATCAAGAGCCATCTGCGCAAGATCGGCCTGGAATACGGCTACGAATACTCCGATGAGAAGCTCTCCACCACCGCCAAACGCCTGATGGACATGGCTGTGCAGACCAACCAGGATGACTGGCTCCCCCACATGCGCTCCATCCTCATGGAGGAGCTGCATATGCCCAAATCCCTGGTGTACAAGAACGCCGTCATCCAGGATACCTATATTTACCTCAACGACATCAAGTGGGGCGGTCAGCAGACCATCCTGTGCGGCATCGGCCAGTCCGTCACCACCGTGACGCCCATCGCCGTGGCCCGCTATGTCGCCGCCATCGCCAACGGCGGCTATGTCTACAACGTCTCCATCATCGACTCCATCATCAGCCCCGACGGCGATGTGCTCTACGAGAGCGTACCGCAGCTGAAGAACCGCCTGGACGATCCCAACAATTACCTGGCCCTCATCCGCAGCGGCATGGAGGGCGTGACGGACGATACCGGTACCGCGCGCAGCTACTTCCGCGAGTACAGCCACGTCAGCGAATCCATCGGCGCAAAGACAGGCACCGCGCAGGTGACCTCCATCGACCTGGAGAACAACGCATGGTTCGTCTGCTTCGCCCCGCTGGACGATCCCAAGATCGCCGTAGTCGTCTTCGTTCCCCATGGCTACTCCGGCGGCATGGCCTCCATCGGCGCCCGCGACTTCGTCCAGTGGTACCTGGACACCACCGAAAAGCGCACCACCGAGGTCATCCTGCCCGTGGGCAACACCCTGGCGCCGTAAGGCTGCGGTCTTTTCCGGAAAACACACCAGGCAGCTGTATGCACATACCGCAACGCAACCAAAGGCTCCCCCTTGGGGGGAGCTGGCCCGAAGGGCCTGAGAGGGTCTCTCCCCTTGGGGGGAGCTGCCCCGAAGGGCCTGAGAGGGTCTCTCCCCCTTGGGGGAAGCTGACCCGGAGGGCCTGAGAGGGTCTCTCCATCCGAAAGGGCCCCTATTCACAAGATATACCAAGGAGGCATTTCACCATGAGCACCAGCTGGATCATCGCCTCAGGCAAGGGCGGCGTGGGCAAAAGCACCCTCTGCGCCGGCCTGGGGGAAGCGATGGCGCGGGAGGGCCGCCGCGTCTGCATCATTGACGCAGACATCGGTCTTCGTGACCAGGATGTGCTGCTGGGCCTTCAAAATCGGGTCATGTATGACCTGCTGGACGTGCTGGGC
>JAFXDB010000228.1 GCA_017516305.1 Clostridia bacterium | reverse complement strand
TGGGGCGGGATGCCGCAGCCGTCGTCGCTGATGCAGAAGCAGGCTTTCCCGCCGTCCACGGTGACCGCCAGGCACAGGCGGGTCATGCCGCGGGCGTGGATCACCGCGTTTTCGAGGATGTTGATCAGCACCTGCTCGATGAGCATGGCGTCCATGGGGATGCTGACGAACTTATCCGGGATGCTCACGTCCACCTGCTGCCCGGGATAGTGCTTATAGAATTTCACCAGCACCGTGTCGATCAGCTCCTCCAGCACCGTGGGCGCTTTGGAGACCATCAGCTTCTGATCGTCGATACGGGTGACGGACAGCAGGTTCTCCACCATGCGGATCAGCCGGTCCGCGTCCTTGCGCATGTCGCCCAGGAGGGACAGCTGCTTTTCCTCAGGGAGCGTATCCCGGCTGTCCAGCATCACGGAGCAGGCGCCTGAGATGGACGTCAGCGGCGTGCGCAGGTCATGGGAGATGGCCCGCAGGAGGTTGGCGCGCATGCGCTCCCGCTCGGCAGCGGCCTTTACCTGCTGCTGGATGGACAGCTGCGTGGTCAGGGCGCTGGTCATCACGGAGACGATCAGCATGACGGTGGCCGTGGCCATGTTCACGGGGGAGAGGAGATCGATGGCGTAGTAGGGGAACATGAAGGCGTAGTTCACCAGCAGTACGCCGATGATGGAGGCGATCACGCCCCACAGGCAGCCCTCCGTGTGCAGGGAAACGAGAAACACCCCCAGCACGAACAGCATGGGGATCAGCTTGTCCGTCACAAAGAAACGCTGCAGTACCCACACCAGCAGGAACACCGCAGCACGCCGTCCCGCAGGATGCGCTTGCGCCTGGGCATGCCTTCCACCTCCTGCATACAGGATGGCACATGTTCGCGCTGCACAAAAGCACCCGCGTCACGCGGATGCTCCTGTGCGATCCATGCATCTTGCCAGCTTGACGCATGCCACCATCGGGATCACCGGCGCGCCCGGAGGGCTTCGCAGTCATGCTTCATGGTCATCCCGCGCTTGCCTTAGTGGATGCCGAACAGCAGCCAGATGTAGACGTATGCCGGCACGATCGCCGCCAGGGTGAAGGGAATGCCGATCTTGAAGAAGTCGCCGTTCTTCACCTCGTATCCCGCCTTGCGCAGGATGCCGATGCCCGTGATGTTGACGGAGGCGCCGATGGGCGTGCAGTTGCCGCCCAGGGTCGCGCCGGACAGGAGGCCGAAGTACAGCGGCGTGGGATCCACGCCCAGGGTCGCCGCCAGGGAAGCGATGACGGGAATCATGGTGGCCACGTAGGGGATGTTGTCAATGAAGGCGGAGATCAGCACGGAGGCCCACACCACCACGGTGTAGAGCACGAACACGTTGCCGCCGCCCAGCCTGGCCAGCAGATCGGCCGCAGCCTTGATCACGCCCTGGGCGGAGATGCCGCCGATCATCAGGAACAGGCCCAGCAGGAGGCCGATGGTCTCGAAGTCGATGCTCTTCAGGGGCTCGATGACGGCAGCGGCGGTCTTCTTCATGAAGTTGTACACAAGCCCCACCACCAGCAGGCCGCAGCAGATCAGACCGTTGGTGATGGCAGGCTTTCCGGGCAGGAAGGAGACCAGGATCAGCATCGCGATGGCGCCCGCCAGCGTCGCCGCGCCCTGCAGGTTGGAGGAAACCGCAATGCCGATGATGAACGGCACCGGGTTGGTCTTGAGCTTCTTGCAGATCTCCAGCGCCACAGGCGCCACCATCAGCACAGTGGCCACGTGATCCACAAAAGCGGAGATCACGCCGGCATACAGCGCCAGCGCCACGGCAGCCCACTGCACATTGGAGACCTTCTCCATCACCAGGTCGGCCAGCAGCTCCGGCATGCGGCTCTCAATGAACAGCGCCACCAGGCCCATGGTGCCGGCGATCATCATCAGCACGTTCATGTCGACGTTGGGCAGGATCTCGCCAAGGGGCAGCATGCCCGTGACAATGAAAATCAGCGCAGAGCCCAGCGCAATGCAGGGGCGGTACTTGCTGAACACCAGCATCAGCACGTAGGTGGCAGCAAAGAGGATCAGGGCGGGAAGCATCAGGATCCATCCTTTCATGACCTATCCCGCCGTCCTTCAGCGGGAGATGTGTCAAATCAACATCTTTGCAATGTTTTTTGCTAAGTCTTTGCCGGGAGGGGCGAGGCGTGCGCATGGGCTGAATGAAAAGCCGCCTGTTGATCGTACGGTCAACAGGCGGGTTTGATGGATATGCGTTTTCTGCGGTCTGAAGGAATCTCCTCATAGGTTTCTATGCGGTTTTTTTACGACTCAGCCACGTCCTTCAGCTTGGAAAAAATGTTGTACCCGGTGACATGAATGCGTTCCATGATGTCCTCGGGGGGATCGCGGAAGAAATTCAACAGCCGCAGCTGGATCTGGTTTTCATGTTGCAGAAAGCGAGCGTAGTGCAGCTGATCCTGGGGTGCGTTATGGGAATAGATGATCACATGCAGAGTCGGACGCTGATGCATCAGTTCTTCCACACGCTGCCACCACAACTGATCGGTATCACCGAGCGACATACCGTAGATGTAGAGCAGATGGCTTTCACGGAGAATCTGATGGGCAGTTTCATCTGTGTTTTCTTCATAGAGCCGGTTGGCTGCAATCTTGATCAGCCTGTCGGTATCGAAGATCAACCGACTGGCGAAGACGTTGTCGTCCGCGATTTGAGATCGGTCGTTCACGCCGAGAATCATATCACGGTCGGTAAAACCGTGTACATGCACCACCTGCCCCACGCTGTTGGCATAAGTGGTGCCGTTGTGCATACGGATACCGGTCTTGCGCGGGTGTGTCAGCGCTGCCAGACAGCGATCGAGGGTGCGGGTGTAGTTGAACACAAGGAAGTTGAAGTGATAACCGCCGCTATGCTGGATGAGCGCCTGATCGATCCTCGCTTTGCGCTGCGTGCGGAAGCCCTGCTCCCATGTGTTCAGCGCGTGGAGCATCCCTTCTCTCAGCACCTCGGGACTGCAGCTGTTCAAGCGTTGTTCAGCATGTGCCAGATAACGGGCAAGGGAATCGAAGATATCGTCATAGCATTCGAAAAATTCGTCGCTTCCGTGTTCGCCTGTGAAATGCTGCGTGCATTCGCCTAGCGCCAGCTCCACATCGCTCCATTTGTCGAGGTTGCGATCGATCATTTCCTTGAAGCGGCAAATCGTGGGGGTATCACTGGGCGTGGGCTGACGGTAATATTGAAGGAAACTGTGATAGGATGTCTTCAATCCCAGATTGATATCAAACCCATTGCCGATCATCAATGTAATATTCATGCCGGACTCCTTTGCTCAACTGTGCTGCTGGATTCAGTTTAGCAATCCCGGGGAGAAATGTCAACGCGTTGCTGCGAAGAAAACAAAAACCTCTCCGCCATCAGACGGAGAGGGATCAGCTTACCGGACTTGCTGATCATTGTTCTGCAGCTCATGCATCAAATGATCGTTTTCTGAGAGCCCTGCCGGAACGGGCGCTTCCTCCGGTGCGGGTTCGTCGACGGGGAGCTCCGGGGAGAACCTGGCTGCAATGAAGGGAAGATTCAGCTTGGGCAGATTGAGACGCACCTTGGGGAACTCGATGCGCTTCTTTTCGCCGGCCAGGGTCAGATGCTGATTGTAGGCGTCCAGCAGG
>JAFXDB010000227.1 GCA_017516305.1 Clostridia bacterium | reverse complement strand
GGCAGGTACATGTCCTTGCGCTCGGACTGGATGTAGGGGCCGTAATCGCCGCCCACGTCCGGGCCCTCGTCCCAGTTGATGCCGCAACCGCGCAGGGTGTCGTAGATGACCTCGGTGGCGCCTTCGACGAAGCGCTCCTGGTCGGTATCCTCAATGCGGAGGATGAACTTGCCGTTGTTCTTTTTTGCAAACAGGTAGCCGTACAGGGCGGTGCGCAGGCCGCCCAGGTGCATGAAGCCCGTGGGGGAGGGCGCAAAACGGGTGCGGACTTGGGTCATGGTGATTCCTCTTTTCTATGTTCCAGTCGTTGGTGAACGACGGTTTGAATTTGCTGACAGACGGCGGGAAAATGCGCGTCTATGTCGTGGTTGGTGAAGCGGAGGACGGAGAGGCCAAATGTTTCCAGGGTGATGGTGCGGGCCTTGTCGTGTTCGCGTCCCTCGGGGGTGAAATGCTGACTGCCGTCAATTTCAATGACCAGGTGGGCTTCGTGGCAGTAGAAGTCGGCGATGGAGTTACCGATGGTTTTTTGACGCTGAAAGCGCACGGGGAAAGTGCGCAGGAATTTGTACCACAATTCATTTTCCTGCGGCGTTGCGTTTTTCCGCAGCTCTTTGGCACGGGGAATGAGGTTCTTGTTGTATTCCAGGGACACGCTCATTCCTCCCGGCTGATCTTTGTCGTTGCTACCGCGTTCTCCCTCAGTCAGCGAGCAAGCTCGCTGCCAGCTCCCTCCCGGAGGGAGCTCTTGATGCGTTTCCTTGCCGCAATGTGGAGCATGCAACAGGAGAACAGTCAAGCAGCGGCAATCCCCTGAGCTCCCTCCGGGAGGGAGCTGTCGCCCGTAGGCGACTGAGGGAGAGTGCGGCGGCAGCAGCGATTTACAGAAGGAAACGAAGGGGGCAGAGATAGGATTCTCAGAAAGGGGGATTTGCAGTTTCCAGCGCGTTCTCCCTCAGTCAGCGAGCAAGCTCGCTGCCAGCTCCCTCCCGGAGGGAGCTCTTGATGCGTTTCCTTGCCGCAATGTGGAGCATGCAACAGGAGAACAGTCAAGCAGCGGCAATCTCCTGAGCTCCCTCCGGGAGGGAGCTGTCGCCCGCAGGCGACTGAGGGAGTACGCGGTACTCGCCGCCAAACCTACTCACAAAGGAACAATCAAACGCCCCTTACAGCCTCAACCCATTCAGCTCCACGGTCCGGTTGAACACGGGCAGCTCGGCGGTGGAGTCGGGGTCCTTGCAGAAGTAACCCACGCGGACGAACTGGAAGCTGGTGCCGGGCTCGCAGTCGCGGACGATGGGCTCGGCGTAGCCGCGCAGGACGGTCAGGGTGTCGGGGGAGATCTGCTTGAGGAAGTCGTAATCCTTGCGGGTCAGGGCGTCGGTCTCCTCGGAGGCTTCGTCGGTGATGTCAGCGACCTCGGCAACGGCGGCCTCCTCGGCGGCTTCGGCTTCTGCCTCGGCGGACTCGGCGGGCAGCAGGGGCTCGTACAGACGGGCCTCAAAGGGCACGGCGTCCGCGGCGTTGACCCAGTGGATGACCTTGCCCTTGATCTTGCGGGCAGCGCCCTCGCAGCCGGCGAAGGAGTCGAAGTCAACCGTACACTGGATTTCGGTGATGTTGCCGTCCTCGTCCTTGGTGCAGCCCTCGCACCTGACGATGCAGGCGCCCTTCAGGCGCACCTCGAAGCCGGGGTACATGCGCTGGAACTTGTTCACGGGAACCTCCATGAAGTCCTCCGCGTCGATCCAGATTTCGCGCCCCAGGGTCACGGTGTGGGTGCCCATGTCGGGGTTTTTGGGGTGGTTTTCGACCGTCAGCGTGCGCGTTTCGCCCTCGGGCCAGTTGGTCAGCACCACCTTGATGGGCTTCAGCACGGCGGAAACACGGGTAGCGTTAGCGTCCAGATCCTGACGGACGCAGGCCTCCAGCATGGCGGTGTCCACGGTGGAATCCGCCTTCGAAACGCCGATGCGGCTGATGAAGTCGCGGATGGCGGCGGCGGTGTAGCCGCGGCGGCGCAGCGCGCTCAGGGTGGGCATGCGGGGATCGTCCCAGCCGCGGACATAGCCGCCCTCGACCAAGGCGCGCAGCTTGCGCTTGGACATCACCGTGCGGGTCATGTTCAGGCGGGCGAACTCGATCTGACGGGGACGGGCGGGCAGCATGTTGGCGCTGTGCTCCACCACCCAGTCGTAGAGGGGACGGTGGATTTCATACTCCAGGGAGCAGAGGCTGTGGCTGATGCCCTCCAGCGCGTCGCCGATGGGGTGAGCAAAGTCGTACATGGGGTAGATGCACCACTTGTTGCCGGTGCGCCAGTGCTCCTTGTACAGGATACGGTACATGGCGGGGTCGCGCATGACGACGTTGGGGGAGGTCATGTCGATCTTGGCGCGCAGGGTCAGGGACTTCTCGGGGAACTCACCTGCGCGCATGCGGCGGAAAAGATCGAGGGACTCCTCAGCGGGGCGGTCACGCCAGGGGGACTCCTTGCCCGGCTTGGTCAGCGTGCCGCGATACTCGCGCATCTGCTCCGGGGTCAGCTCGTCCACATAGGCCAGGCCGCGCTTGATCCAGTCCTCGGCGATCTCGTAGCACTTGTCGTAGTAGTCGGAGGCGTAGTACAGGCCGCCCGTCCAGGTGAAGCCCAGCCAGTTGATGTCGCGCTTGATGGCCTCGACGTACTCGGTGTCCTCCTTGGCGGGGTTGGTGTCGTCAAAGCGCAGGTTGCACTTGCCGCCGTACTTCTCGGCGGTCAGGAAGTCCATGATCAGCGCCTTGCAGTGGCCGATGTGCATGTAGCCGTTGGGTTCGGGCGGGAAGCGGGTGCACACTTCCTGGTAGCGGCCTTCGGCAAGATCCTGCTCGATGGCGTTCCAGATAAAATTCGTCCGGGTGACTTCTTCCATGGTCGTCTGCCTCCTTTTACGGATATTTTCCTGGCGTTCACCGGTCACAGACGCTGACCGGCTGCCGTGTTTCCAATGCGTTGGCACCGGATGGGTACACGAAAAGCATGCACCACCGGTGCATTCCTCCATTATAATGGTAAACGCCGGGGATTGCAAGGGCTTGAGATAAAAAGGGCTAAAAAGCGTATAAAGGGTTCTTTACGTTTTGCATTTTCCCAAACAAAGAAAGTGGGGAGCCGCTTTCGCCCGCCGAAAGCGGCGCAAAGGCGCTTTTTCCTATCCGGGAAGCAACCGGTGTTTACCCCCGCCCCTCCTGCCCCCAAGGCGTCGGAAAGACGCTGCATCTTCCCCTTCGTGGCTTCGATGCAGCCGCAAAGCTGGGAAGAGAACGGCTTCCTGTACTCATCCATATGCCGTGACTTTCAGATGGCCGTGCTGTACTGATGCTGCATTGCCGGCTCTATAAAGGAATTTACCGGATTCAATATGGAATACACAATTTGTCCAAAATGACCGCACAAATCCCATTTTGACCGTTGCATGCGCAACGAAATGGTGCTATACTTTGCGTGAAAACTGTTTTCTGCTCAGGACCGACAATTGACGGAGGAAAAGAGCTGCCATGGAAAACATCAAATGGCTTTGGGGCCTGATGGACAAGAAGTACCACAAGTGGCACATCCTGGCCCTGTGCATCAGCGCGGTGACGTCGCTGATGCTGCTGATCAACCCGTACCTGACCAGCGAGATGGTGGATCGCGTGTTCCCCACGGCGGAGGGGGCGGTGCCGGAATTTGAGATTCTGCTGCCCATTCTGCTGATCATGCTGGCGGTGCGCCTGCTGCGGGAGGGCATGCGCTATTTCATGATCGTGTCGGTGGAGAAGACCTCCCAGAACGTGATCTACAACCTGCGTGTGCGCCTGTTCACCCGCCTGCAGAACCAGGATACCCGCTTCTTTGACCGCAACCGCACGGGCGACCTGATGACCCGCATGTCCGCCGATACGGACTGGTGCCGTCACTTCCTTTCCTATATTGATTTCCAGGCAGTGGACAGCGTGGTCATGTTCCTGTCCACCTCCATCTATCTGTTCTGGGTCAACTGGCAGCTGGCGCTGGCGCTGGTGCTGGTGACGCCCCTGCTGATGCTGATTTCGAAGATCTTCTCCAAGGGCGTGCGCAAGCTCTTTGGCGCCATGCGTGAGCGGCAGAGCGAAATGAACGCGGCGGCCCAGGAGAACATCGCGGCCAACCGCGTGGTGCGCGCCTTTGCCCGTGAGGAGCATGAGAAGGAAGCCTTCGACAAGTGCTCCGACGCCTTCCGTCAGGCCCATCTGGCCATCAACAAGCGCTGGCTGACCTTCTTCCCCTTCATTGAGATCCTGGCCAACGCCATGACGCTGATCACTCTGTTCTTCGGCGGCTTCCTGCTGATTCAGACCAACCAGGGCTCCGAATTCTGGGCGCCGCTGACGCTGGGTCAGCTGCAGATCTTCACCAGCCTGTCCTGGGCGCTGTCGGTTCCCATGCGCTCCCTGGGCAATCTGCTCAACGACTGGCAGAGGTTCATCACCTGCTCCAACAAGGTCATGGAGCTGGAGCTGAGCAAGCCTGACATCTATGACGCCCCCGACGCCGTGTCCCACGAGCGGGTGCAGGGCGGCATCGAATTCCGCAACGTGACCTTTGCCCACGACAACACCACCGTGCTGACGGACGTGTCCTTCCGCGTGGAGCCGGGCAAGACCCTGGCCATCATGGGCCCCACGGGCTCCGGCAAGACGACCATCATCCAGCTGCTCTCCCGCTGCTACGACGTCAAGGCCGGCGAAATTCTGGTGGACGGCTGCGACGTGCGCCGCTGGAAGCTCAGCGAGCTGCGCGACGGCATCGGCGTGGCCACCCAGGATGTGTTCCTCTTCTCCGACACCGTGGAGGGCAACATCGCCTTCGGTGACCAGAGCCTCACCGAGGAGGAGGTGCGCGACTTTGCCCGTCGTGCCGCGGCAGGGGACTTCATTGAGGAGCTCTCCGAGGGCTATGACACCATGGTGGGCGAGCGCGGCGTGGGCCTCTCCGGCGGCCAGAAGCAGCGCATCGCCCTGGCCCGTGCCCTGGCGGTGAAGCCCGGCATCCTGGTGATGGACGACACCACCTCCGCCGTGGACATGGAAACGGAAATGTACATCCAGCAGCAGCTGCGCCAGCTGCCCTATGACTGCACCAAGGTCATCATCGCCCAGCGTATCTCCTCCGTGAAGGACGCCGACGAGATCCTGGTGCTGGGCGAGGGCCGCATCGCCGAGCGCGGCACCCATGAGCAGCTGCTTCAGAAGCGCGGCTACTATTACGAGACCTTCTGCCTGCAGAACGGCATCGACATGAACGAAGGAGGTGCAGCGTAATGGCACGCAACAAGTTTGACGTGGACGAGTCCCTCGAATCCCCGTTTGACGCAGGTCACCTCAAGCGGACGCTGCACTACATCGGTCGCCACAAGTGGAAGATGATCCTGGCGCTGCTGCTCTCCGGCGTGGCCTCCGTCATTGGCCTGCTGAGCCCCAAGATCACCGAGGCGGTCATCAACGAGATCGTCCCGGCGGGGGATGTGGCGCGCCTGCTGCTGATGTGCGTGCTGTATGTGGGCATCATCGGCGTCAGCATCCTCTTTACCGTCATCCGCAGCCGCATGATGGCCCATGTCTCCCAGGATATCATCTACGATATCCGCAAGGACCTCTTTGCTCACCTGCAGCGCCTGCCCTTCTCCTATTATGACAGCCGTCCGGCAGGTAAGATCCTGGTGCGCGTGATCAACTACGTCAATTCTGTTTCCGATATCCTTTCCAACGGCATCATCAACTCCATCATCGACATCATCAACATCGTCTTCATCGTTATCTTCATGTACACCACCCAGCCGACGCTGGCCACCATCATCGTGGCAGGCCTGCCGGTGTTCCTGACGGTCATCGTCATTGTCAAGCCCCGCCAGCGCAAGGCCTGGCAGAATCAGTCCAACAAGAACTCCAATTACAACGCCTACCTGGCCGAGTCCATCGACGGCGTGCGCGTTTCCCAGCTCTTTGCCCGCCAGGAGGTCAACTGCTCCATCATGCAGAAGCTGGCCACCGCCTGCCGCGCGGCCTGGATGCGCGCCATCTATGTGTCCAACACGGTCTGGCTCTCCTCCTCCATCATTACGCAGCTGGTGTTCACCGCCATGTACTACGGCGCGGTGTTCTGGCTGGGCGGCGAGCCCGGATCGGCCATCGCCTTCGGTACCGTGCTGGCCATGGGTCAGTACCTGAACCGCTTCTGGCAGCCCATCACCAACCTGGCCAACATCTACAACTCCTTCGTGAACAACCTGGCCTATCTGGAGCGCATCTTCGAGACGATGGAGGAGCCCGTCGTCGTGGCGGACAAGCCGGACGCCTACGAGCTGCCCGTCATCACGGGCGAGGTGGACTACGAGAAGGTCACCTTCGGCTACGAAGAGGGCCAGACGGTGCTGGAGAACGTGGATCTGCATGTGAAGGCCGGTGAATCCATCGCCCTGGTGGGCCCCACGGGCGCGGGTAAATCCACGGTGATCAACCTCCTGTGCCGCTTCTACAACCTGCGCAGCGGCAGCATCCTGCTGACGGACGAGCAGGGGCAGAAGCATCCCATCTCGGACGTGACGCTGCACTCCCTGCGCACCCAGCTGGGCATCATGCTGCAGGACAGCTTCATTTTCACCGGTACGCTGATGGACAACATCCGCTACGGCCGCCTGGACGCCACGGATGATGAGGTGCGCGAGGCAGCGAAGCTTGTCCGCGCGGACGATTTCATCCGCGAGATGCCCGATCAGTACCAGACCACCGTGGGCGAGCGCGGCTCCAGCCTCTCCCAGGGCCAGCGGCAGTTGATTGCCTTTGCCCGCACGGTGCTGTCCAACCCCCGCATCCTCATCCTGGACGAGGCAACCTCCTCCATTGACACCAAGACGGAGAAGCTCCTGCAGGATGGCATCCAGGCCATGCTCAGGGGCCGCACGTCCTTCATCATCGCCCATCGCCTCTCCACCATCAAGAACTGCGACCGCATCCTCTACATCGGCAACCGCGGCATCATGGAGGCGGGCAGCCATGAGGAACTGATGGCGAAGAAGGGCTACTACTACGACCTGTACACTGCACAGTCCCAGGAGCAGGGCATGAAGGTGTAAGGCAACGAAAATCCCGGAATACACCCTACGAAAGAGCTGTCTGCATGGCGGACGGCTCTTTTTTGGTTCTTCACGTTTTCTTAGGGAATGACCAACTCCGCAAATTGGAAGCCGCTTTCGCCCGCCGAAAGCGGCGCAAAGGCGCTTTTTCCTATTCGGAAAACTACCGGAGTTTTCCCCCGTCCCCCTCCTGCCCCTGAGATGTCGGAAAGGCGGCTGCATATCGGGGCGGCGACGTTGCGGAGGGTTGCTTGAATGAATAAGAACGAGGGC
>JAFXDB010000026.1 GCA_017516305.1 Clostridia bacterium | reverse complement strand
CACCTGTATAGTGGCATAGTTTACGAAACGGTTAATGCCTCCATCCCAGTTTTTTGAAACATCCCCCGACCTGAATGGACAGATCGGGGGGATGTTTATCTGCATCACATCCACAGCATCGGGTCGCAGCCCTTCATCTTGCACAGCGCCTCCACAAAGAAGTAGTCGCCGTAGGTGATGTTGGTGTGGGTGCCCACGTTGTCGTCATGGTAGGCGGCGGTGCAGTGGGTCAGCAGACCGCAGTATTCGCCCGCCGGGTCAAAATCGCAGCAATGGTCGATCAGGCCGTCCAGCAGCTTTTCTGCAGCGGCGCGGTATTCCGCCTTGCCCGTCAGCTTCGCCAGCTCCAGGAAGCCGCAGGCCGCGCAGGCGCTGGCGATGTTGTCCAGGCGGCAGACGTCCTCCGGCTGGCGGAAGTCACAGTCGATGAGGCCGTCCGCACGGATGTTGGCGGCGAAATAGCGGGCAATTTTCTCCGCCGTGGCCAGGTCTCCGGCGTCGCCGGTGTTCATGGCCAGGAGGGTGAAGCCGTACAGGGCCCAGGCCTGACCGCGGCTCCAGCTGCTGCCGACAGAGAACCCCTGGCCGCCGTGCTCGCGGACGAAATCGCCCGTTTCGGGGTCAAACTCAACGATGTGGCGGCAGGAGCCGTCCTCCCGGACGAAGTGCTTCCTCGCCGTGTCGGCATGGATGCGGGCAACGGCGGCAAAGCGGGGGTCGCCGGTCTCCCGGGTAGCGCGGAAGAGCAGGGGCAGGTTCATCATGCAGTCGATGATGGCATAGCCCAGCTGCTCGCGCCCGTCCCAGGACTTGATGAACCCGGCCCGGGGCGTGGAGGTGGGGTTGAAGCGGCCCATCAGCAGGGACGCGGCATGGAGGGTGTCCCACTTGGCCTGCTCGTCGCCCTCCAGCTTGTGCTTCGCGCCGCAGGAGAGCAGGTACATGAAGCCCACGTCGTGATTGAGATGCCGGTAGACGCGGAATTCCTCCGTCATCAGCTCCGTCGTGCGCAGGGCCTCGCTGCGGAAGACCTCGTCCGGGTAGAGAGCATTCATCAGCCACATCATACCCGGCCAGAATCCCGCCGTCCACCAGGAGTTGCCCAGGTTCCAGGGGGATTCGATCCACTTCCCCGCCCGGCTGGCATAGGGGACGTGGCGGTTCTTCGCCGCCTCCGGCACGGTGCGGCGGAGCTTGGCGGCGACCTTGGCAATCACTTCATCTATATTGTTGCGCATATTCTCTCCTTATGCTTCAAACAGGAATTCCTGCGTGTGACGGGTTCCCGGCGCGGCGGTCAGCATCAGCCGCCAGAGGTGACCGGGATAGGATTTGGCCATGCGGGCGTCGGTGACCTCGATGGCCTCCGCCTCCGCCGTCAGCGGCGCATTTTTCGACCAGTCCACCCGGAAGCCGCTGCCCTTCAGGCGGCAGCACTGCCGTTCCCGGTCGATCACCGGCTCATGCCGCAGCATGAACACCCAGGTGACGCTTTGCGGCACATCGCAGACGATCTCGTCCCGGACGCTCAGCCGTGCGCCGGTCAGGCGGAAGGTGCGGCGGCAGGTCTGCACACCGGCCTCCCGGGGGTAAGCCTCCGCCAGATCCAGCGCCATGCCCTCCGGCAGACACGTCACGTCCTTTGCGGCGTATTCACCGCCCGGCTGCTGCTCACAGCCGCCGATCATCGGCACATTATGATAGGAAGCGCGGCAGTTCCACAGCTCGTAGCGCCTGTCGGAGAAGGTTTTTGCCGTGTAGACCATGTTGCCCGCGTCCACCACCTGCATGTCGCCGTCCGCCATGATGAGGAAGGATCCGACGTCGTTGTGGTTGTGGTTTTCGGCGTTGTGGCCGCCCTTCATGGCGACGGTCAGCCGCTTTTCCTGCACGCCGGAGGCGCCTCCGGCAGGCGCGCGCCCCTCCAGCAGACGTACCTGCAGGTCAGGCAGCCAGACGTCACGCCGCCCCTGCCCGACGACCTCCGCGTCCGCAGGCGCAGCGAAAAGCCGCTTCAGCAGCCGGGACAGATGGGGCGTATCGCTGACCTCCACGGAGGGCAGGCCCCACATTTCCCTGCCCATGCGGATCAGGGCGGCATTGCCCGTCCGCTCACCGGCGTACTGCAGCCTTTCGCCGCTGATGTAGGGCCTCGCGTCGCAGTCGGCGAAGTTGGCGAACCAGCCGCCGCCCAGCCAGACCTTTTCCGGGTAGGCCATCATCCGGCGAACCTTCCCGTTCTGCCACAGATCGACGCCCGCCATGGCTTCCAGCGCCATCAGGCAGTCCAGGAATGCGCCGCCGGCCATGTTCCAGTAGCCCGCGCCCTCGTCGCACCCGCCGTCCTCCGGCACCACCGCCAGCCAGCGGTCCAGCATCATGCAGGCGCGCTCCACCAGCGCCGCGCCGCCGTCATGCCAGACATTGGCCGCCATCAGGATATTGCTGAGGATCCACGGAGTCCAGTTGTTCAGGTCCTTGCGGGTGTAGCCCATCCACCACTCATCGTTCTTCTCCATAAAGGGACACAGCACGCGCCTTTTCACTTCGCGGCGGACGCGGCCGTACAGGTCGGGATGCAGCACATCCTCCAGCAGCTGGCACACAAAGGAGAGGATCATCGCCGTCTGGGCCGCAAAGAGGTCAACGATGGTCTCCCGGTCATCCGGGAAGGGCTTTCCGGCATGCAGCCCCGCGTGGGCGCTGATGGCCCAGGCGGTTTCCTCGCACAGCAGCCACAGGCCGTCCTCCACCTGGGGCAGATCCGTTGTCTCCCCGGTCAGGCAGACATGCATCGCTGCCGCGATCAGCTTCACCCGCCGCTGGAAATAGGGGTTCTCGCAGTCCCGGCGGCTGCCCGTGCGGACAAAGGAGGCATACATATTCGCCGTCAGCAGCGGATAAGGCCGTCCGCGCCAGATCTGTGCCAGCGCCAGCAGATCCTCCCGGTCTGCTGCCGCCACGCCCTCCCAGGCCGCGCGATCCGCCATCGCCGGGAACTGCGGCGCATACCGCACCTCAAAGGGATGTCTCGCCAGATATTCCGTCATCATACCGTACCACACTCCAGATTTCTCATTGGCATCGTTTCCGTCAGTCCGTCCTCAGCCAGCGCCCTCAAACAGTCCCGGCCATGGTCAGCATCATATCCAGCCGGTATTGGCGCGCCGTCAGTCCTGAAGCGCCTCCATATTGCCTCCATCATTCGACGCGGCGCAGCGCAATCCCTGCCAGCAAAGGAAACCGGGCGGAACTTCTGCTATGGACAACACGTCCGCCCTGTGCTATACTGGATTCAACCATACTACCGAGGTGACGACCATGCCTGACATCACCATGACCTGCAGCTGCTGCGGATATCTGCTGAACATCCCGGAGGACGCCTCCGCCTTTCCCTGTCCCGCCTGCGGTACGCTGAATGCCCGTCCCCGCTCCACCGGTGACACGCTGACCACCCTGGAGCGCGCCACCCGTCAGCGCCTGGCCTGCGACTTCGCCGCCGCAGAAGCCAGCTATCAGCAGGTGCTGCTGGTCAATCCGGATGAACACGAAGCCCTCTGGGGCCGCCTGATGTGCCACTACGGCGTGGAATATGTGGAGGATCCCGCCAGCGGCAAGCGCCTGCCCACGGTGCATTGCGTGCAGAGGAAGCCCATGCAGGTGCAGGCAGATTTCCACGCGGCCTGCGAATACGCGCCGCCCTCCGTCCGGGCCCAGTACCAGAAGGAAGCGACTTACATTGATAATGTCCAGGCCGACATCCGCCGCCTGGCGGAAAGCTGCGAGCCTTACGATGTGTTCCTCTGCCACAAGACCACCAAGCCGGGCACGGATGAGAAGACGGAGGATTTTTACTACGCCACGCAGCTCTATCATTATCTGAAGGATCACGGCGTGCGGGTGTTCTTCGCACCGGAGTGCCTGCACAACATTGCCGGCGCTAACTACGAGGCCGGGATCTATCATGCGCTGGAAACCTCCAGGGTGATGCTGGTGGTCTGTGCGAATGAGGAGTACCTGACCAGCGCATGGGTGCGCAGCGAGTGGTCCCGCTTCATGGAGATGATGGACGAGGATGGGGATCGCCGCCTGGTGCCCCTGCTGTACAACCATTTCCACTTCTCTCAGCTGCCGCAGCACTTCCGCATCCGCAAGCTGCAGAGCATGGACATGACGGACATCTCTGCGTCCCAGAACCTGCTGAAGCTGCTGACCCCGTCCCAGCCCCAGCCCGATCCGGATCAGCCGGAGCCCGCGCCGGGCAAAACGAACACGTCTGCTTTCAACATGGATGACGTGAAGAAGGTTACCAAGGATCTGGCGGACAAAGCCGGGAATGGCCTGAAAATGCTCAAGGGCAAGCCACGGAAAGCCAAAGCGCCGGTGAGAAAGAAGCCGAAGCAGAAGGCAACCGCACGGCAAAGCAGCCACGGACAGAGCGAGCCGGAGCTCGTGCCCCTCGTGGATACCGCCCCCGCAGACGCCAGATACGCCGTCGGCTTTACCTTCCCGGGCCTGCGCGAGCACTGGAAGAAGGTGCCGAACTGGGTCGTGCTGGCCGCAGACCGGAAGACCGAGCTGACCGGGGTGAAGTGGAATGCCTCCGCCACAGTGGCCCTGGAGGCAAACCATACCATGGTTTGGTTTGCCGAGAAGAAGCGCAAGAGGAATTTCTGGTATCTGCTCCTGATGCTCGCCTTTCTGTTTGTGGCATTCTGTTTCTGGACTCGTGCGTCCGAAGACAGAGAATTGCTTGGCATCAATGACGCGGCTGTCGTGGCGGCAAATGTCAATGGATGTGCTGCTCTTGTGAACAGTTTGCTGGCTGTCGGCTACCTGTTGGCATTCCTTTTGAAAAGCGCCCCTTATCGGATTTACGGCAGCCTTGTCATCTTCACGCATAAGCACTATCATTTGTCCTGGCACCGGGGGAAGTGGAACAAGCGCTTCAGGGCGCAAGAGAAAGCCGTGGACTGGGTCGGGCTGCCTCCGGCCCCGGAGCAGGAAACACAGCCGGCGGATTTCCCTGCCGACATGCAGCACCCCATTCATCTGACATTCCCGCCTTTGCGGAAGCACTGGAAGGATGTGCCGGATCTGGTGATTCTGGCAGAGGACAAAAAGACCAAGCTGGCAGAAGGCAGCTGGAACACCTCCATTGCTGTGTCCTTGCTGGCAGAACACACGCTGATCTGGTTTGCTGGCAAAGGCCGCAGATACAGGCCCGTATTCCTCCTTCTGACAGCACTTTCTTTGCTGTTGCTGTTTTTCTCTTGTTTCATGTACCTCGATTATTGGTGGCCCAACTCCATCCAACCTTCCTATTATGGTGAACCATATTGCAGCTTCCCCGTAATCGGAGTCACCATCTTTACAGGCCTTTGCGCCGTCGTCTTCGCTCTCCTGTACAAATACGGGACGCCCCGCCGGTATTATGGCAAGCTCATCGTCGGCGCCCGCAAGCGCTACCGTCTGTCCTGGCCCAGGAATAAGATAAAAGAAAAATTCCTGGCGCAGGAGGAATGATCCCCCACCCCGCCCGCAATCCGCAGACGGGGTTTTCGTATGCTCCATTGTATACAGCGCAAAGCCTTTTCCCCAATTGCATTTCCCCGGCAAGTCTGTTATACTGTCAGCGCAATCAACCCCGACACCAAAGGAGGGTAACCCCCATGAAACTCACCGACATCAACATCCGCGACCCGTTCGTGCTGCTGCACGAGGGCAAGTACTATCTCTACGGCACCCGCGGCGCGACCTGCTGGGGCGAGGCGGACGGCTTTGACGCTTATGTGTCCGACGACCTGGAGAACTGGTCGGAGGCCATCGAGGTCTTCCACAACGACGGCTCCTTCTGGGCCACCCACAACTACTGGGCGCCGGAGGTACACCAGTGGAAGGGCGCGTTCTACATGTTCGCTTCCTTCAAGAAGGAGGACATGTGCCGCGGCACGGCCATCCTCAAGGCGGACAATCCCCTGGGCCCCTTCCGCCCCCACAGCGAGGGCCCCGTCACCCCCCATCACTGGGAGTGCCTGGACGGCACCTTCTACGTTGACCGCAGCGGCACGCCCTGGATCGTCTTCTGCCACGAATGGGTGCAGGCCATCGACGGCGAAATCTGGGCGATGCAGCTCAGCGATGACCTGAAGTCCCCCGTCGGGCCGCCCCGCCTGCTCTTCACCGCCTCGGAGGCCAAGTGGATCGTCCCCGGCCGCCCCGTCAAGGGGATGCCCTCCTTCGTCACCGACGGCCCCTTCATGTGGCGCACGGAGGACGGTAATCTCCTGATGCTCTGGGCCGCCTTCTCCCACGAGGGCTACACCCAGGGCCTGGCCGTGAGCAAAAACGGCGAGATCACCGGCGAATTCCGCCAGGTGCAGCCCCTGTTCATGAAGGACGGCGGCCACGGCATGATCTTCCGTACCAAGGAAGGCCGACTGATGATGACCCTGCACAGCCCCAACACCCACCTGCAGGAGCGCCCCTACTTCTTCGAGGTCGTGGAGGAAAACGGGCTGCTGCACAGGAAGTAACGGAGGCGCAGAATGAACGCAAAGGCGATTGTTTACACCTCCAACACCGGCTACACGGCCCGCTACGCAGCAATGCTGTCGGATAAGCTGGGCGTCCCCGCCCATTCTCTGGCGGACGCGCTGAAAGCGCTGCCCGCCGGTACGCCCGTCATCTGCATGGGCTGGCTGATGGCAGGCTCCGTCAAGGGCTATGGCAAGGCCGCAAAGCGCTTCGCCGTTGAGGCTGTCATCGGCGTGGGCCTGGGCGACACCGGCGCGCAGGACGAGGCGGCTCGCAAGGCCTGTAGGCTTCCGGCGGACGTGCCCGTCTTCACCGTGCAGGGCGGCATGGATCACGCCAGGCTCAAGGGCGGCTACAAGCTGGGCATCTCCCTCCTCACCAAGGCCATGGCCGCGAAAAAGAATCGCACCCCCGATGAGGACAGGATGCTTCACCTGCTCATCAATGGCGGCGATTATGTCAGCGAAAAGGAACTCGCCGCAGTGCTGGCATGGGCTGACAGATAAACCACACTACTTCAATAATGGAGGCTCCCCACATGGGTAAGTTCGAGATCAAGGACAATTTCTACCTGAACGGTGCAAAATATCAGGTCATTTCCGGCTCCATCCACTACTTCCGCGTCGTGCCTGAGTACTGGCGCGACCGTCTGCTGAAACTGAAGGCCATGGGCTGCAACACCGTGGAGACCTACATCCCCTGGAATTTCCACGAGCCGAACCGCGGCGAATTCAACTTTTCGGGCGACCACGACGTGTGTGAATTCGTCCGCATCGCCCAGGAGCTGGGGCTGTGGGTCATCATCCGCCCCAGCCCCTACATCTGCGCCGAGTGGGAGTTTGGCGGCTTCCCCGCCTGGCTGCTGGCGGAGGACGGCATGCGCTTCCGCTGCAATTACGGGCCCTACATGAAGGAATTCCTCGCCTACTTTGACGAGCTGCTTCCCCGCCTGGCCCCCCTTCAAATCACCCACGGTGGCCCCATCATCATGATGCAGGTGGAGAACGAGTACGGCTCCTACGGCGACGACAAGGAGTACCTGACCGCCCTGCGCGACGGCATGATCGCTCGCGGCATCGACGTGCCCCTGGTCACCTCAGATGGCCCGGAGCATGATATGCTCCTCTGCGGCCAGGTGGACGGCGTGTTCCAGACGGGCAATTTCGGATCCCACACCAAGGAGCGCTTCGCCTACATGAAGGAAATGGGCATTACGCCCCTGATGTGCATGGAGTACTGGTGCGGCTGGTTCGACCACTGGGGCTGCGGCAAGCACGCCCACACCGACGCGGCGTCCTCTGCGAAGGACTTCGGCGACGCCCTTGACCTGGGCCACATCAACATCTACATGTTCCACGGCGGCACCTCCTTCGGTCTGATGAACGGCTCCAACTACTACGATAGGCTTACCCCCGACGTGACCAGCTACGACTATGACGCGCTGCTGACCGAGGACGGCCGCATCACCGAGAAGTATAACCTGTTCAAGGCAGAGATCGAGAAGCGCAACGGCCCTGCGCCCGTCATCGACATCCCGGAGATCCCCCGCCGGGCCTACGGCGAGGCCGTCCGCGTGGCCTCCCAGCCCCTGTGCCAGCTGCTGACCCGGCGTGAAAGCGTCCGCAACGTCTGCCCCATGAGCATGGAGCGCCTGGGCCAGAACTACGGCTACACCCTGTACGCCACCGTGCTGACCAACGAGGCGGAGCTGCGCAAGATCCAGCTGGTGGGCGCCAATGACCGCGCCGTCATCCTGCTGGACGGCGTCATCATCGCCACCCTGTATGACCACGACCTGCAAAAGGCCCACCACTTCGAGACCCCCGTGCCGGTGAAGAAGGGCGCCGTGCTGGAGATCTTGGTGGAAAACATGGGCCGCGTCAACTACTCCTTCAAGCTGGAGCATCAGCGCAAGGGCATCGACTCCGGCGTGGTCATCAACGATCATCAGAAGTTCGGCTGGGACATGTTCATCTGCGACGAAAGCGTGATGGCCTCCCTGCAGCCCGCCGGACAAACCGACGCCAAAGCCCCCGCAGCGCACACCCTGACCTTCACCGTGGACGAGAAGGCCGATACCTGGCTGGCCCTGCCCGGCTGGGGCAAGGGCACCGTCATCCTCAACGGCTTCTGCCTGGGCCGCTTCTGGGAGATCGGCCCCCAGCAGCGCCTGTACATCCCTGCTCCCCTGCTGCGCGAGGGCGAAAACACCCTCCTCATCGTGGAAACCGAGGGAAAAACCGGCCAGGCCTTCCTGCTGGACGAGCCCGATCTGGGCTGATGAATTACACAAGTTTTTCATGCGTGTAACACTTCGCCATTGTATACAATAATTTGGTGTACTTTCCCTGTATTTTCTCCACGGGGCGGCTAAATTTTCAACAAAGCCGTCCCGTCTTTTTTGTGCTTTTTCACGGTATTTATCCAAATTCACCATTAAAACGTTTTCGCTATTTGTGCACCCCCCCAACTTTTGCTCATTTTCTCTTGACAAGTTGCACAAAAGCCGGTAAAATAAGGACAACCTAAGGCGCATGCCGCTCACCTCTTCTGCACTGGGAATAGAAGCCTATTTCCGGTGTATTAAGTTGACCCTTTTGCGCCTGGTACTTTGAGAGGAGGCACCCCCCAATGAAGAAGTATCTCGCCCTGCTCCTCGCCGCGCTGATGATGTGCGCCATGCTGCCCGCCATCGCCGAAGGCGAAGAGCCCATCGTGATCCGCTACGGCACCCACTGGACTGCCGACTGGAATCCCCACCAGATCGACGAGACCACCGGCACCTACTCCATGACCAAGGAAGCCGAGCGTCTGTGGCGTCTGGCTGCTGAGGCCGCCGTTCTGGAGCAGCACAATGTCGTGATCGAGCATGTGCAGTACGCTCAGGACGTCCGCTCCGAGCTGGTTCTGTCCGTGCTGGCCGGCAACCCCGTGTGCGAAATCGCCCGCATGTGGTCCGGCTCCGAGAGCACCGTCCTGGCTCAGAACGTTCTGCAGCCCCTGGATGAGTACGCCTACATCTTCGAAGGCGCTGAGTGGATGTGGCCCACTGCCCTGTTCGGCCACAACTACTTCATCAATGCCAACATCTCCTTCAACCAGTACTTCACCCTGTGCGTCAACCTGACCATGATCGAGCAGGTTGAGGCCCTGAAGGACGAGAACGGCAACACCATCTACCCCATGGATCTGCTGGCTGAGGACAAGTGGACCTGGTCCAACTTCCGTGATTACCTGGCCAAGATCGACGCCCACTACGCCAACACCCCCGCTCCCGAGGGCGCGAAGGTTTCCACCATCGCCGCTTACGAGACTGACTACCGCTTCGCCGGTCTGGCTGCCATGTACGCCAATGGCGGCGGCATCTATGGTGACGCCGGCGTCATCGCCGACTCCCAGGAGTCCATCGACGCCATCGCTTACATCAAGGAGCTGCTGGATCTGGGCTACATGAAGGTCTGCGGCGTGTACGACGATCAGTGGACCCCCCAGTGGTGCGAGGCCGGCAATGACCTGGGCCGCGGCGCTGCTGTCTTTGCTGACTGCCCCATCTGGATGATCGGCGGCTTTGCCGATTCCTGCGCTGCCCGCGGCGAGTCCATCGCCATCATGCCCTGGCCCGCGGCTGACCGTCTGGTCACCGTTGCCGAGGACGGCACCGTCACCTATGATCCCGCTTACCGTCAGGTCATCTCCGTCGGCGACGTGGACGGCATCCTGAAGGGCATCTCCCCCGAGATGACCGAGCTGGCCCTGAAGGTCTACCGCACCTACTGGGAGACCTACTACACCCTGAAGGCCGAAGTGGCCACCATGGACGAGTACAAGGCTGCTGCCGCCGTGAACGAGGCCCGCAACTACGGCCTGGACATCTACAATGAGGTTTACGGCCAGGCCATCCTGGACGCCTTCATCTTCAACTCCGAGCTGTGCATCCCCAACGACGTGGCCGGCAACCTGGGCATGCGTGATCCCTGGGATCAGATCATGGGTCAGGGCCTGGCTGGCGTGAACGGCATGCCCGCTTACGACGTCGCCATCAAGGCTAACCTGAACAAGTTCACCGAGGTCGTCACCGAGATGGAGGCCATCCTGGGCTCCAACGAGCTGAACGACAACCAGGCTCCCAACGTCTCCGCCAACGGCACCGCCATCGTGCCCGTGGGTACCGACGTTGCCACCATCGACTGGACTGCGTACTTCACCGCTGAGGACGGCTTCGACGGCGTGATGGATCCTGCTCTGGCCGCCTACGATCTGGCTGGTGTTGACACCGCCGTCATCGGCTCCTACAAGGTCAAGGCTACCTTCACCGACAAGGCCGAGAACTCCGGCTCTGCCGAGGTGACCGTGGTTGTCTACAACGCTGACAACACCGTTGCCCCCACCCTGACCGTGAAGGCCGAGCTGCCCGTCATCGCGCTGGACACCGATATGTCCACCATCGATTGGGCTGGCGCCTATGTGGACGTTGCTGCTGACGCCGACGGCCTGGACATCAAGGCCAACGTTGAAGCCGACCTGTCCGAGCTGGACACCTCCTTCCCCGGCTTCTACTACGTCATCCTGTCCGTGACCGACTACGCCGGCAACACCGCCGAGGTCGAGATCGAGGTTGAGGTTCAGTAATCCCGCTGCCCGACTGACGTGAGTTAAACCTGCGGGCGTTGAAAGGGCAAATGCCTGATCAACGCCCGCTTTTCTATCGCAGCCCTGGTGGCAGCCCCCGGGAAGCCCCGCCCCCGCCGGCGGCGCTCTCCCGGAGACTGCGCCAACCCTTGGCACGGGCAGCACGACGCCTTGTGCTGCTTCTGCCAGGGGTTGGTAATCCCTGTAACCCGGAGCCGCGGCTCCGTCCCTTCCGCCCGGGGCTCCGGGCACAACAACGCAAAAGGGGTGAACAGACCCGTGACCAAGATTCCCGTGATCAAGAACAAGAAGCTCCTGATCGGTCTGGCTGTCGCGGTCGTCGCCATTGTCCTGGTGCTGGTTCTGCTGCTTTCCGGCGGGCAAAAGCCCATGTATGCAGCGCCCGGCACCAGCGAGGGCAACGCCCGCGAGGCCGTCTACCAGTCCTACCTGGATGCGAACGGCTTCACCGGTGAAATGGCCTCCGCCAGCGTGGCGGTGGACGTCTTCACCGGCGTTCCCACCGACGGCGCGGCCACCAGCAGCTTCCCCGAGGGTATCGACTTCACCGCCGTGGACGTGCAGGACATTGACGTTCAGGCCCTCAATACCTCCGACGTCGGCTCCGTCACCTGGAGCTTCACCGTGGAGGAGACCGGCTTCTACAACCTGCAGGTCGGCTACGTCGCCATCCCCGGCACCACCTCCGACATTCAGCGTCAGGTACTCATCGACGGCGTTGCGCCCTACGACGCCCTGGAACAGATCGTCTTCAAGCGGCTGTGGCGCGATGAGGACATCCGCCTGAAGAACGGCAACGAGATCCGTCCCAACGCCACCGAGGTACTGACCGAGCAGGTCGTCTTCCTGGAGGACTACGACCGCCGCAGCGGCGCGCCCCTAATCCTCCACCTGGAGGCCGGTGAGCACACGCTGACCTTCACCGCCGTGAAGGAGCCCCTGGCCATTTCCTCCCTGACCTTCATGGCCGCGCCCGTGACCCCCGCCTATGCCGACATCAGCGCCCAGTGGACGGACATCCCCGCCTACACCGGCGAGCCCATCATCGGCCAGGCGGAGCGCCGCGCCTGCAGCGACGCCGCCGACGCGGACGGCGAGCCTCTGCACACCGTGCTGACCACCGTCAACGCCACCACGGATGTCCTCAAGACCTCCCCCGCCGTGACGGTGCAGAAGAACTACTCCGACGCCGCGCTGTCCCCCTTCCACGCCTGGCACATCCTCTACCCCACCATCGGCGCCAGCAGCTGGGCCCGCCCCGGCGACGCCATCACCTGGGAGATCGAGGTGCCCGAGGACGGCCTGTATGTGCTGACCTTCAAGGGCCGCCAGACCTCCCGCGGCGTCACCTCCTACCGCCGCCTGCTGGTCAACGGCGAGGTTCCCTTCGCCGAGGCGGAGGTCGTAGGCTTTGACTATTCCGGCGTGATGCAGAACTACACCTTCGCCTCCGAGGACGGCACCCCCTTCCTCGTGCCGCTGAAGGCCGGTAAGAACACCATTACCCTGGAATGCGTCCTGGGCTCTATCGGCGGCATCGTCTCCGAGGTCGAGGAATCCCTGCGCAACCTCAACGCCCTGTATCTGGCCACCATCCAGATCACCGGCCAGGTTCCCAGCCAGTTCATCGACTACGAGATCGCCAAGAAGATCCCCGAATTTGTGGACACCATGACCGCCGAGAGCAACCGCCTGTTCCGCCTGGTGGATCAGATGGTCATGATCACCGGCGAAAAGGGCGAGAGCACCGCCATGCTGGAGAAGATGGCCATCCAGGCCCTGGGCCTGGCGGACAAGCCTGAGCAGATCATCAAGGAGCTGGGCCAGCTGAAGAACAACATCGCTGCCCTGGGCACCTGGATCAACGATATCTCCACCATGCCCCTGGAGCTGGACGCGGTGATCCTCTCCGCGGACGTCGCGTCCCTGCCCGCTCCCCGCGAAGGCTGGTTCGAGGGTATCATCGCCGAGACCCAGCGCTTCTTCGCTACCTTCTTCACCTCCACCAGCTCCGTCGTCGCCGATGACTCCGGTGACGCCGACGGCACCCAGATCGTGGTGTGGATGGCCTCCGCCGGCCGCGAGCAGGCCCAGATCATCCAGAACATGATCGACGAAACCTTCACCCCAGAGACCGGCATCCGCGTCAAGCTCCAGCTGATCCCCATGGACGTGGTGCTGCGCGCGGCCCTGGCCGGCAACGGCCCGGACGTGGTCATCGGCCTGAACCAGACCATCGCCCAGGACTTCGCCATGCGCGGCGCGACGGTGGATCTGAGCACCATGCCCGGCTTTGAAGAGTATGTGAGCCGTTACTCCGAGGGCGTCATGCGCGCCACCACCTACAACGGCGGCTCCTACGGCATCCCCGAGCAGGTCAGCTTCCAGATGTTCTTCTACCGTCAGGACGTCATGGAGGAGCTGGGCATCACCGAGGTGCCCACCACCTGGACCGAGGTGATGGAGCTCATCCCCATCCTCAACCGTGAGAATTACGAGTTCTACATGCCCTCCACCCGCGTCGCCACGGGCCTGAACATCTTCATGTCCATGGTGTACCAGAATGACGGTGAAATCTACCTGGGCGACGAGAGCAACGCCACCTACGGCGTCTCCTCTGCCCTGTACTCCGACGAGGCCATGGAGGCCTTCAAGTGGTTCACCGACCTGTTCACCGTCCACGGTCTGCAGGTGCAGGCGGACTTCAACAACCGCTTCCGCACGGGCGAGATGCCCATGGGCGTGACGGACTACACCACCTACTGCACGCTGGAGATCTTCGCGCCGGAGATCAAGGGCCTGTGGAGCTTCTCTCCCCTGCCCGGCACGCTGCAGGAGGACGGCACCATCGACAACACCTACGTCTGCGACACCGTGCAGACCGTGATGATGAAGGGCGCCGACGACCAGGACGCCGCATGGCAGTTCATCCAGTGGTGGGACGATACCGCCCAGCAAGTGACCTACGCCACCACGCTGGAATCCGTCATGGGCGCTGCGGCCCGTTACCCCGCCGCCGATCCCAACGTCATTGCTCAGCTGCCCTGGTCCAACTACGAGCAGCAGCAGCTGCTGGCCCAGTACGAGAGTCTGACCAGCATGCCCGCCGTTCCCGGCTACTACATGAACACCCGTATGATCTCCTATGCCTTCGAGGACGTTGTGGCTGACCTCGCCAATCCCCGCGAGACCCTCTACCTCAACATCCGCGATATCGACAAGGAGCTGCTGAAGAAGCGCGAGGAGTTCGGCCTGATCACCACCCTGAGCAGCACCGAGCCCCTGGACGCCACGACCCAGGAGTAAAGGAGGGAGACACGCATGACATCTGCCACTTCCAAGAAGCTGCCCATGGGCGCTGCGCTGAAGAAGTACCGCAATCAGTATCTCATGGTGGCCCCCTTCGCCATCGTGTTCTTCCTGTTCACGGTGCTGCCGGTCGCGGCCTCCATTTTCCTCAGCTTCACGTCCTTCAACATGACCTCCATGCCCGAATGGCTCGGTCTGCGCAACTATGTCACCCTCATCGTCGAGGATGAAGTGTTCCTCACCGCCATCAAGAACACCCTGGTGTTCGCCATCCTCACGGGCCCGGTCTCCTACATCATGTGCTTCATCTTTGCCTGGCTGATCAACGAGCTGCCGCGCATCCCCCGCGCCATCATGACGCTGGTGTTCTACGCGCCCTCCATTTCCGGCAATGTGTATCTGGTGTGGAAGCTGATCTTCTCCTCGGATACCTATGGCTACGCCAATGCATGGCTGAT
>JAFXDB010000226.1 GCA_017516305.1 Clostridia bacterium | reverse complement strand
TCGGGCGCGATGAAGGTTTCATCACAGCAAAAAGCCGGAAACCTACGTCGGGAAGGACGTCTGTTTCCGGCTATCTGTTTGACGGTTGTTGAGGGGGAATCCACTGCAGCTCACTCAGCCGGATGCTCCTGCAGGTGCTTTTCGTGGGAGGCGACCACGACAGCAATGGCCCTGAGGAAAATCGTGGAAAGCCAGCCGAAAAACTTGCTCAGCAGCATTGACACAAAGCCGCCGAGGAACAACGCCAGCAGGTTGAGCAGGTTCCAGGGGAAATAGTCAGTAGCATAGCCGTCGATGATGTACACGACTGCACCGACCCAGGCAGCAAGCGCGCCGAGAAAACCAAGGATCAGATGGAACCAATAGACCACCTTGGCCACCAGCTCGATGCTTTGGGAAACCGTGCGTTTTTCCTTGCCCATCCGGAAGTACCTGATGATGAAGTTCACAAAGGCTTTGCCCAGAAACAGCAGACCCTTGCCCAATGCCTTCAGGAGCGGAAAAACATTCTGCTTCACGATAGTCTCAAATGTTGTACCCTGATTTTCGCCGTTATTCTGTGTTTCGGACATTGTGTGTACCTGCCTATCGATTTTGGTTCCAGTATACCAGACGGGATAGGAAAAAGCAATAAGCTGCAGTGGGGGAAACACTGCAGCCTGGAGGAGCGGGAGCGGTTGTACTGCAGGGGGAGAGGGCGTTATTTGCTCAGTCCGGCCAGCAGCGCGACCATGGGGGAGTTCCAGTAGACGCAGATCTCGTTGGTGGAGTAGCTTGCGTGCATGTCGATGAAGGCTTTGGCGGCGGGCTGTCCCTGCAGGTGCTCGCGGGCGCAGGCGTCCATCATGCCGCTGGCGGCGCCGCCGGAAAGCATGCCCGGCTGACACACACCCTGGGCCACGCTGGGCCGATGGTGGGGATGCAGCATGGGGTTGGAGCCGAAGCAGGACACATAGCAGTAGTCCACCGGGTTGACGCCCAGCAGGTAATGCAGCTGCTTTTCTGCGGCCAGACGGTACGCCTCGCACCCGGTCAGCAGCCAGGCCTGGTAGAAGACCATGCCGTCATTGGAGATGTTCATGTTGCTGCCCCAGGGGAGACGTTCGGTCATGGTGATGCCGTAGGGATTGATACGGCTGAGGGCGGCGTCCGCTCCGTCCAGGATCCACTGCCGGCAGAGGCTCGCCAGATCGCCGGGCAGCATCAGGCCCTCCAGCGCTGCGTAGCCGCTCACATCGCCCCAGCCCAGAGAGACGCGGCTGCGGTCCTGCTGCAGGATGGCGTCCCGAGCGGCGCGAAGGTACATTTCATCCCCGCAGGTGACGGCCAGCTCCACATGGGCCCAGAGACGCTCATCCGCATCGGAGCGATCGCCGTAGCCACCGGTGGAAATGCCCTCGGGGTTACGGAACAGGATGGGCTCTGACTGCTGGAGGAAATCCCAGGCGCGCCGGGCGGCTTCCAGCATACGCTGGGCAAAAGCTGCGTCCTGCGCGGCATAGAAACGGCTGGCCATAGCCATGCATGCGGCAAAATCGCCGGTAGCTGTGGTGGAAACCGGGCTGATGATCAGCTCTTCCTTCTCCTCATGGGGCATGATCATGCCGCAGAAGCGGGCGCAGCTGACCTTGTGGTAAACGGCCCCGTCTTCCCGCTGCATTTTGAGCATCCATTCCAGCTCCCAGCGGGCTTCTTCCAGGATGGGGGTCAGATTGGGAGCGGCAAAAGCGCCGGCGTTCCACTGCCAGGCAAGCAGAAGATCTGCCACCGCCTTGGCTGCAGGCACGATGTAGCGCCCGAAGTCGCCTGCGTCATGCCAGCCGCCGTCCACCTCCATGAAGTCCTCTGTGCCATAGATGCGGGCAGGGCCGGTATGGCAGGCGGGGTGCGCAAAGACGCCGGCGCGTGCATCCACCTCGCCGCCGCAGCGCTGATAATAGAACATATCCACCAGGGCGGTCAGGCAGGACTGATAGGGCGCTTCCGAGATGGGGAAGGGCCAGGAGGCCTCCTTGCCGCAGCGCAGGGTATAGGTGCCGGGGATCGTCAGGGCAGAGAAATCAGCCTCAGCGACCTGATCGCCCCAGATGTCGGTGCGGCTCGCAGAGACCGGCAGGGTCAGCACGATGCAGCCCTGTGCATCCAGCACCTGCAGCGTATCCGACAGCTTGCCGTGCATGACGGCAGTTTTCTTCATTCCGGGAGTGTAGCCCAGCTGATTGATCTGGATGTTCATATGGATCTCCTTGATGATCATCTTTTTTCAGGCTTAAAAACTATGAAAGTAATCACATTATGGCATAGTTGGCATAAAAAAGCAACGGGGCAAATGAAAAAAACGGCAGCAGAGCAGGCGGCTGTTTTAAAGAGGCGATCCCGGCTCAACCGGAATGCCCTGCGGGGCGTTTGATGCGGATGACGCTCGCTCCGGGCGCTGCCGGGCATGGAAAGTGGGCACAACAAAACGTCCTTCGGCGATCGAAGGACGTTTTGCGTTGGACAGATTACTTCTGGGGCTTTTCCTTGGGCTGACGGATGCGGTTCAGCTTGGCATTGAGCTTCAGCAGGTCTTCCTTGGTGAAGTTCATGTTCATCATGCCGCCCATCAGGGTGAACAGGCGCAGCACGGTGAAACCGTTCATCATGCTCATCATGTCGGCATTGATTTCAAAGCCCATGGCCTTCATGCCGCCCTTCTTCTTGTCCTTGCCGCCCATGACCTTCTTCATCAGGCTCATGAAGATCAGCTTGCCGCGGAAGGTCTTGAGCACGTCGCCCATCTTGCTGTTCAGGGAGAGGCGGCCCTTGGGCTCCACCACGTCGAACCAGTTCAGGACCGCGCCCTTTTCCACCAGGCGGTATTCCTCGTTGAAGGTGTCCACCTTGCGGATGACGGATTCATCACGGCACTCGCCGGCCACGGCAACCAGCTTGGTCTCGCCCGCGTTGGGCACGTCGAAGCGGAAGAAGTGATCCTCGGCGGTCTTCTTGCCCAGGGACACGCCGTTGGCGAACAGCTCCACCTCGGGCTGGTTGGAGTACACGGTCACCTTGGTGACGTCCTCCACGCGGTCGATGTAGCGCTTGGAGGTCAGATGCACGAAGGGATCGTCGCTCAGCCAGGCCTTGTAGGCGTAGAAGCTGTCCTTCTTGTACTTGCGGTCGAAGGTCACCAGGCCCTTGTGGTTCTGGCCGTTCTCGCCGCCCTCGCTGCGGGCGTCCGCGCCGAAGTCGAACATGTTCCACACATGGGTGGCCCACATGTACTTGCGGGTGAAGAGCTGCTTGATCAGCTCCTCATGGTAATAGCTCTGGTACTCCTCGGTGTAGTCGCCCTGCATGGGGTTGGAGGTGTGCCAGTTGAGGGCCTCACAGCCGTACTCGGAGCAGCCGATCGGGATCGAGGGGTGCATGGCGTGGAACTTGTCGAACCAGGGGCCGTTCATGGCCGTCTCGCCGCCGTACCAACCGAAATAGTGGTTATAGCTCACCACGTCGGGGATGTTGAGGTAGGGATCGTCCATCTTGCACATGGACACCGCCGCGATGGTGGTCAGGCGGGTCTTGTCCATCTCGTGGCACAGATCGTTGAGGATGCGGTGGTTCTCCAGCAGGTCCTCGTCGGAGCCGCCGATAGAGATCTCGTTGCTCAAGCCCCACACGACGATGGAGGCGTGGTTGTAATTCTGGGTGATGAGCTCCTTCATCTGGGAGATGGTATTCTCCCGGCCGGTGGGCATGTGCTTGGAGATATAGGGGATCTCCGCCCAGATGACCAGGCCGCGCTCGTCGCACAGGTCGTAGAAGTACTGGGCGTGCTGATAGTGGGCCAGGCGGATGGTGGTCGCGCCGACCTCGCAGATCAGGTCGATGTCCTCCTCATGATGCTCGGGCAGCAGGGCGTTGCCGATGCCCCAGCGGTCCTGATGACGGCTCACGCCGCGCAGGGGGTACTCCTCGCCGTTGAGGATGAAGCCGTTGTCGGGATCGATGCGGAAGGTGCGGCAGCCGAAGCGGGTCTGCACGTTGTCGAGCACTTCGCCGTTTTCCACCAGCTCCACCTTCGCGGTGTACAGGTAGGGATCCTTGCGGCCATGCCACAGGTGCAC
>JAFXDB010000225.1 GCA_017516305.1 Clostridia bacterium | reverse complement strand
GTCCTCCGCGATGGCTGGCCGGATGGAAAAGGCCAGCGGTCTCACGGCGGAAGTGTTCTGCGCGCAGCTTGTGCAGTATGACGAGATCTGCCTGGGCGAAGTGGACGGAATCTGACGGAAGTGCATACAGAAATGTATTCACCGCTTGACAGCCTGCAGGCTTTGTCCTATACTCCATAGGAATACATACGAGGAGGCAGGCTTATGGAGCTGCTGCGCATCAAGGTGTTTCTGACCGGATACGAAAAGGTGGAAGGCTTCGCCGATACGGCGGTGATGCTGCCCTTTACGGGAAAATGCGAATCGGCTCTCTTTCATGGCGACATCCTCTCCGGCGGCGTGGATACCCAAAGGATCACCCCCGACGGCAAGTGCCGCCTGTCGGCCCGGTATATGCTGGAGGGCACGGACTGCGAGGGTGAGAAGTGCCGCCTCTTCATCCAGAATGAGGGCGTGAGCCTGCCGGGGCAGCCGATGGTGACCTATCCCGTTTTCCGGACGGACAGCAGAGCCATCAAATGGCTTGAAACGGCGGCACTGACCGGTGCGCTGGAGCATTATGAGGATCATATCGAGATCGTCCTGAGTGGGGGAATGAGCGACCGGGTGGAGCGCATTGCCCTGCAGAGGGCAGGGCTGACCCTGCGCGGTCTTCTGGAAAAGCCGGAAAACGCAGGGAATAAAGAAAACAAAAAACCGTTGGTCATGATGATGCATGGCTTCTGCGCATGTATGGATGATGGCAACGGCGGTTTGCTGCAGCAGCTGTCTGACCGGCTGACGGCGGAGGGCGTGATGACCCTGCGCTTTGACTTCAACGGTCACGGAAACTCGGAGGGATCCTTCCGGGAGATGACGCCCCTGAACGAGCTGGAGGACGCGGCGGCATTCCTGCAGTACGCGCTCAGCCGTGATGACGTGAGCGAGGTTTATCTCCTGGGCCACAGCCAGGGCGGCGTCATTGCCGGAATGCTGGCGGGTTGTTATCACGACAAGGTGAAGAAGCTGGTGATGCTCAATCCTGCGGCGAGCCTGAAAACCGACGCCATCCAGGGCACCATCATGGGGACGGAGTACGACCCGGTAAACATCCCTGATGCGGTAAAGTTGTTCCATGGAGCCGATCTGGGCGGGCTGTACTTCCGCATTGCGCAGATGCTGCCCCTGCACGAAATGACGGCGCGCTTCACGGGCCCCGCCATGGCGGTCATCGGCGGGAGAGACTTCGTCGTGAAGCCCCAGGACATCCGCCGCTACGGTGAATTGATGCCGAACTGCTGCATCACCGAGTACGCCACCCTTGACCATGGCCTGGGCGGCGAGGAACGCGATGCAGCACTGACCGCCGTCATTGACTTCCTGAAATAAGCATGAAGAAAGCGCACCTGTCAGCCCCCCAAAAGGGAAGACAGGTGCGCTTTTGCATGCGGTTCACAAATCAATCCCGAATTCCGCATTCCGAATTCAATCAAAGTCCCAGCATGGCTGCGCCGATGATACCGGCGTCCGGGCCGAGCCTGGCAATCTCAATGCGGGCGTAGGGCATGGTCTTGTACATGACCATCTTCGCCACCTCGGCACGCACGGCGTCCAGCAGGAAGTCGCCGGCTTTCGACACGCCGCCGCCCAGAGCGATGACCTCGGGGTCAATGACGTGGATGATGTTGACGATGGTGGTGGCCAGGGCCTTGACATAGTCCGCGAAGAGGCGCAGGGCCAGCTCGTCGCCCTCCTTAGCGGCGTCGAAGACGATCTTGGCGTTGATCTTCATGGGGTCGCCCTCGGCCTTGACCATGATGGCGCTGTCCTGGTACTGCATCACCGCCGCACGGGCCGACAGAATGATGCCGGTGGCGGAGCAGTAACGCTCCAGGCAGCCGCGATTGTCGCAGTTGCAGTCCTTGCCGTCCATCTCGATGATCATGTGGCCGATCTCGCTGCCGACGCCATGGAAGCCGCTCCAGACCTTGCCGCCCAGCACGATGCCGCCGCCCACGCCGGTGCCCAGGGTCAGGAACACGCTGGAGTGGGTGCCTGCGCTCACGCCCGCGACGGACTCTGCCAGGCCGGCAACGGTGGCGTCGTTGTCCATGAAGACGGGCTTATTGATGTGCTTCTTCATTTCCCCGGCGAAATCGACGTCCTTCCAGCCCAGGTTGGGGCAGAAGGCGATGTGGCCCGTGCGGGGATCCACCACGCCGGGGATGCCCGCGCCGACAGCGGCCACGTCGTCGAGGGAATAGCCGGACTTGGCCAGCGTTACAAGCGCGCAGTCCGCCATGGCCTTCACCTGCTCGGCAAAGGGGATGTCGATGCGGGTGACGATGCCGCCCTTGCAGAGGATCTCGCCCTCGCGGCTCACGATGCCGACCTGTACGCCGGTGCCGCCCACGTCAAAACCGATGTATACCATGAGTGTAACCTCCTGTACTTTATGCTTGTTGCAGTAGAATAGGATACCGTCTTTCAACATTCGCCGCAGATCGCTGGATTTCCTGCCATAGCTTGGGTGTTTACGAGAATTTCAGGTGCAGAATGTAAAATGTGCTGTTCATTCAGGCAAATCCTTGACCGGCCCGTCCGCGCTGTGCTATGATGGGCGCAAGAGGTGATATAAGTGCAGGAGCGTATCCGGGCGTTCTTCGCTGCCCACAAGAAGGTGACAACGGCGCTGCATATAACGTTGGCGGTACTGCCTGCTGCGCTGCTGGCGGCGATGCTGCTGAGCTTTCTGTATCTGCTGATTGCTGAATACGAGGCGGAAGGGCTGGTGCTGCTCTTTGGCGCCCTGATGGGGTATGGGCTGTTCTTCGGCGCAGGCGTCGTCGCCTGGGCACTGAGCCTGACGCTATACCGCTTCACCCACGCGGTACGGGAAAAATGGCCGGACTGGCTGCGGATGATGCTGATCCGCTTCAACATTGTAGGCGGCCTGATGGCTGTGGGGCAGGCGATCATCTGGGTTGTGATTCTGCTGAAGAAATAACGGAGTGGATGATCATGAAAGGTATCCATGTGTTCTTTGACAAACATCCGGCGATCCGCATCGCCCTGCAGCTGCTGCTGGATGGGCTGCCGGTACTGGTCATGGCACTGCACTTGCTATCCTGGTATTCAGTCAGGATGCTTACCAGCGGCTGGGATGGTCAATATCAGATGGTGCCGGGCGCATTTTTCTATGCGACACTATTGTGCCTGATGATCGTTCCCATCCCAGCGTTTGTGGCTGGCTTCCTCTGGCGGGACAGGGCGTTTGATCTGTTTGAACAATATAGCTGGTGCAGATGGCTGTCCACAGCGCTGCGGATTGCTGGTGCGCTGGTGGTTTCCGTTTCGTTATTGATGGACATTCTCATGTTTGCAATGTGGACAATCACCTGATAAAGGAGGTGCACCTATGATGAGGCTATCTTCCTGGTTCGACAGGCATGGTAAGCTCCGCATCGCCCTGCAGCTGCTGCTGGATGCATCGCCGCTGCTGCTGATGGCATGGGCGATGACGGCCATTGTGATCTCCGGCGATGGGCAGATTCAGTGGCGGGCATGGCTGTCCGATGTGAGCGTGACGGTGTTCGTGTTCCTGACGGTGCCGCTGTTCATCTGGTCGGTCCTCACGGCCAGGAATCTGGTGGAATTCGACATCTTCCCCTTCTGGGGGAAGGTGTCTCTGGCGCTGCGGTGGCTGAGCGTGATACCGATGCTGCTGGCAGGGGCCATGGTTCTGATGGTCATTGCGACGGTTCTGGACGTTGCATACTACCTGGGCCTATGGTAAGGCAACAGCCGCAGTCCTCCCTTGCGGAGCGGGACTGCGGCTGTTTTGTTATGTATTCTGCTGGCTGCGCTTCATGATCATTTCCTGCATGCGGCGGTCCAGCTCCTTGGCGGCGGAGTAGCCCATGCGCTTGAGGGACAGGTTGCGGGCGGCTACCTCGATGATGATGGCGAGGTTGCGGCCCGGGCGGACTGGGAGGGTCTGGCTGGGCACCTTCACGCCCAGGATGGTGGTGTACTCATCATTCAGGCCCAGGCGGTCGTAAGCCTTGCCCTGCACCCACTGCTCCATGTTCATCACCAGGTCGATGGAGCGGCTCTGGGCCACGGCAGAGACGCCGTACATCGTGCGGATGTCGATGATGCCGATGCCGCGGATCTCCATGAAGTGACGCACCATCTCCGGACATTCGCCCACCAGGCGGTTGTCGGAGACCTTGCAGATATCCACCACGTCGTCGGCGACAAGCTGGTGGCCGCGGCGGACGAGTTCCAGCGCAGCCTCGGACTTGCCAACGCCGCTTTCGCCCGTCAGCAGCACGCCGATGCCGTCTACCGATACCAGCACGCCATGGCGTGTCACCCGGGGGGCCAGGCAGCGGTTCAGATAGTTGATGGCGGTGAAGGTGAACTTGGTGGTCAGCATGGACGTCTGGTACACTGCGATATTGCGGCGGGCAGCGGCCTCCAGCAGCTCATCGGGGGCCTTCATCCCGCGGCAGACGATGACGCAGGGGATGTCGAAGGAGAAGTACTTCTCCAGCATGGCCCGGCGCTTCTGCTCCGGCAGGTTTTCCAGGTAGGTCATTTCGACCTTGCCGATGACCTGCGGGCGCTCAAAGGCGAAGTATTCATAGAAGCCGCAAAACTGCATGCCGGGGCGGTTCAGGTCGGCGGTGCGGATGTCCCATTCGGTGCGGGTGGAGGGGGAGAGCTCGGTCAGCTCGAGGGCCTTGGCGAAATCGGCGGCCTGGATCATAAGGGGTACCTCCGTTGCATGGTTGGTCAGAGCATGTTTTCTTCGATGTAGCGGGCCACGCCGTCTTCCGAGTTGGCGCGGCAGACGGGGAAGCCCAGAGCCAGCACATCCGGGCGCGCGTTGGCGACGCATACGCCTGTGCCTGCGGCCTGCAGCATGGATACGTCATTGAGGCTGTCGCCAAAGCAGAGCAGCTCCGCCATGGTGAAGCCAAAGTGATCTGCGCACCAGGCAAGAGCGTTGGCCTTGGTGGCCCGCAGGGGATTGCATTCCAGGAAATAGGGCTTGGAGCAGGTCAGCGACGCGCGTCCGGCAAAGCGGGACTGTGCCTCCTCCAGCAGCCGGGCCACGCGGGCAGGCTCATCCATCATCAGGAGCTTGGTGACCGGCTGGCGAATGAAGCGGGTCAGGTCGCCCACGCATTCGCCTGAGAGGGAGGAGAGCCTGGCATAGGAGGCGGCCCATTCGTTTTCCACGGTGTAGAAGAAACGATCCGGCGCGTAGGTCTGGCAGTAAACGCCCCGCTGTGCTGCAAAGGCGGCGACCTCATGGGCAAGGGATACAGGAATCAGCTCCTGCATGAGGATGGCGCCTTCCGTTGACCAGACCTCCGAGCCGTTGCAGGAGATCAGGCAGTCTGCGCAGTCGATGATGGGCGGCACGGCCTTCAGCATGCTGCCGAAGGTCCGACCGGAGGCGGGGAGGATGCGTATGCCGGTGGCATGGGCACGGTGAAGCACATCCGCCGTGTAGGCAGAAATGCTGTTGTCCGGCCGCAGCAGCGTGTCGTCCAGGTCAAAGGCAATGGCGCGGATGGGCATGTGAGCAGCCTCCTTCGTTGCATTCTCAGCCATTATAGCAGAAGATTCGCGTTTCCGCTACTGGAAAATCAAAATTTGACCATAAGAGAGCAAATATTTGCAAGGAAACGGGAAGGAATTTGAATGAAGGTAATGGAAATCTATACGCAGAATCAGGATTAGTTTCGACCCCGAAAGGAGTGCACACAACACATGATGGATCGTAATGAGGCCCGCCGCCTGGCGCATGAGCTTGTCAGCCAGATGACGGTGGAGGAGAAGGCTTCCCAGCTGCGGTATGATTCCCCGGCCATTGAGCGCCTGGGCATCCCGGCCTACTACTGGTGGAACGAGGCGCTGCACGGCGTTGTCCGCGCCGGTACGGCCACGGTTTTCCCCCAGGCCATCGGCCTTGCCGCCATGTTCGACGAGGATATGCAGCAGGAGATCGCCTCCGTCATCTCCACCGAGGCACGCGCCAAGTACAACGGCCAGGTTGCTCACGAGGATCGTGACATCTACAAGGGCCTGACCATGTGGAGTCCGAACATCAACATCTTCCGTGACCCCCGTTGGGGCCGCGGCCATGAGACCTACGGCGAGGATCCCTACCTGACCACCCGCCTGGGCGTGCGCTTCATCCGCGGCCTGCAGGGTGAGGGCAAGTACCTCAAAACGGCTGCCTGCGCCAAGCACTTTGCCGTCCATTCCGGCCCCGAGGCCATCCGCCATGAGTTCGACGCCATTGCCGGCCCCAAGGACATGTGGGAGACCTATCTGCCTGCCTTTGAGGCAGCGGTGAAGGAAGCGGGCGTGGAGGCCTTCATGGGCGCATACAACCGCGTCAATGGCGAGGCCGCCTGCGGCTCGAAGACCCTGCTGGTGGACATCCTGCGTAACAAGTGGGGCTTTGAGGGTCATGTCACCTCCGACTGCTGGGCCATCCGCGATTTCCACACCCGTCACATGGTCACCTCTACCGCGCCGGAGTCGGCGGCTCTTGCCATCAAGATGGGCTGCGATCTGAACTGCGGCAACACCTACCTGCACCTGATGCAGGCCTATGAGGAGGGCCTGGTGACGGAGGAGGAGATCACCGTCTGCTGCGAGCGCATGTTCACCAGCCGCTTTATGCTGGGCGTGTTCGCCGACGACTGCGAGTACGATGAGATCCCCTTCACGGCCTGCGACACCGACGAGCATGACGCGCTGGCTCTGAAAGCTGCGGAAAAGTCCATGGTGCTGCTGCGCAATAACGGCGTCCTGCCCCTGGATCCCGCGAAGGTGAAGACCATCGCTGTGGTTGGCCCCAATGCCAACTCCATCCCTGCGCTGGAGGGTAACTACAACGGCGTATCCAGCCGCTATGTGACCTTCCTGGAGGGTGTGCGCGCGTACGCGAAGGAGCATGGGATGCGCGTGCTGTACTCCGAGGGCTGCCACCTGTTCAAGGACCGCGTGCAGAACCTGGGCCTTGAAAGCGACCGCCTGGCTGAGTGCGCCATGGTGGCCGAGGCGGCGGATGTCGTCATCGCCTGCGTGGGTCTGGACGCGACCCTGGAGGGCGAGGAGGGCGATACCGGCAATGCCTTTGCCTCCGGCGATAAGCTGAACCTCAACCTGCCCGAGAGCCAGCAGAAGATGCTGGACGCCCTGGTTGCCACCGGCAAGCCCCTGGTCACCGTAGTGGCGGTCGGCTCCGCGCTCAATATTCCCCAGGGCGACGCCGAGATCCTGGCCTGGTATCCCGGTCAGGCGGGCGGCACTGCGCTGGCGAAGATCCTCTTCGGCGAGGTGAGTCCCTCCGGCAAGCTGCCCCTGACCTTCTACCACGGCGTGGAGGAGCTGCCTGACTTCACCGATTACAGCATGACCGAGCGCACCTACCGTTACTTCACCGGCAAGCCGCTGTTCCCCTTCGGCTTCGGCCTGTCCTACACCAGCTTCGAGGTGAAGGACTGCGCTGTGGACGGTGAAACCGGCTGGGTCACCGCCACCGTCGCCAATACCGGCAAGATGGACGGCGAGACCGTGCTGCAGGTGTATGTCCGCGATACCCAGAGCCAGTGGGAGACCCCCAATGCCCATCTGGCAGGCTTTGCCCGCGTGGCCATCAGCGCCGGCGAGGAAAAGCAGGTGGCCGTCAAGCTGGACAAGAATGCATTCACCGTCGTCAATGGCGAGGGTGAGCGCATCGCCGACGGCAAGGTCTTCGATGTCCATGTGGGCCTGAGCCAGCCCGACGCGCTGAGCTGCGAGCTGACCGGTCAGACCCCCGTGAAGGCCACCGTCACCTTCGAATAAGCTGAGAGATAATGTTTCCCGGGAGGATGACCTGCGCGTCCTCCCGGTTTTTTACATATGTGAAGATTGCATTACGGACACAAATCGTTTATAATGGGTATGATATCACAAAATACCCGGAGGATGACCGATGAAGAAGCTTCTGACGCTTTTCCTGGCGCTGCTGCTGGTGCTGCAGCCCTTTGCTGTTCTGGCGGAGGACGAAGACGATATCCCCGCCGATCCGGATGCGGTGCTGGAGCCGATCTACCTGGCCCGCATGTACCGCGAGACCCGCATCCGCAAGGTGCAGGATATGGACAGCCGCGACTGGCTGGGCAAGGTGCCTGAGGACGCGATGGTGGAGGTCTACGAATACGGCGAGGAGTGGTGCCTGTGCGGCTATAACGGCGATGTGGGCTGGCTGCCGACGGAGCGCCTGTACGAGATGTGGGTGGTGAGCGATGTGCCGCTGCCAGGGTTCTTGCCCATGTACGGCCTGGCCATCATGACGGAGGAAGCCTTTGTGACCGTGGACGGCTACGAGGGCAACACCCTGCATGAGGGCGACGCGGTGGTCATTGCCAGTGAGGATGGCATGGTCACCATGAACCGGGACACCGCGCAGCTGCCTGCGGGCTCCTTCCGTTACGAACCCTTTGTGCCGTGGCAGGAGGCGCAGCCGGGCGACGCGCTCTACGGCTTCACCACCTGGTACCAGGTGGACGAGAAGGACAGCCTCATCGTTGGCCGCGTGGAGAATATCGAGATCGGCGTGGAGCGGGTGACCGGCACGGTCATCATGCCCGGCGAGGAGTTCAGCTTCAACGATCTGTGCGCGCCCTACACCTATGAGAACGGCTACAAGAAGGCCCCCAACATCAGCCGTGACGGCGTGGGCGTGTCCGGCGGCGTTTGTCAGGTCAGCACCACCATGTTCCAGGCCGTGCAGGGCCTCAACGTGGAGCTGGTGGAATGGTACGTTCACAGCTACGCGGGCGTGAAGTATGCGCGGCGCAACCATGACTGCGCCGTGGCTACCTGGAAGGATTTCCGGTTCATGAGCTACTACGATTTCCCCATTGAAGTGACCCTCCTGGCGCAGGACGGCGTACTGACCTGCGTATTCCGCAGGGGCGGGGAATGAGTCACATCCCCAAAACGAAATGATGGACGGCGCATCCGGGCGGGTGCGTCGTCCTTTTCATTTACCGGCAGCAGCCACAGGGATGGAAGCTGGCGGGAAGGGTCAGCGGAAGATCCGGACGGCAGGGGATGGTGTCGCCGTTGGCATTGGGCTCCCAGCGGGCCACGTAGACGTCCACCAGCACGGCCAGGCTGACGGTGAAGCAGCCGTCCTCGCTGCAGCCATCCACGCACAGAAGCCTGACGCCCGGCTGTACGGTCACCTGGGCACGGCCGAGGTCGACGGTGGGAATGGTGATGCGCACCGGGACTTCGACGGTGATGGAGGAATGGCAGGGGAAGGTGCATCCGGCGCAGTCACGGATGACGGCGGTCAGCGGAATGGTGACGCGCAGGATGGCCCGCCAGCGCTCCTGGGCGATGAATTCCCAGTCCACCGGGCCGCTGGCAGACACACTGACCAGCGCATAGGGCGTTTTGGCGCATTCGGGAATGTCCTGCAGGCACAGGGTCAGATGGTTGACGCGCTGGCACAGGCGGCCGCTGCCGATGATGCGGGGCGTCAGGACACCGCCGGATTGCAGTGCGGGAACGTCGGGCCAGAGGCAGGAGCAGTCAACCCCGCAGGAGCCGCAGCCTCCGCAGCCCCATCCGTTCCATGAGGAGGAGCATCCGCAGCCATTCCAGCCATTTCCCACGGCGCAACCGCAGCCGCCGGAGCAGGAGTTCCAGCCCGTGCAGCAGCTGCAGCCGTTCTGGCAGGAGCCGCAGCCATTCAGGCATCCACCGCAGCCTGATGCGCAGCCGTTCTGGCAGCCACAGCCATTCCAGGAGCCGCAGCCGCCGGAGCAGGAATTGCCGCAGCACCAGTCATCGTACCAGCCACAGCGGTCTGAGCATCCGCCGCATCCCTGGGTGAGGGAAACAGAGTTGCATTTCGTCATGCAGCATACCTCCGTCTATGTTCGTGGGGTAGGGTTCCACTGGCAGATTATGCGGCGCGAGTCGATCGGTGCATGAAAAACTGATAAGCAAAGTCAATGGGGAACAGAAAATGGTTCTTCACGGTTTCTTAGAGACTGCACATTTGTGTATGTTATCGCGTTTTCTCACAACTGACCGAACAGCATAAGTTGGAAGCCGCTTTCGCCCGCCGAAAGCGGCGCAAAGGCGCTTTTTCCTATTTGGAAAACTACCGGAGTTTTCCCCCGTCCCCCTCCTGCCCATGAGATGTCGGAAAGGCGGCTGCATATCGGGGCGGCGACGTTGCGGAGGGTTGCTTGAATGTAGAAGAACGAGGGCGCAACCCTCCGCAAAGACGCCGCATCTTCCCCTTCATGGCTTCGATGCAGCCGCAAAGGCTGGGAAGGGAATATCTCATTATACCCTTTCGTATTCCCCAACTTTCCGTGAAGAGCCAAGAAAATAGACCTGCCGCAGGAAAAACGGGGGGACTTCAGACTGTTAAAAAGGAACGGTCCTGGTAAAAGTGAAGTAACTTGCCGTCGGCGGACTGTAAATCGAAAATCGGCGACATGTGCGGCGATTTTCGTGCTTTTCCGCAGGAAAAGCTTCCTTACGCGAAGGAACGGCCGGGAGCGAAGCGACCAGTGACTGAGTGCCAGACTCAAAAAAGTGGCCCATGGCCACTTTTTTGACATAGAGAAGACCCTCTGCCGGAAAAACAGGGGGTCCTGACTGATATTCGGTTGGGAAATCAGTTGAGGGCGGCGGACTCGTTCTCGATGGTCACGTCCTCCACGGAGCGGATGGCCCAGCGGGTGACGACCATGGACATGTTGTCGCGGCCGACGGTCAGGGTGATGGTGTCGTCCTTGATGTCGGCGATGGTGCCGTAGATGCCGCCGATGGTGCAGATGCGGTCGCCGCGCTTGAGGGCAGCCAGCATCTCCTGCTCCTTCTTCTTGCGCTTCTTCTCGGGGCGGATCATCAGGAAGTACATCAGCACAAACATGATGATGAGGGGGAAGAACATGCCCACACCGCTGAGAATGGTCTGCATCAGGCCCATCTCGGTAGCGGTCTCGGCGGTATCCACGGCAACGTCAGCAGCGCCGTCCTCGGCAGCGGCAAAGGCAAAGCCCAGGAGCTTGTAAGTGAATTCCATGGTGATAATCTCCTTTCATGATGGGGGTCAGCGACTATTGTAACATAATTTCAGTGGAAGAACAAGAGGTAAAACGGGCGATATTTCAGGAGCGCAAAGAAATTTTGAGAAAGTTGAGAAATAATACGAAAATATGAAACGCAGCGGGGCTTTCATGCGTAAATATGTATGAGTGGAGCGCGAAAGTGTATCAGTACGACAAAAATGCTTGCGCTTCCGCGGTGTGCATGGTAGAATATGCACGACAGATAAACCTGTATCAAAAGTACAAGGAGGTACCAATCATGAAGAAGATGCTTGCAATGCTGCTGGCGGTGATGCTGCTGGCTGCCCCCCTGTCCGGCCTGGCGGAGGCTGCGGATTATTCCGTGGGTGCGGCCCTGGAGGCCGGCCGCCGCGTCAACTGGACCGTCTCCGTGGGCGACGTCGCGGCTGACATGACCGGCGAGCCCGCGGTGGATCAGGTGATCGCCGATGTCCTCAATGCGCTGGTCATCAGCGGCTACATGCAGGGCGACGAAATGTATTATGCCATCGGCATGAAGCAGGACACCGGCGCGGTGGCCGATCTGCTGAATGTTGGCGCGGCGGTTGTGGGAGACGACGTCTACCTGCTGAGCAACCTCATCGGCGGCACCATCGTCGTCAGCGGCGAGGAGGTTGTCCCGCTGCTGCAGCGCCTGGTGGATATGTTCGTGCTGCTGGGCTTCATCCCGGAGACTGAGGCCGAGTCCGTCAAGGCGCTGATTCCCGAATACTGGCAGCTCTTCCTGGATGAGTTCAATGCATCCATGACGGCCGGCAACCTGATGAACGACCTGGACGTAACGGCGCTGAACTACAATGCGCTGCTGGAGCAGGTGGGCATCGTTGCTGGAAAGATGACCCAGGGCGAACCCGATCCGCTGCCCCGGAACTGCGACCCGGCGGTTGCCATGGTCACCTGCACCATGACCCCCGAGGAAATGAATGCCCTGATCGCTTCCCTGGTGCAGTTCATCAAGGACAACCCTGATCTGGCGGACGTCATTGCAACGGAGATGGACTATGATAACACCATCGCCCCCGAAATGAGCAGCGTTGCGGGCGAGAACGTGGACTTCATGGGCTTCCTGGACATGATGATGGACGAGATCCGTCAGAGCGAGATCTATGAGGGCGACGTGGTGATGCGCATCTGGCTGGGCGAGGACGGCATGCCCGTGGCGATGAATACTGTCGTCATGAAGGATGGCGTGGTCAATGAGGACAGCGTCTCCCTGGATTACCACCGGCTGACGATGAACAGCACCGTTGCCCACAGCGTGACCATGGCCTTCCCGGAGGGCGATATCACCCTGGATGTGGTCGTGGGCGAGAAGAATGTGATGGCCAACTTTGCCGTGGCCGAGGCTGGCGAGACCCGCATCCTGGTGCAGGTGGACTACACCGACCGCAGCGAGGGCGAGCTGAAGGCCTATGATGTGGCGGTCGATGTGACCATCACCGAGGCGACCGTCAGCATGGAGGGCACGGTCAACACCCTTACGGACGTCTACAATGCCCAGCAGACCGTTGAAAACACCACCATCAATCTGCACTTTGATTACAGCTACGATGCTGTCTCCAGCGGCATGGATTTCACCTGCAAGGACAGCCTGACCATTGAGGTGGACGGCAAGGAGTACCTCACTATCCTGGGCCAGATGGAAACGACTGCCCCCGGCGCGTCCATTACCGAGGGCACGGTGGTGCGTCCGGCGGCGCTGAGCGATGCGGACTTTGCCAACTGGTTCGTCAGCGCCTACACCGCGCTGTTCTCCTGGGCGCAGAATGCGCTGTTCACCCTGCCGGCCAGCGTGATGAACCTGATGAATACCGGCTTCTGAGAATGAATCCTGCGGAGCGCACCGATTGGCTGCGCTCCCTTTTTTATGCATTTTTCGGGGTTTGCGGGGGCTACGCCATTGCATTTGTGCAGGGAGTATGCTATACTGTATCAATAGTAAGCCTTTGCGTAAGGAAGGCTGAACAAAAAGGAGGAGATTCTTGTGCCTGACCCATGGGGGCCGCTACTGCTTCAATTTGTGCTCATTCTTGTGAATGGCTGGTTCGCTGCGACGGAGGTCGCTGTCCTTTCCCTGAGCGAAGCAAAGCTCCGGCATGACGCCGAGGAGGGTGACAAAACCGCCGCAAAGCTGCTGAAGCTGAACGAATCCCCGAATCAGTTCCTCTCTACCATTCAGGTCTGCATCACCCTGGCAGGCTTCGTCGGGGCGGCCTTCGCGGCGGATGCTTTCAAGGAAAGCGTTGCGGCGCTGACAAAGCTGCCGGAGCCCGCCTGTATGGTCGCGGTGACGCTTGTGCTGGCCTTCTTCTTCCTGCTCCTGGGCGAAATGGTGCCCAAGCGGCTGGGCATGTACGCTCCTGAGAAAATTGCCCGGGGAAATCTGGGCCTCATGAGCGTGGTGACCGTCATCTTCACTCCCTTGGCGTGGCTGCTCTCTGCGCTGACCAATCTGATCCTGTGGGTCATGGGCATTGACCCGGATACGGCAGAGGATGAGGTCACCGAGGACGACATCCGTATGATGGTGGACATGGGCGAGGAAGCCGGCACCATCGAGGAGACGGAGAAGGAGATGATCGAAAACATCTTCGAGTTCAACAACCGCACCGCCGAGAATGTCATGACCCACCGCACAGACGTGACCTGCGTCTGGGTGGATGAGGAGTGGGACGTGATCCTGCAGACCATCCGGGAGACCGGCCTGAGCCGCTTCCCGGTCTATAACGAGGACCGTGACGACATCATCGGCACCCTCAATACCCGCGTGTTCCTGCTGAACATGCAGGCGGAGCATCCCCGCACGATGCGCGAGATGATCCGCGAGGCATACTTTGTTCCCCAGACGGTGCCTGCCGACCAGCTTTTCCGCAATATGCAGAGCCGCAAGATCCACATGGCCATCGTGGTGGATGAATACGGCGGCATGAGCGGCATTGTGACCATGGAGGATCTTCTGGAGGAGATCGTCGGCAACATCTATGACGAGTTCGACCCCAAGGAGGAGGCGGAGATTGCGCCCCTGGGCGAGGATACCTGGCGCATCTCCGGCCAGACGATGCTGGCGGACATGGCCGAGGCCCTGGAGGTGGAACTGCCCCTGGAGGAGGACTATGACACCCTGGGCGGCCTGATCTTCAGTCAATTCACGACCATTCCCGACGACGGCAGCACGCCGGAGCTGGAATGCTGCGGGCTGCACATCCAGGTGGAGTGCATTGAGGAGCATCGCGTGGAATGGGCGATCGTAAGGAAGCTAAAGGTCGCTGCCGAGGTAGAAACAGACCGGGAGTCTGAATAAGAGCAACTGACAACGCAAATTACAGACCGATAGTCTGTAAACGAGAATAGTAAAAGACGCGAATCCGGTGATGGACTCGCGTCTTTTTACATTCAGTCGGTATACTGGACAATGGCGCCCAGCAGGCCCGGGCCGGTGTGGATGGCAAGCGCGGGGCTGACGGGGCTGACAAAGCCGGTCACGACCTCCAGCCGCTCCCGGAACAGGTTCAGCAGGTGGTGCGCTTCCGTTTCCGCGTTGCCGTGTACGATGGCGACGCGCACCTTCCGCCCCTGATAGCGGCGGAAGAACTCCTCCTGCATGGCCTCCAGGGCGCGGGAGAAGCCGCGGGCCTTGATCAGCGTGGCGTATACGCCGTCATCATTGACGTGGATCACCGGTTTGATTTTCAGCAGCGTCCCCACGACGCCCTCAACCAGTCCGATGCGTCCGCCCTTGCGCAGGTATTCCAGCGTGCGGATCACGAAGGCGCCCAGCTGATTGGCGCGCAGGTGGTTCAGGCGGGAGACAACGTCCGCGACCGGCATGCCCTTTTCAAGGCACTCGGCGGCTTCCAGTACCAGCAGACCAAGGCCGCAGGAAAGGGTCTTGGCGTCAAACACGGTGACGGTGAGATCCTCTGTCTCCTGCGCAAGGATGCTCACCATGTTGCAGGTGCCGGAGAGACCGCTGGAAATGCACATATGCAGGATATGTGTGCAGCCCTCCTCCTTCAATTGGCGGTACACCGCGCTGAGTTCGCCCGGCTGGGGCAGGGAGGTTTTCGGAATTTCGCCGCCCGCCAGGATCTGATACAGCTCCTCATGGGTGATGTCATAGCGGTCGCGGTACTCGCCGGTGCTGGTGATGATGCGCAGCGGCACGGCGCGGATATCATAACGCGCCAGCTGCTCATCGGAAAGATCACAGGATGTATCGGTAACGATGGCGACAAGGTCTTCGCCGATTCTGAACATACGGACTCCTCCTCACGGGTGGAAAATTCGTTGTTTTCATTTTAGTGCACGGTTCCGGATAAGTCAAGTAAAGTTTATGTATACAGGCTGTAAAGGTTGTAAAAAGATGCGCTTGAGGTTGACAATCGGGGCTGAATGCTATACGATAAAGAATGAGTTATTTTCACTTGCGATACATGTTGCAAGGACATGGAGGCGGATTGGATTGAAGTCTTTGAAGCGACTGGCGCTGTGCCTGCTGGCGGTGCTGATGCTCCTGACGATGCTGCTCGCGTCGGCGGAGCAGGAGACGCAGCTGCAGCTGACCTTCATCGGCATGTATGCCACCAGCGACGGCGGCTATCAGGCGCGGAGCCTGAAGGGCGCTTTTGACGTCTACTATAACGGGCGAATCATCGGCACCGTGACCTCGGATGAGAACGGAAGCGAGCCGATGCCTGTTTCAGTTTCCGGAAATGTCCAGCTGATTCCCGTGCAGGATACCATGCCGGAAGGGATCAGCGTCAATGCCCAGGGCTACACGGTTTCCATCGTGCAGGGAAGGCTGAACCTGGCGCCCATCGTCGTGTATGCCCAGGCGGGTCTGTTCCGGGTGCATACCGAATCCCGCGCTGAGTTTGAGCTCATCAGCGAGGTGGGCGATACCGTGCTGCGCTTTGCCACCGACAGCAAGGGCGATTATGCCCTGCCTGTGGCAATCACCGCGGGTCAGTATACCCTGCGCATGACAGGTTCAACCGCCGCCATCAGCCCCTGGCGCGACAAGATTATCAACGTTCTGCCCTATACCGGGCCGGATTCCATTGCGCTGATTGATGCGTCGTACTACTACACGCCGCAGATTACGCTCCGTCCTGCTACGCCGACCCCGGCCGTGACGCCGAAGCCTGTTGCCACCGCCACGCCGGCGCCTGCGACACCGACGGTAAAACCGACCGACAGTCTGTCCAGCGACGGGCTGGAGCAGCCCACTGCAACGCCCACTCCCACGCCGACGGCCACCCCTGTCCCGACGCATGGTACCCTGGTGCTGCAGGGCATGGGCGATCTTGGCGCGGCGGCAAGCTACAGCGTTACGGCTGGCGGCGTGACCTATGGCGCAGGTGAATTGATCACAGGTGAGAATGCATCCGTAACCGGTCTGAAGAAGGGCAACTACATCATTACGATCGACCTGCCGGAGAATGTGCTGCTGACGGGCCTGAATGGCTATCCCAGCGTACAGCGCACCATTGCCCAGTGGCTGGTGACCATCAGCAACGGCAAGACCAGCACCTATCGGGTCGAGCTGAGCAACGCGGCCTCCCTGTACGGCGAGGTTCCCGGTCAGACGATGGCGCAGGTGACCATTTCGGGCAGCGAGATCCACACGACTGAGGGAGAGGGCGCCTACTCCTTCACGGGGCTTGCACCGGATACCTATACGGTGACCTGCGTGCTGCCTGAGGGACGCTATGTGGGCGAGGGCTGGTCCTTTGTGGACATGGCCGGTCACACCCTGGCAATCTGCAAGGCAGAGCTCTCCGGCGGCGAGGCGCTGACCCTTCCCGCAATCTCCGAAAAAGAGCTGGGCGGCGTCAGCGGCGTGATCTGTGACGAAAGCGGCGCGCCCCTTTCCGATATCTCCGTGTCCCTGACCGATCATGACGGTCTGGTGCTGGCCACTGCGGTTTCTGGCGCAGACGGTATGTGGCACATTTCCGATGTGGAAAATGGCAGCTACACCCTTCAGTATTACAGCAGCCGCGGCGGCATGATCCCCGATCAGTATGTGGTGCTGACCGATGAGGAGAATCATCCTCAGGTCATGGCCAGCCAGATCATCCCCGCCTATATCCGTGTGTCCGTGTTCAATGATGAGAACAACAGCGGCGTCCTGAATACCTATGAGACATTTGTGCCCGGCGCGTTGATCAGTCTGCTACGGTATGAGAAGGGGCAGGAGATCCTGGTCGCCTGCATCATGACGGATGATTCGGGCGAGGCGATTCTCAGTGCCCCTGCGGGTGAATATATCCTCCGCTGCGAGCTTCCCGAGGACTTTGGCTATGCCAACAAGGGCAGGGAAGCAACGATCATGCAAAGCGGCATGGAGCTGAGCGCCGAGCGCGTTCAGGAGGCCACGGTCGTCCTGACGCAGGGAGAGACGCTGCCGTTCGGCATCGGCGCGATGCAGACGTGTACCCTGAGCGGAACCTACTGGCATGACCTGAATGCCGACGGCATCTGGCAGGATGACGAGCCCGGCATTCCCGGTATCCTCGTCACGGCGGACGGCGCCCGAAATGGTCTGCACTATGAGACGCTGACCGACGAGAATGGTTATTTCGAGATCCGTCAGATCCGCAACGGTACCTACAATGTGTGCTATAACGTGCCCGAAGGCTATGTGTTCACCTTCCGGGCAAACGGCCCGGCACAGTATCGCTCCCTGATGACCGTCGAGGCCGAACGCGTGGGCAAGGATCAGATTATCCTTGAGCGCGGCGATGTGCTGGACGAGCAGAATATCGGCCTGGTCACCGAGTGCGTGGTGGAGGGCGTCTGCTTCCTGGATGAGAACTACAACGGTGTGTTTGACGAGGGGGAGCGGATCCTGCCGGGCGTGCAGATCGAGCTGTTCCGCCAGAGCAACAGCAAGCGCCTCCGCACCGGGGTGTCCGACGAGAACGGCGTGTACCGCTTTGGCAATCTTCGCGGAGATACGTTCAAGATCAAGGTGCTTCTGCCCACGGGCTATACCTTTACCGTCAACGTTCCCGGCAACCCGCAGGCCAACCAGATCCCCCCCCGCGATGGCAAGCGCGAACAGACTGTGCTGAACATTGACGTGGAAAATGCAAGCACCAAAACGATCATGGTGGGCGCGATCTGCTACGGTTCCATCAGCGGCGTGGTGTATTACGATGCAAACTGCACCGGCGAATGGGAAACGGGCGAGAAGAACGCACAGGGAATCGTGGTGACCCTGCTGGACGAGGAAGGGAACGCTGTCAAGTCTGCCAAGACCAACAGGAACGGCGCGTACACCTTCGGCGATCTGCCGCCCGGAGACTACTGCGTTTCCGTCAGCCCGGCCAAGGGATATGCCTTCACCTTCCCGGGCGAGGGCAGCATCATCACCACGGAAAGCGATGGCATCGGATATTCTGACGCCATCACGCTTCCGATGGGGGACAGCGTGACCGGTATGGACGCCGGTATGATCGTCCCTGCGAAGATCAGCGGCACGGTCTTCGCCGATGCCAATGACAACGGCCGCAAGGATGCTTCCGAGGCGGGCCTGGTGGGCGCTTATGTCAGCCTGATGAATGAAGACGGCGTTGTTGAGGTTCAGCAGGTGGAGGAGAACGGCGCCTATACCTTCTCTCCCGTGAAGCCCGGACGCTATCAGCTGCAGTACGAGCTGCCCGAGGATGCAGTCTTTGCCAATGTGACAGACGGCGGCAACCGCATCACCGCGGAGGGCGTGACCGGTACGGGCAACTGGTTTGAGGTCGAAGCCGGCGATTACATCACAGCGCCTTTCTGCGGCGGCCTGTATCTGAGCACGATCACAGGTTACGCCTACGCCGACAGCGATGGTTCCGGCATGATGGATGCTTCGGAGCAGACCATGGCAGCCCTGACAATGATCCTGATCCCTGAACGTCCGGAACTGGAGGAAATCCGCATGGTCACCGGCGCGGACGGACAGTTTGCGTTTGTTGACTTGCGCCCCGGCGCGTATGTTCTGACGGTGACCTGCCCCGAAGGCTATGTGATGTCCCAGCTGACCGACGTGACGCTGCCTGTGGCGCATGGCGTGAACACCCAGAGCGGATCTCTGCAGATCGGCATGGGCGACGCCTGGCTGGAGCAGGCGCTGGGCTGCGTGAAGCCCTCCGCCTATACCGGTTATGCCTGGCTGGACGAGAACCTCAATGGCCTCCGTGATGCCCAGGAGCGCGCCGCCGCGGGTGAAACCGTGATGCTGCTGGAGCAGCGCAGCGGCAGCGTGGTGGCCGAGCTGACCACCGCCGAGGATGGCTCCTTCCGGGCGGAGGGTCTGGCTCCGGGCATGTATACCATTGCCTGTCAGCTGGTTCCCGGCATGATGGGAACCAGCTACGGCGACAGCACCTTTACTGAGGCTGACGGCCGACTGACAATGACGGATATCGCCATTGCAGAAGGCACGGAGAACGACGGCGCGCTGCTGGGCCTGGTGCGGGAAACGACGTTGTCGGGCCATGTGTGGCTGGATGACAGCGGCAAGACCATGATGGTCAGCGGTGCGAAGGTTCGCCTGCTCATGGACGGCGAGGTGATTGCCGAGGAGACGACTGCCGATGATGGCCTTTACACCTTCGGCGGCCTGATGCCCGGTGCGTACACGATTGACGTTCAGTTCCCGTCGGGCTATCTGGCTCTGGAGCCCGGTGACCGCCGCATCAGCGATGGTTCGCTGGTCAGCATCCTGGCGCAGAATGACGGCAATTACGGCGTCAGCAGCGTGATCGACCTGCGGATGGCGGTTGACCGGGTGCAGATGGATATGGGCAGCGTGAAGCCGGGCCGCCTGGGCGATCTGTGCTGGCTGGACCTGAACGGCAACGGTCTGCAGGAGAAGGGCGAGGGCGGTATCCCCGGCGTGATCATCACCCTGACCCGCAACGGCAGCACGGTAGCCACCACCACCAGCGATCAGTACGGATACTACGTGTTCGAGAAGCTCTATCCAGGCGAGTACACCCTGGTGGTCGATGCGCCTGCGGAGGTCGTTCCCACCCAGCGGCGCACGGATTTCCCCGGCATCGTCAGCGTGCTGGAGGAGAACGGCGTCAGCGTGCTGGTGCCCGTCAAGTCCAGCGGCGCGAACTATGCCGCCGACCTGGGCTTTGTGCTGGTAAAGGAAGGGAAGTACCCCGCCGGATATGGCGAAGGCGCAACCCAGAACTGGACAAAGATCGAATAAATCAATTCCCCCCAAATAAACTGCCGCACCTGTATGTATGGGTGCGGCAGTTCTTGAAGGACGGATAAAGGAGAAACGCATGAACCGTAAAGCGTATGAAACCATTGAACAGTACATGCTCCGGTGCATGAAGGACAGCGCCCATGACAAGGATCATGTCTATCGTGTGCTGATGGGGGCGATGGCCATTGCCAGGGAGGAGTCCCCCGTGCAGATGGATGTGCTGATTGCGGCCTGCCTGCTGCATGATATCGGCCGTCCTGACCAGATGGCCGACCCCGGTCTTTGCCATGCCCAGGTGGGGGCGGCGCGGGCCTATGACTTCCTGCTGGGCATCGGCTGGGAAGAGGAGAAGGCAGCCCATGTGCGCGACTGCATCCGCTGCCACCGCTTCCGCAAAAGCGACCCGCCGGTCAGCCTGGAGGCGAAGATTCTCTTCGATGCCGACAAGCTGGATGTGACCGGCGCCATCGGGGCTGCCAGGACGCTGCAGTACAATGGCGCCCTGGGGGAACCCATTTACAGCACCGCGCCGGACGGAACCATTATGGACGGCTCCGGCGATGACGAGGGCGACTCCTATTTCCGGGAGCATTGCTTCAAGCTGTCCCGGGTGTATGACCGCTTCCTTACGACGGCGGGGGCGCGCATGGCAGCAGAACGCCGGGCAGCGGCGGAGCGCTTCTACAGCGACGTCCTGCATGAGGTGCGCGCCACGGTGGAGGCCGGACAGCACGTCCTGGAGGATGCGCTGCGATAAGGCGCTTCAGCGCAGGACATACCGGACATCCGTCACATCCTGGCCGCCGAGCTGGTAGCGGATGCAATCGTCCGTACGGCAGAAGCCTCGCTTCTGATAGAACGCCTCGGCCTGCGTGTTGCCGTCGATGGACCACAGGTAGCAGCGGGCAAAGCCGTCCTCGCGCAGCAGGTTCAGCGCCTGCTTCAGCAGAGCGGAACCGGTGCCGCAGCCTGTCGCTTCCGGAAGAAGGTACAGTGCGACGATTTCCCCCCAGTCTTCATAGCCTGCGTCCCGACCGCGGCCGAAGACGACGGCTCCCACGGGCTCTTCATCCGTAAGGGCGATCAGGCCGTACATGCGCCCGCTGCCCAGCCAGGAGCGCAGCGTAGGCACCCAGGTGTCATCTGGCATGCGCTGCAGGTAATCCCCGGGAATCAGACTGCGGTACGTACTGCGCCAGCTTACGCAGAAGATACGGCTCAGAAGCGCGGCGTCCGCTTCCGTTGCTTCGCGGAATAGGAGCATTGAATCACCTCCGGTTGCTATGATATTGGCAAAACGTGCTTTTGTATACCGTCATTATGCACCAGCGGCGCATGCTTGTCAAGCCTGTGCATTCCGGTTGCAATCGGCAGGGGAGTCTGCTATAATATATCTGATCGGAATGAAGGAGGACTGCATGGATGGAGTGGCTGCTGATCGTTGCTTTGTTGGGCCTGGGCGCTTGTGTGACCATGGGAGCCTGCGGCAATAAGGCCAAGGGGCATCCCTATGACGAGGCGCAGGATATCACCTTGCAGGAAGATGCGGAGGATACGGCGGAGGATGCTGTGGATGATGAAGCGGACAGCGGAGAAGCGTCCGGCGAGGAGACCCTGCCGCCTACGCAGCATGTCCGCGTGACCATCCGCAGCGTCAGGCACGACATGAACCCCGTCACCCTGCGCAGCTGGACGCGCCTGGTCTGCGACGACGAGGACGGCACGGAGCACAAGATGTCCTTCGACGGGGAGAACGGGATGTACCTCGCCGAGGGGGATACGGGGATTCTGGAGCACCGCGACGGCGTGTTCGTCAGCTTTGAAAAGGACACGGGCGAGGTGGTGGCGATGCTCTACCACATCCCGGCGGAGGAAGCATAAATGTGGGAAGTGCTGAAGCTCCCGCTGCTGATGGTCTGCGGCGGCATGTCGGCCATCCTGCTGCTGATGCTGGTGGCAAAGCTGACCAGCATGGTGGATGTGGAGGCCCGCGAAGGCAGGAAGCCAGTTTACAACATGGAAGCCGTGGTGAAGGGGAAGCGCACCCTGGTGGAGGCGGACCCGGAAAACCCGGGGGCATCCCGTACGCTGTACTACGTCACCTTCCATAAGCGCGACGGAAACCGCGTGGAGATGCAGGTTCCCGGCCAGGACTATGGCCTGGCTGCCGAGGGCGACGAGGGCATCCTTGTCTGGCAGGGCGACGAGTTTATCGTGTTCAGGCGGACGAGCTGAGCCGGTCGGGAGGAATGCTTGGTGAAAATGAGGCGCATCGTGATGTACGCCATTGCCGTGGCGGTCGTGCTGCTGTGCAATCAGCCGGAGATTGCGGATTCATGGACGCGGCTGCTGATCGCCCTTGCAGGTTTTGCGCTGCTGTTTCTCATCGGCGTTGTGGAGGTTCGCAGGCAGAAGCGGGAAAACGACGCCAAGCCCATTGTTTCCGTACGGGCAGAGGTGACCGGCCGCCGCTCTGTCATGGTGAAGCGAGGCAGAAGCCATGTCCGCGTGTACTACCTGACCTTTACCACGGAGGACGGCAGCATGCTGGAATTCGAAGTCAGCGAGCTGGAATATGGACGCATGGACAATGGCGAGCATGGTACGCTGGAATACCGGGGCTGGGAGTACCTGGGGCTGCGCCGTTATGACCTGGGCACGATGGAGCCTGTGGTGGAGAAAGAAGCAGGCCGGACAGATGCGCCATCCGCAACAGAAAAGGGATTCCTGACCCACGAGCTGGAGGAATGAGTGATGAACAAGGTGAAAAAGCTGAGGATCGCAAGCTTCGGCTGCGTGCTTGTGGTCATAGCGGGCGTCGCGACAGCTTCCCTGGGGCGGAAGGCTGCATCGACAGTGCTGCCGATCCTGGGATTTCTGGCTGTTGTGGGTGGATTCATTGCAATGTACGTCATTGACAGAAAGCTCAGCGCTGTATTTGCTGAGCAGCAGGCTGCTGTGCCAATGACTATGGAGCTGGCGCAGATCGTCGGCCGCCGCGTTGCCCATACATACCGCAGCGCCGGCAGGGGAAGCGTGAGCTCCTCTGATGCCTGGTGCCTGACCTTCAGGACGTCAAGGCATGGTGATGTGGAGTTGGCGGTGCCATGGGACGTATGGAAAGAAAACCCCAATGGAACCAGCGGCGAGCTGCACTATCAGGGGAGAAGATTCATCAGCTTCAAAAAGCGGTAAGGAAGGCTGAACAATATGGATTGGAAGAATATTGAGGTTTCACCGGACTATATCATCGACCTGGTCGTTTTTCTGTTGCTGGCTGTGGTGCTGATCATCGTCAGCAAATGGCTGTGGGAGCTGCGCGAGCGGCGCCGGCTGCAGAAGGAGTTTGCCGTCTATCAGACGTTGAAGGACGACGAGGCCCAGGAGAAATAACAAGAACGCATCTGCCCCGAGGAGGTTTTGCTGCCCATGGCTTATCAGGCACTGTACCGGCAATGGCGTCCGGCAGACTTTTCTTCGATGGTCTCCCAGGAGGCCATCGTCTCCACGCTCCGTAATCAGGTGATGACAGGGCGTATTGCCCATGCGTACCTGTTCTGCGGCAGCCGCGGCACGGGCAAGACCTCCACGGCGAAGATCATGGCCAAGGCGGTCAACTGCGCCAATCCCATCAATGGCGACCCCTGCGGCAAGTGTGAAAGCTGCCGCCGCCTGGCTGCCGAGGAATCCATGGACGTGCTGGAATTCGACGCGGCCTCCAACAGCCGCGTGGAGGACGCCCGCGACCTGATGGAAACCGTCAAATACCCCCCGCAGCACGGGCGCTTCAAGGTGTACATCATCGACGAGGTACACATGCTGTCCACCAATGCCTTCAACGCGCTTTTGAAGACGCTGGAGGAGCCCCCGGCCCATGTGGTGTTCATCCTGGCCACCACCGAGCCGCAGAAGCTCCCTGCCACCATTCTCAGCCGCTGCCAGCGCTTCGATTTCGGGCGCATCCCGGCGCGGCAGATCGTCGGGCGGCTGCGTCAGGCGGTGGAGGGCGCAGGGGCAACGGCGACGGATTCCGCGCTCAACACCATTGCCCGGGCCGCTGAAGGCGGCATGCGCGACGCGCTATCCATCTTGGACATGTGCCTTGGCTATCAGAACGACGTCACCGACGAGCTGGTGCGCAATGTCCTTGGTACCAGCGACCGCTTTTTCCTCTTCCGCTTCACCGATGCGCTGGAAAGCGAGGATGCGGGCGAAGTGATGCGCATGATCGACGAGCTGATCCACAAGGGCCGCGACCCCATGGTGTTTGCCAAGGACATGAGCCAGCACCTGCGCGCGCTCCTGATGGCGAAAACCTGCCCGGATGACCTGGCGAATCTGCTGGATCTGACGCAGGAAACGGCATATGAATTCGTCGAGCAGGCGGAGGAGATGACGGTAACGCGCATCATGCGCATGCTGGAGATGTTCATGGGCGTAGAGGGGGAGCTGCGCTATGCGTCCTCGCCGCGCCTGGTGATCGAGAATGCTTCGCTCAAGTGCTGCCTGCGCACCCAGGAGGTGGATGCGCGCGCACTGACCGAGCGCATCCAGCAGCTGGAAAAGAAGGTTGCCGAGCTGACGGAGAAGCTGGCCAGCTGCGCCTTCGTCCAGGCAGCGCCCGCCAATGCCAAAAAGGAAAAGGCGGAAGCCAAGCCTGCTGCCCCCAAGAAGGCGGAGGCCCCCAAGCCCAAGGTGCTCACCCCCACAGGCCGCAGCGCGGAGGACGCCTGGAAGGAGGCTGTCAAGACTCTGCAAAAGGGAAACCCCATGGTCTATGGTTTCCTGAGCTTCGGCCGCTTTGCCGGTTGTGACGGTACGCTGTACCGCTGGGTAGCTACCCCGGCGCCGGGGGCGGACATGTATGTGGGCATGCTGAACAAGCCCTCCAGCGCCCAGGCCATCGCAGCCGCCCTGACGGACGCGGCGGGCATGGAGAGCCGCTTCGAGGCTGTGATGCCGTCAGCCGACAACAAGCCTGCGGATGGGGAGGAATCCCTGCTGGCAGCATTGGGGGAGACCTTCGACAAGGCAAACATCATCGTTCAGGATGACGTGAAGTGACCGTAGGAATATGTTGCAGCCGCCTGTTCCGTATTGGGATGGGCGGCTTTTGCTTGCAGAGATGGAAGCAGATGGGATCGGATGGCTGTGCTTCCGGAAAAAAGGGTGCTCTTCACGGAAAGTTCGGGAACGGTTTGCATGACGTGGCGCAGACTCCTTCACTGCCATTGCGGCTGCATCGAAGCCATGAAGGGGAAGATGCGGCGTCTTTGCGGAGGGTTGCGCCCTTATTTATTTCATTCAAGCAACCCTCCGCAACGTCGCCGCCCCGATATGCAGCCGCCTTTCCAACACCTTGGGGGCAGGAGGGGGACGGGGGGAAAGCTCTGTTAGCTTTCCCCCAGCGCCTTTGCGCCGCTTTCGGCGGGCGAAAGCGGCTTCTCACTTACAGCGTTGGTCATTCCCTAAGAAAACGTAAAGAACCAAAAGGGAAGCATGCGTCGCCCGAAGTAAAAAAGTTTTTGAAAAATCTTTAACAATAGCAGGAAAAAGGGGGAGGACGTCGAATAGGGGAAATTGGGTTAAATTGAGGTGTCTGTTTACACAAACAGCTGCACTCATGACGGCCGTGCGGGAAACCGACGCGGGCGTGCATACCCCGGCGTGCAAGAACGCCGCTCTGTAAGCCCGTTCGATCCCGGAATAACACGGCCATATGCCGCGTGAGAAAGGAAGGTGTAAAAAAATGGAGATGTATCTCGGAGCCAAGACCCTGCTGGTTGCCGTCATCGGCATGCTGGTGGTTTTCCTCGGCCTGGTGGTGCTGATCGCCCTCATCAACGTGATGGGTAAGCTGACCGGCGGCATGGGTAAGAAGGAAGCGCCCAAGGCTGCCCCTGCTGCCGCACCTGTGGCTGCTGCGCCTGCCGTGGCCTCCCTCATCAAGCCCGACGCCCAGGTTCGTCCCGCCAAGATCGACGACGAGACCGTTGCTGTCATCACGGCTGCTCTCGCTGCCACCCGCGGCGAAGGCTATCCCTTCAAGATCAAGCGCATCGTCCGCGTCAACCGCTGATGCGGCATAACAACACAACATAACCGAAATTTGAGGAGGAAATCCACCATGCGTACCTACAACATCACCGTCAATGGTCAGACCTACGTTGTGGACGTCGAGGAAGTCGGCGCTCCCGCCCCCGCTGCCGCTCCTGCTCCTGTGGCCGCCGCTCCTGCTGCTGCCCCCGCTCCCGCTGCTGCTGCCCCTGCTGCTCCTGTGGCTGGCGGTAACTCCGTGAAGGCTCCCATGCCCGGCACCATCCTGGACGTGAAGGTCGCTGTCGGCCAGAAGGTCAACGCCGGCGACGTGCTGTGCGTGCTGGAGGCCATGAAGATGGAGAACGAGATCCCCGCTCCCGCTGCCGGTACTGTGGCGCAGGTCGTGGTCTCCAAGGGCGCTTCTGTCAACGCTGGCGACGTGCTGGTCGTTCTGGCGTAAGGTATTTCTGCCAAATAGAACCGCGGCGCAAGAGCGCTGCGCAACCTATCGAGATACGGACAGAAAGTGAGTTGATACCATGGAATTCGTCACAAGTGCTCTGATGGGCCTGTGGGAGACCTCGGGCATCGCCCTCTTCATCACCAACTGGCCGGCGCTGATCATGGTCGGCATTGCCTGCGTGCTGCTGTACCTGGCCATCGTCAAGGGCTTTGAGCCCCTTCTGCTGCTGCCTATCGCCTTCGGCATGCTGTTGACCAACCTGCTGGGCAGCGAGGTGTTCCACGAGGAGCTCTTCGCAGGCGGCCACGTCAACTGGGGCCTCTTCGGCGGCGCAGCGATGCTGGACGCCAACAATCTGCTGAACCAGGCGAGCTACTGGGTCAGCGCCAATGGCGATGTGTTCACCTCCTCCAACCTGCTGGTTGGTCACTTCATGAACGCCATTGCCATGCCTGAAGGCCGCACTACCCTGATGCTGGCCGAGGCCCTGGAGATCCTGGCGGCCAATGGCAACGCGGCCAACATCGTGCTGGAGAGCACCTACTACCTGAACGATTCCGCCGTGCTGAATGCGGCCGGCACTGTCGTGGCAGAGGTCGGCGGCAAGTATGTCTCCGGCGGTCTGCTGGACTACCTGTACCTGGGCGTCAAGCTGGGCATCTACCCCTGTCTGATCTTCATGGGCGTTGGCGCGGGCACCGACTTCGGTCCCCTCATCTCCAACCCCAAGACCCTGCTGCTGGGCGCTGCCGCACAGCTGGGCATCTTCGCTACCTTCATCATCGCGAACTGGGCGCTCCCCGCTATCGGTCAGTTCCTGAGCCAGTGGATCCCTGCTGCAGCTTCCCTGGGCTTTGACGTCAAGGAGGCAGCTTCCATCGGCATCATCGGCGGCGCGGACGGCCCCACGGCCATCTGGCTGACTGGTAAGCTGGCCCCCCATCTGCTGGGCCCGATCGCCGTTGCGGCTTACTCCTACATGGCGCTGGTACCCGTCATCCAGCCCCCGATCATGCGTCTGCTGACCACCGAGAAGGAACGCAAGATCGTCATGACCGAGCTGAAGCCCGCCACCAAGACGCAGAAGATCATTTTCCCCATCGTCGTTACCATCCTTGTTTCGCTGCTTCTGCCTTCTGCTACCCCCCTTGTCGGCTGCCTGATGCTGGGCAACCTGGTCAAGGAGTGCGGTGTGACCGAGCGCCTGAACAAGACGATGCAGAACGAGCTGATGAACATCGTTACCATCTTCCTGGGCATCACGGTTGGCGCCACTGCTACCGCGTCCACCTTCCTGAAGATCGATACGCTGATGATCATCGCCATCGGTATCTTCGCCTTTATGGGTGGTACAGCCTCTGGCGTACTGCTTGCCAAGCTGATGAATGTGCTCACCGGCGGCAAGATCAACCCGCTGATCGGCTCTGCCGGCGTGTCCGCGGTGCCCATGGCGGCCCGTGTTTCCCAGCGTGAGGGCCAGAAGGCCAACCCCGCCAACTTCCTGCTGATGCACGCCATGGGCCCCAACGTGGCCGGCGTTATCGGCTCTGCCATCGCGGCTGGCGTGCTCCTGAGCATGTTCGGCGGCTGATCGTAACTGGAGGAAAAACAAAAAATGGCCAAGTTTATGATTACCGACACCATCCTGCGTGACGGCCATCAGTCCCAGGCCGCAACCCGCATGACGACGGCAGAGATGCTGCCCGCCTGCGAGATGCTGGACAAGGTCGGCTACTTCTCCCTGGAGTGCTGGGGCGGCGCGACCTACGACAGCTGCCTGCGCTTCCTGAACGAGGATCCCTGGGAGCGCCTGCGCAAGCTGCGCAAGGCCCTGCCCAACACCAAGCTGCAGATGCTTCTGCGTGGCCAGAATCTGCTGGGCTACCGCACCTACGCGGACGACGTGGTGGACGCCTTCGTCAAGAAGGCCATCGAGAACGGCATTGACATCATCCGCTGCTTCGACGCCCTGAACGATCTGCGCAACATGCAGACCGCTGTCAAGGCGACCAAGAAGTACGGCGGCACTGCCGAGATCGCGCTGAGCTACACCGAGTCTCCCGTGCATAACGAGGATTACTTCGTTGCCCTGGCCAAGGAGATCGAGGCCATGGGCGCGGACATGATCTGCATCAAGGACATGGCGAACCTGCTGCTGCCCTACAAGGCTTACAGCCTGGTCAAGCGCCTGAAGGCCGCCACCAAGCTCCCCATCGTGCTGCACACCCACAACACCACCGGCACCGGCGACATGGTGCTGATGAAGGCCATCGAGGC
>JAFXDB010000224.1 GCA_017516305.1 Clostridia bacterium | reverse complement strand
GCCGCCCACGCGGCTGACGGAGATGCCCGGGTTGATGGCGGGCATGATGCCGGAGTGGAAGAGCTCCGTCTCCAGGAAGATCTGGCCGTCGGTGATGGAGATGACGTTGGTGGGAATGTAGGCAGACACGTCACCGGCCTGGGTCTCGATGATGGGCAGCGCGGTGATGGAGCCGCCGCCGAAGTCCGGATGCACGCAGGCCGCGCGTTCCAGCAGGCGGGAATGCAGGTAGAACACGTCGCCCGGATAAGCCTCACGGCCCGGAGGACGGCGGATCAGCAGAGACAGGGCGCGGTAGGCCACCGCATGCTTGGACAGGTCGTCGTAGACGATCAGCACGTCCTTGCCCTGCTCGCGGAAGTACTCCGCCATGGCGCAGCCCGCGTAGGGCGCGATGTACTGCAGGGGGGCAGATTCTGCCGCAGAGGCGGACACGATGATGGTGTAGGGCATAGCGCCGGCACGCTCCAGCTCATTAGCCAGCTGCACCACGGAGGTACGCTTCTGACCGATGGCAACGTAGATGCACAGCACACCCGTGCCCTTCTGGTTGATGATGGTGTCCACCGCGATGGCGGTCTTACCGGTCTGGCGGTCGCCGATGATCAGCTCGCGCTGGCCGCGGCCGATCGGGATCATGGCGTCGATGGCCTTGATGCCCGTCTGCAGGGGGACCGACACGCTCTTACGTTCGATAATGCCGGGAGCCTCAGACTCGATCGGGCGGGTCTGGGCGCAGGTTATGGGGCCCTTGCCGTCGATGGGCTCGCCCAGGGCGTTGACAACGCGGCCCAGCAGGCCGTCGCCCACGGGTACGGACAGGGGCTTGCCCGTGCGGTACACGGTGCTGCCCTCGCGGATGGTATCCTTGTCGCTCAGAACGGCGACGGACACGGTGTCCTCCTCCAGGTTCTGAGCCAGGCCGTAGCTGCCGTCCTCAAAGCGGAGCAGCTCATTCGCCATGCAGGAGCGCAGGCCGTAAACACGGGCAATGCCGTCGCCAACGGTGATGACGGTGCCGGTCTCAGCCATCTCGATCTTGCTCTTGTAATTGCGGATCTGCTCCCTGAGGATGCTTGAGATTTCTTCCGGTCTGTTGCTCATGAGTTCATCACTTCCTTGATTTGTTGCAGCTTATGACGGACACTGCCGTCGATGACCTTGCCGTCCACACGCACGATCATGCCGCCCAGCAGGGACGCATCCACGTCGCATTCCAGACGGATGGTACGGCCCAGCTTCTGCGTCAGCTGTGCGGTCAGCTCCGCCTTTTGAGCGGGCGTGAGCTCCACGGCGCTGGTCACCTGGGCGGTGGACAGCTTCATGGCAGCGTCATGCAGCTCGTTGAAGGCGTTGACCGTGTCATCCAGCTCGCGGATGACGCCGTTGACACACATCACGCACAGCAGGCTCACCACATGTTGGGGCAGGCGGCCGTCAAAGGCCTGTTCGATCACCGCAAGGCGGTCGTCCTTGGGAATCGCCGGAGACGCCAGGAGTTCCAGGGCGCCCTCGGTGTTGTTCAGCTCGTTGCGCGCAATTCTCAGCGCGTCCAGGGTTTCAGAAACGCTGCCGGTTTCCACAGCCAGGGAAAACAGCGCGTCTGCATAGGATCTGCTCGTTTCCGTCATTGGGCATCACCGATCCCCTGCAGGAAGGAATCGATCAGCGCATCGTGATCCTTGGAGGTCATCTCACGGCCCAGCAGCTGTTCGGCCAGGGCAGCGGAAACCTCTGTGATATCGCGGCGGATGGATTCCTGTGCCTTCTTCTTCTCCATTTCAGCCTCGAGCTCGCCCTGGCGGACGATCCCGGCTGCCTTCTCACGTGCCTCGGCGACGATCTTCTCGCCCCGGCGGTTCGCGGTGGCAGTGGCTTCATGGATGATGCCATCGGCCTCGGCCTGAGCGCCATCAAGCTTGGCGACGTAGGCGTCGCGGCTCTCATTGGCAGCCTGCTCAGCGGCGGCGGCGGCGTCGTACTGCGCCTGCAGCTCCGCCTGGCGGGCAGCGATGACGTTCTTGACCGGCTTGTACAGGAACTTTTTCAGGCCCCAGTACAGAATGCCGAGGTTTGCAAGGGATGCGAGAATGGTCCAGATATTGACGGAAATGATTTCCAGATACTCAGGAGTACCGAAATACGTTTCCATTCAGACACCTCTCATTACGCGCCGGGTTTGATGAAGGCCTTCAGCGCGTTGACCATGGTGATGGGCGCAACGAAGATCAGCAGGATGGCAATGACCAGGGCGTAGATACCGGTGGTCTCGGAGATGGCACAGCCCATGATCATGGTAGAGGTGACAGCGCCCTTGGCCTCAGGCTGACGGCCGATGGCTTCACAGGCATTGGCAACAGCGTGACCTTCGCCGATACCGGGGCCCACAGCGCCGATACCCATGCAGATGCCCGCGCCCAGCGCGCAGCAGCCCAGAATGATCGCAACAGCAATAGCTTCCATGATGAAAATCCTCCGTTCAATTTGTGTTGTTGTGTTTTGTCAACCGCCCTTGCGGCAATTTACAGGGATCAGTTTGCAGTCTGCGCCTTGCGCTTCTGCCGCTTTGCCGCGCGTTCAGCCAGCACATCATCACCCGGGTAGGCTCCGGAGATGTTCAGCATGGTCAGCATGGCAAAGATGTAGGCCTGGATGCAGCCGGAGAAGATGTCGAAGTAGACGCTCAGGACAGCCGGGATACCTACGTTGAAGAAGGGAATGTCCCCCAGGAAGCCCGGCAGCCATCCCAGCAGCAGGCTGGTCAATCCACCCAGCGCCCAGGCCACCAGCGACGCAATGACCGTACCGGACAGGACGTTGCCGAAGTGACGGAAGGTCATCGACACGGGGGTGGCGACTTCGCTCAGGATGTTCATCGGCAGCATCACCGGGATGGGCTCCAGGAAGCCCTTGGCGTAGGAGCCGACGCCCGCCTTGAGCTTGTTCTTGGTGATGAGGATGAACACGAGGATGGACCAGCCGGCAATGATGTTCACGTCCGCCGTGGGCGGGAACACACCGATCAGGGACATGAGGCTGGAGCAGGCGGAAATGGCCAGGATGGTCATGATGAAGGGGGTGTAACCGGCATGGAACACAGGCTCCATGTTATCCCGGATGATGCCCTCCGCCTTTTCAACCACCCATTCCGCAGCGATCTGGCGGATGCCGCCTCCCTTAACAGTGATCCCGTGGGCCAGGAACAGGCACGCGCCGATGATGGTGATGAGAATCAGCCAGGCATTGACCATGGCTTCCGTGATGAGAATGTCCATCAGCGGGAACGGAATCCTGACAAACACCCTTGCGCCGGTGATGGATAGTCCCTCGGCGCCCGTTGGCAGGTTTGTGAAGATCTTCAGCAGGATCGCAGCCAGCAGCGGCAGCACGATCATGGCCAGATACAGACCGTCAACCAGCCGAAAGCGCAGATCTCTCTTCTGCGCCTTGCTTTCACTCATTCATTTATCACCTCCTTGCATACGATGTAAAAAAGGATATCCATGTCATTTCTTCATCAGCACACCGCTGAGGTAGGCCCCGATGGAGGGGAACACCAGCGGAATGGCTACGGCATAGAGGTTGAAGCACGGGGCCACTGCGCCGATGACGCATATCAGCGCCATCATCATCATCCGCAGGGAGCGGGAAAGCTGCGTCTTTTTGCTCGCATCCTCCTTATCCCCCTGCGCCAGGGCCTTGGCAACCGTCTGTGCCATGATGAAGAAGTTGAGAATGGCCGTCGCCGCGCCCAGCAGATTCCCCCACAGCACCGTGATATCCCACTGGCCGATGAGAAGGAACACCGCCTGCAGCAGCAGACTGCACATCAGGACGACGAGGGCGATATAGCGCACAGAGCGCTTCACCTCTGCGTCCACGTTCTTGAACAAACCCGGGTACACCTCCAATCACAGCATAAAAATGAGCTGTTTTGCAGCTGTTCTTACCAATTATATCAGCAAAATCGCCAAACTGCAATAGGCGATGTACAATTTTACCCGATTATCTACCATATGATATATTATTGACAATCTTACATGCACGCCCGCATCCCGCCTCCTTGCTGGAGCAGCACGGGTATATTCTTCCCTGCCGTGCATCGGTAAATACAAAAAGGCGCACGGAACGCATTGTCCGTGCACCTGATGCAGATGGGATTACAGCTGGAACTGCTCGCCGAAGCCATAGTGCTCCACGACGTAGTCCACGTCCTTGTCGCCGCGGCCGGAGAGGGTGACCAGGATGGAGCCGGTCTTCATTTCCTTGGCCTTCTTCATGGCAAAGGCCACCGCGTGGGAGGACTCCAGGGCGGGGATGATGCCCTCGTACTTGGACAGGGCAAAGAAGGCGCGCACGGCCTCCTCGTCGCTGACCGCGTCATACTGGACGCGGCCCAGAGAGCGCAGATAGGCATGCTCGGGGCCCACGGAGGGATAATCCAGGCCGGAGGCGATGGAGTACACGGGCGCGGGGTCGCCGTTCTCGTCCTTGAGCATGATGGAGTTGAAGCCCTGCATGACGCCGGGGGTGCCGAACATCATCGAAGCCGCATGGTCGCCCAGGTTCGAGCCCTTGCCCAGAGGCTCCACGCCGTAGAGCTCCACGGCGCTGTCCAGGAAGGGCACAAAAGTGCCCAGGCTGTTGCTGCCGCCGCCAACGCAGGCGCAGACGACATCCGGCTCGTGGCCCATCATATCCTTGAACTGATCGCGCATCTCCTGGCCGACCACCATTTGAAAATCACGCACCATCATGGGGAACGGATGCGGGCCCAGGCAGGAGCCGATGCAGTAGATGGCGTCCTTGTACTCGCGGGCATAGGCCTCAAAGGCGGCGTCCACCGCTTCCTTCAGGGTCTTCAGACCGTGGGTGACCGGCACCACGCGGGTGCCCAGGATCTTCATGCGGGTGACGTTGGGCGCCTGCTTGGCAATGTCCACCTCGCCCATGTAAATATCGCATTCCAGGCCAAAGAAAGCGGCCGCCATGGCCATGGCCACGCCATGCTGACCGGCGCCGGTCTCGGCGATGACCTTCTTCTTGCCCATGTACTTGGCCAGCAGGCACTCGCCCATGCAGTGATTCAGCTTGTGCGCGCCGCTGTGATTGAGATCCTCGCGCTTCAGGTAAATCTGGGCGCCGCCGTTCATGCGGGAAAGGCGCTCGCAGTGGTAAACAGGCGTGGGGCGGCCCTGGAATTCCTTGCGGATGCGGCGCAGCTCGTTGACGAACTGAGCGCTCTCGGCAATGGTATGGTAGGCAGAGGTGATCTCCGCCATGGCCTCCTTCAGCTCCGGCGTGAGGAACGCGCCGCCATATTCGCCGAAGTAACCGTTCTCATCGGGATGATAACGCAAATAAGTACGATAATCCATATCCGTACCTCCTGTATGCGGGATTTTCCATCATTATAGCACAGTTTTCCGTTTACGGTTGTACCAATGATGTTTTTTTGCGCCAGGCCTTTCACCATCCACGCCTCCCCTGCCGCCGACTCCCGTTGACAAACGCAGCCGGATGCCTTATCATGCTACCGACACCAAAGATGGGAGGATTTGCTGATGATGCATTTCTTCTGGGCCTTCTGCGGCGGAGCCTTCGGCGCAATGCTGGGCGGCTCGGCTGCCTTTGCGCTCACAGGCGTTTTCTGCGCCATTTCCATGGCCGCGCTGATCGGCGGCGCGGACGCTGCCTTCCTGCACACCGCCGTGGCCTTCGGGCCCATGATGCTGCCTGCCGTGTCATACGCAGCCGGCGCCGCCTCCGCCCATTACGCCCGCTGGCGGGGCTATCTCCCCCGGGGCGAGGGCCGCAATACCGACCGCGCCCTGTGGACGCTGGGCAAGCCGGACGTAATCCTCTTCGGTGGCTGCATCGGTCTGCTGGGCTGGGCACTGAACGCACTGATGGGCAGCCTTGGCCTGGGCACAGTGATGGACACCAGCGCCGCTTACATCTGGTTCATCACCCTGACGCTGAAGATCGTCCTCGACCACGAGGTTTTCAGTCAGCCGGATGCGGAATCCGCCCGGCTTGGCCGCTTCCACCGCCGAGCCAGAGCCTGGCAGCCCATGATGACCCGTCCCTTTGACATGGTGCTGTACGCCGGGGTGATCGCCGGGCTGGCCGCCTGCTGCACCAGCGAGGTGCTGGCATCCCAGAGTCCTTCCCTGCGGCAGTACGGCGTGTTCCTCCCCTTCTCCATCAGCGCCGTTGTGCTGGTGCTGGGTCAGGGAAAGACACAGGTACCGACCACGCATCACATCACCCTCTGCGCGTCCTATGCTGTGGCTGCAGGCGGCAGCGTTGTCTGGGGTGTGCTGGCCGGTATCGCAGCGCATATCACCGGCGACTTCCTGGGCCGTGTGTTCCACGTCCATGGCGATGTGTACATCTGTCCGGCGGCCATGTCCATTGTGGTGATATCGCTGACGGTGATGGGGCTGCTCCCCGCCGTGAATGCCTACGCGCTGCCGGATGCGCCCCTGTGGCTCCTGCTGACCGCAGGCGCTGTTCTGGCAGCATGGCTGCAACACCGCGGCTGCCGTAAGTCTGCATGATCCTATCAGAATCGCCCGCTTGTCTGTTCTTCGCTCGTTATGGCGACAATTCAAATACGGATGGCCGCGCATCAGGCAAACCATCCGTATCTGACATGAGATTCTCACCGCGATTGCTCCATCTTAAGGCAAGCAAACCGCGCGCTTCATTCCAGGATTATTCCAGCCGTTCCTTCCTGCCGACATCCGCATAAAGCCGGATTCTGCCATGAATCCCCGCCATCAAATCTGCATCGCCTGAGCCGCACTTTACACTCCGCCATACGACAGCTGCTCCTGGAGGAGCGTAACAAAATGTTTGGCTTCCTTCCGGTTATAGCTATAAGTGGAGCTGATGGCCTGAAAACGCACGCCATCCTTCAGGGCCAGCGTAAAATCATAGGTCAGCCCGGAATCGTGGATAATTACCCGGTCAATGGCCTGGATGGGAATGAAGATATCCGGAGACTGGTGGTACGCCCGCTTCTTGCTCATGCCCATCTGCCGTTCATAATGGTGCATCGCCACGCCATCCATCCGCAAGAACAGCATGCCGCTGCGGCCATTGCTCTTCATGGCGTTGATGCCGTGGGTCGCGTCTGCCAGCACCACATTGCCCAGGGACGCCAGTACCTGGCTGGCTGGCGCCGATGCAGACCGCTTTGATATCTCCGGTTGCCGCTGCGGTTCCTCCCGCATCGGCCTTTCCCTGGGGATTTCCCTGGCCGGAGGCGGGTCAGGCTGCTGCGGTGTACTGCCCTGAGGCGCGCCACAGCCCGCCATGTCCCACAGGCTGACCAGCACAGCACGGGCGTCCTCCTCCGACAGGTCAGCCGCCTGCAGCACCCGCACCAGCCCCTGAAAAGTCGCCTCTGTCAACGTCTGATTGGTTTCCAGCACGGCATAGAATTCCCGCCCTGCGCCTGCGGCAAAGGCAACCGACAGCGCCAGGCGCAGCTCGGGTTCCTCCGGCAGTACATCCGGCAGGCAGCGTTCCAGGAGACCATCCTCCGTCAGTGTGCGCTTTGCGCCAAATTTATCGTACACATAGCGCAGGGCTTTGCCAACCGGGGTCGCTGCAGGCCTTCTGTCTCTTTCACGGACGCCGCACATGGTGCAAACGCCGCTCACTGCCTGTCCGCCGCATTTCCAACATTGCATGGAATTCCCCTTCCTTCATTCTCAGTTTACAAACAGCTCCGACCGGCTGGAATAATACCGCCAGCTGCCAATGCCCCACGCGCCCACGAAGAGCACCGGGCCGGATACGGAGCTGGGATCCAATTCCGTCCCCGACATGTCCGCCGCGACAATGCTGGCAATGATGGTCACCGCCGCGTAGGCGATCACGGTGTACAGGAGCTTCTTGGGGGCATTGGTTTTGAAGCGAGCCAGCTGGAAGCGCACATACACATACGCCACCGCCAGGACGCCGTAGGCCAGGCAGCAAACGCCGTAGAAATCCACATAGGGGCCGGAAATGCAGTTCACCACACAAATCGCCGCCCAGAACCACATCATGAAATACACCATGAACTTGTGATAGCCCATCTTGTACTGGCTCTGGTCAGGCTGTGCGGCTGTCTGCTGGGGGGCAGGCTGGGTCTTGCCCTCTTCCTGTTTGGTGTAGTAGGAGGAAGCATCCGGGTTCCTGGGCTGCTCTGCGTTTTCCATTTTGGTGCCGCAGTTGGGGCAG
>JAFXDB010000223.1 GCA_017516305.1 Clostridia bacterium | reverse complement strand
GGACGGCACCGCCAAGGGCGGCATCGCCCTGGCCATCCGCCAGGAGCTGGAGGTGCCCGTGTGGTACATCGGCGTGGGCGAGGGCATCGAGGACCTGCAGCCCTTCAACGCCAGGGACTTCGTGGACGCGCTGTTCTGAGGACTCCCTCAGTCTCCGCGCAAGCGCGGAGCCAGCTCCCTCGGGGAGGGAGCCTTTACGAGGAAGGCGACTCGCGTCGCCATGATGGGGACTCCCTCAGTCTCCGCGCAAGCGCGGAGCCAGCTCCCTCGGGGAGGGAGCCTTTATGAGGAGGGCGACTTATGTCGCCATGATTGGACTCCCTCACAAGCAAGACAACACTCGTCATCACAATCCCCCGTGACATATTCCCCCGCCCCTTCCGCGTAGGATGCACCAAATCCAGCGCGGGGAGGGGCGGCGGTGAAAGAGATATCCTGGACGGGCTGTCTGCGCCTGGGCGTGACGGCGGCGGCGGTATACCTGCTGTGCGCCGGTGGGGAAAGCCTTGCCGCGCTGGCAGATGCGCTGATGCCCCTGCTGCTGGGCGGCGGCCTGGCGTGCATGGTGGATGTGCCCATGTCGGCGCTGGAACGGCGGCTTTTTCCCCGGGGCGGACAGCTGGGGCGGCTGGTATGCCTCGCGCTTTCCCTGGCGGGGGTGCTGCTGACGCTGGCCTGGCTGGCCGGGGCGATCCTGCCCCAGGCGCTGCAATGCCTGACCCTGCTGACGGCGCGGCTGCCGGATCTGCTGACCGGCCTGCTCAAGGGGCTGCAGGGGATGGAAATTTCCGCAGCGCTGACGGCTGTTCTGCCCGACTGGCAGGACGTGGCGCAGCATGGTCTGCAGCTGGCGGTGGAGGAGGCGTTCTCCTGGGTTTCCCTGGCGGCGGATGCGCTGACGGCCCTGACGGCGGGCGTGATGAATGTCCTGCTGGCGCTGGTGCTGGCGGTATACCTACTGGCGGGCAAGGAGCGCCTGTCCCTGCAGCTGACGCGCCTGACCCGGCGATGGCTGGGCGAGGAGGCGCTGCAGCGGGTGCGCACGGTGCTGCATGCCCTGCGGGAGGCCGTGGGCGCCTGCGTGACCGGGCAATGCCTGGAGGCGCTGGTGCTGGGCTGCCTGTGCCTGATCGGCATGCTGCTGCTGCGTTTGCCGGGGGCGCTGCCCATCTCCGCCATGGCGGGGCTGACGGCGCTGCTGCCCCTTGTGGGCCCGCCGCTGGCTGCGCTGATGGGCGCGGTGCTGCTGCTGCCGGAGGGGTTCTCCGCTGCGATGACCTTCGTGGTGTTCTTCCTGGCCCTGCAGCAGGCGGAAAGCTGGCTGGTCGGCCCCCGCGTGGTGGGCGGCAGCACGGGCCTGTCTCCCGTGTGGACGCTGCTGGCGATGCTCATGGGCGGTGGGCTGCTGGGCGTTGCCGGCGCCATGCTGGCGGTGCCTGTGGCAGCAGCGGCCAGGGCGCTGCTGATGGAGGAGAAAATATGATGACAAAGCTGGCGCCCTATGCCGACGTCCGGCGGGAGCTGCTGATCGGAATGGTGGCGGCCTTCTTTGCCGAGCACTACACCATATCGGAAAATGAACCTGCCCAGGTCAATGCGGAGCGCCTTCAGGCAGCAGAGGAAGATATGAAGGCCTGGCTGGAAAGAGAAGATGCGGCCCTGTTTGTGATCGAAGAGGATGGAAGAGAAGCCGGTTTTCTGCTGCTTGCACGTCACGGCGGCACGGTTGTGTGGATTGAGAATCTGTATGTGAAAAAGGAGCTGCGCCGCCGCGGAATTGCCACGAGGGCGATTGCACTGGCGGAGGATTATGCGGCGAAGGTGATGAAGGCGCCTGCCGTCAGCATGGACGTGATCCCCCAGAATGCGGCTGCGATGCGGCTGTACCATTCGCTGGGCTATGATACGCTGCAGATGGTTACCATGCGCAAGCCGCTTGGCGGCGCGAAGCGTGAGGGGCGGACAGACCTGCTGGGTCTTTCGTTCCGGATTTAGAGTTGAGGAGGTGGCGCCCCATGCCGTCCCTGTCCCCGTACCGTTCCGACCTTGATTATGCCTACGCGCCCGGCATGTTCCCGGCGATGGAGTGCCTGCTGCACCGCCCGGACTGTGCCCGCAGAATTCTGCTGCACAGCAAATCCGCCGGAACCGAGGGCGCCCAGCGCCTGATGGAGCTGGCGGCAAAGCTGCATGTCCGCGTGGAGGAGGCAGACCGCGCCCTGGGGCGCATCTCCGGCAAGGAGAACTGCTTCGCGGCGGCGGTCTTTGCCAAGTTTGACGATGCACTCATGGCGGACAGGCCCCATGTGGTGCTGCACAACCCGTCGGACTGCGGCAATGTGGGCACCATCCTGCGCACGGCCCTGGGCTTCGGCGTGGAGGATGTGGCCCTCATCCGTCCCTGCGTGGATGTGTTCGACCCCCGCGTGGTGCGTGCCAGCATGGGCAGCATGTTCCAGCTGCGAATCCACACCTATGCGGATTTCGCGGCCTACGAGGCGGAGCATCCCCGGCGGGCGCTGTTCCCCTTCATGCTGGATGGCTCCCGCAGCCTGCCGGATGTGATCGCGGCGGGTGTGCCGGACAGGTGGACGCTCATCTTTGGCAACGAGGGCAGCGGTCTGCCGCCGGAGTTTGCCGGGAAGGGCCAGCCCGTCCGCATTCCCTCCAACGAGCGGATCGACTCGCTGAACCTGTCCATCGCCGCGGCGATCGGCATTTATTCATCATGATGAAAGGCTGATGAGTATGCGTATTGCAGTGACTTATGAAAACGGAGAGATCTTCCAGCACTTCGGCCACACGCAGTATTTCAAGGTCTATGACGTGGCGGAGGGCAGGGTGGCGTCCAGCGAGGTGGTGTCCACCGGCGGACGCGGCCACGGGGCCCTGGCGGCGGTGCTGGCAGGCTTGCAGGCGGATGTGCTGATCTGCGGCGGCATCGGCGGTGGTGCGCAGATGGCCCTGGCGACCATTGGCGTACAGCTGCGTGCGGGCGTCACCGGCAGCGCGGACAAGGCGGTCGCGGCCTATCTGGCCGGTACGCTGACCTATGCCGAGGGCGCGACCTGCGGCCATCACAACGACCACGGCGGGCATGACTGCGCCGACCACGACTGCAGCGACCACCACTGCGGCGGCGGATGCCACTGAGACGGACATAAACAGGGGGCGCCCCGGGCGGGGAGCCCCTTGCGAGTATCTATGGGAGAATATGTCGCCGCATACCCGCCCACAAAAAAGTCCACACTACCCTTCACGGAGGGCATGTACATGAAGGAATGGACGGCCTGGATGGCGAACAAACTGGATGAACACCTGATGCATCTGGAGCGGCTGCGGCTGCCGGAGTACATCCGCTATCTGGAGGACAAGAAGCGGTTCTACCGGATGCAGCTGGTGGGCGGTATCGTCCGCGGACTGGGAACGGCCATTGGCTTTACCATCCTGGGCGCGGTGCTGGTATGGCTGCTGCAGGGGCTGGCGCAGCGCAACCTCCCCGTCATCGGGGAATTCCTGCAGCAGATTCTCAATCTTGTGGAAAGCGGAGGAAGCGGCGGATGAAGCCGAAGATCGGATGGCTGTGCCTGGCTGCGCTGGTCGTGCTGGCGGATCAGGCGGTGAAGGCGCTGAGCATCGCCGTGGGTGGCCCGGTGACGCTGATCCCCGGGGTGCTGGCCTTCACCTGCGTGCAGAATACGGGCATGGCCTTTTCCATGCTCAGCGGGCATACCTGGCTGCTGGGCGTGGCGTCGCTGGCGGCGATCGCCCTGGGCTGGCGGATCCTGCGGGGCTTCCGCCTGGGGCCGGTGAGCCGAACGGCGGCGATGCTGATGCTGGGCGGCGCGGTGGGCAACATGATCGACCGCTTCTGCCGGGGCTATGTGGTGGATATGCTGGAGGTGCTGTTCGTCCGCTTTGCGGTGTTCAATGTGGCGGACGCGGCGCTGACGGTGGGCGCGGGGCTGATGGCGGTGTCGCTTATCTGCTGCGCCGGTGAATGGAAGGAAAAGAAGGAAGGTACGAAGGATGGACATGGAGCAGCTGCAGGAGCAGATGATTGAAGCAGCGGGCGACGGCCGCCGGCTGGATGTACTGCTGTCGGAGGCGTCGGGACTGACTCGGAGCCGCATCGCTGCTTTGGTGGAGGAGGGCCGTGTCACCGTGGACGGCAAGCCTGCTGCCAAGGCCGGACTGAAAACGAAGGCCGGGCAGGTCATCGTGCTGACGGTGCCCGCGCCAAAGCCTGCCGTCCCCCAGGCCCAGGATATCCCGCTGACCATCCTGTACGAGGACGCGGACCTGGCGGTGGTTGTCAAGCCCTGCGGTATGGTTGTCCACCCGGCGGCGGGAAATGAGGACGGGACGCTGGTCAACGCGCTCCTGCACCACCTGGACAGCCTGGGCGGTATCGGCGGCGAGCTGCGTCCCGGCATCGTCCACCGGCTGGACAAGGATACCAGCGGCCTGCTGCTGGTGGCGAAGAACGATGCATCCCAGCTGGCCCTGAGCGAGCAGCTGTCCGGCCGCACGATGGAGAAGCATTACCGCGCGCTGATCGAGGGCTGTCCCCGGGAGGAGAGCGGCCGCATCGAGGCCGCCATTGCCCGGAACAAGAAGGATCGCAAGAAGATGGCCGTTGACGAGGAGGGCCGTGAGGCCATCACCGAATGGACGGTGCTGGCGCGGGGGCGCGGCGTGAGCCTGCTGGACGTGCACATCCTCACCGGGCGCACGCATCAGATCCGCGTCCACATGCGCCACATCGGGCATCCCGTCTGCGGCGACCCCATTTACGGCAGCGCCAAGGGCGCCAAGGTACCCCGGCTGATGCTGCATGCGTATTCCCTGACCTTCACCCACCCGCGCACGGGCGAGCGCATGACCTTCACCGCGGAGCTCCCTGAGGAGTTCCTGCGGGGGATGAAGTCCAACGGCGTGGAAATTTGATTGAAAACTGCACACAAAAGGAGGCGCTGTCCCGGGCGGACGGCGCCTCCTTTTGTATACCCCGTCATTGCCCCAGCCGCACGAATTCCACCACGCCCTCGGCGATGGCGTCGGCCACGCGGGCCTGGTAATCCTCCGTCAGCAGGAGCTTTTCCTCGGCGGCGTTGGAGATGAAGCCGCATTCCACCAGCACCGACGGCACGTCCAGCTGCAGGATGAAGTAATCCCCCGGCAGGGCGGCGCGCTCCCGGGCGGGCTGCAGGGCGGTGATCAGCGCCTCCTGGATGCACCCAGCCAGGAGGCGTCCGCCGTCGCTGCCCTCGCGGTAGAACACCTGCGGGCCGGACTCGCTGCGGCTGCGGTACTCGTTCATGTGGACGGAGATGACCATGTCCACCTGGTTGGCGGTGGCCAGGTCGATGCGGGCCTGCATGTCCTGGCGCTTCTTCGTCAGCCCGGAGGGGCGGGGCGTGCTGGTGAGATCCACATCCTCCCGGCGGGTGAGGATGACCTCCGCGCCCTGGCTGACGAGGGCCTGCTCCAGCTGCAGGGACACGGCCAGGTTCAGCTGCTTTTCCAGTACGCCGCTGTCCCGGGCCCGGGCGCCGCCGTCGTAGCCGCCGTGGCCGGGGTCGATGAGGATCGTCAGCCCGGACAGGGGGCCGGTGGGCGCGTCCTCCCCGGCGGCGGTGGATGCGGGGGGCGGCGGTGCGTCCCGGGCGGCCCGCCAGGCGGCGGCTGCGGCCAGTCCGCCAAAGAGGACGATCAGCGCGGCGGCAAGGGTCACGCAGCGCTCGGCAATGGTGCGGGGAACGATGGGCTTGCTGCTTTTCATGATGCACACCTCCGCTTGCAGGCAGGATATGCTCGGCAGATCGGATACAGAACGCAGGATGGATTGTATGCAATGGTATGCAGGCGCAAGCATGTTCGCAGAATCCGGGCGATGCAGGGCCCATGCAAGCTCTATTCACCATTGCAAAAAGTGGTTATGCACACCCAAAGGCGCCGTCATCCACAGTTTCCACAGGGTTATCCACAAATCAACAGGCGAAAAAGGCGGTAAAATCGCGGTTATGCGCCAGGTTATCCACATTGTCCACAGGTTATCCACAATGGTCATCCACATTGGCGTTGGCTGTGGAAACCCCTGTGGATAGGTGTCCGGGGGCAGAATGGGGTGGTTACGCATGATGAAAAGCAGTATATATATGCATGTTCGTGTATGTTCGGCACAAAAATCCTGTTACAATTGGTCATATCACCTGCCGGGAGTGACAAGTTCGAAAATCTTTCGTATCCACGAAAATGCGTATCCCCAAAGAAAAATGCGCCTGCGGAATGCACAGGCGTGTCAGAGGGGGATAAGAGCTGTTGGGGTCGGGCGGAAGTGGATGTCCGCCGCTGTCAGGGCACAACGGACAGGCCGGAGAGCTCCGTCAGCAGGAGCATACCGTTGCGCCCGCTGATGCTCAGGGCGAAGAGCCGCTGCGCACCGTCCGCATCGGTGAAGGCCACGCCGTAGGTGGTCATATCGCCGTAGAAAACGACGCCGGCCAGCAGGGATGAATCCGCGGGCAGGTGGGGCAGATGGTACAGCGCCTCTGCCGGGAGGGTTTCTTCGTCGGCAGCCATGTCAAGGCGCAGCAGGGTCACGTCCGTCAGCGGTACATAGGCGCGCAGGGCGATCCAGGTGGTGTACTCGCTGTCCTCCGCGCAGAAGGAGGCGCTGCCCTCCGGCACGGGGTAATCCTGGGCCAGGGCAGCGGAGACGGGCCAGGCGGCGACCTCCTCCGACCGGACGTGGGTCAGGTCGATCCAGCCTGCGCCGGACTTCAGCCGTCCCCACAGGTGCCCCTCGCCGTCGTCGGCCTCCTCCACGATGGTGAAGGTTCCTTTTACCATCACTGTGCCGACGCAGAATTCGTCATAGGAGGGGCCGGAGAAGATCATTTCGTCCGGGCGGGCGACCTTCTGCAGGTAGGGGACGCTGCTGCCTTCCGCCAGGGCGGGAAAGGGAAGGAGCAGCAGCGCCATCAGCAGCGGGAAAAAGCGTCTGAGCAGGGACACAGGCAGACCTCCTTGGTGTGTTTGTCTGCAAAAACCCCGCCGGGTTGCGGCGGGGCGATGGTGATTATTTCTTGGCAGCCGCGGAGCCGCGGATGGTGGCGTCGGGCTTGGCGGCCTGCTTCATGAAGGCGGAGGGGCTGATGCCCACGATGTTCTTGAACTGCTTGGAGAAGTGATAGGGATCCTGCATGCCGACCTCGATGCCGGCCTGGCGGACGGTGTGGCCCTCCTCGCGCAGCAGCTCCTTGGCGCGCTCCATCTTGCAGTGCAGGACATAGGCCAGCGGCGGCATGCCCACCTCGCTGACGAAGCGCTTGCGGAAGGTCTCCATGGGCATGCGGGAAATGGCGGCCATCTCCGCCAGGGAGAAATTATCACGGTACTGGTTGGCGCGCAGGGCGTCCACCACCTTGGCGATCTCGTGGCTGAGCATGGCGTCCATGGCCACGGGCTGGCCCCAGTGGCTGGCCAGCATGCCGTACATCAGATGCTGCAGCTGATAGGTGGCGTCGGCGGTGCCGCTGTGGCGCACCATCACCTGAACGATCTGCTTGGCCAGGTACATCTGGCTGGGCAGCGCGCCCTGGCGCAGGGGCATATGCAGGAGCGCGCCCATCTTGCGCACCACCATGGGGGCCAGGGGGCCCTCCAGGGCCACCCACACGCAGTGTGCCTGGTCGGAGACTGTCAGGCGGGCAGACTTCTCGCCTGCGGGCAGGAAGCAGGTGTCGCCTCCCTTCAGGGGAAGCTCATTCCCCTCCCAGTGCAGCACAACCTCGCCCGCCTCCACGGCAAACCAGACCCACTGCTGCTCGTGGCTGGTGATGGGGTAGGCGCCTGCGCTGAAAGCAGCGGTACCGGCGGCGTGGATCCACGCGCCGCTGGCCTTGGTCAGGCTTCCGGGCTTATGCCAGCCCTCGGCAGTCAGCGCGGCAGACGCGCCGTCGATCTCAGTAAAAAGGTAGGATGCCATGGGGTCCGTGCCTCCTTTGACCAAATCATACATTACCCATTATGGACATTATAATGCCCAAAGGGAACATTGTCAAGGCGGTTTGCGTCGTTTTTTTCTGAAAAATCAGATGAGGAGGGGGAGCTGGGGCTGCAGCGGCGCAGAAGGCTGCTTGCGGGCATGGAATGACGCAAAAAGACCGGGCTGCAGTTCCATGCGGAGCTGCGACCCGGCCTGCGCTCAGGCGTTACTTCTTCAGTTCCTTTTCGATGGCTTCGATGCGCTGGCTCAGCGGGGGATGGCTGTACTCCAGTGCCACCAGCACCGGGGAGGGCGCCAGGTGGGCGAAGTTCTCCCTTGCCAGCTTCTTGAGGCCCGCCGTCAGGTAGGGGCCGTAGCCCTCCTTCACGGCCTGGCGGTCGGCGCGGTATTCGGCCATTCGGCTGTAAGCGTTCATGGCCAGGCCTGTCAGCGGCTGCACCAGGCTCAGACCGATGCCCAGCAGCACGAAGGCAAAGCCGTAATTGACGCCCGCGAACCCGAAGGCCTGATGCAGTGCAGGCTCGCGCACGCACAGCCACACCGTCACGGCCATCAGCAGGAGGTTGCCCAGGTTGAGGATCTGCTGCTTGAGCACGTCCTTGTGCAGGCCGTGGCCCAGCTCGTGGGCAAAGACGGCGCAGATCTCGTCCGTGGACATGGCATTCACCAGATTGTCAAACAGGACGATGGACTTGAGCTTGCCGAAGCCGGTGAAATAGGCGTTGAGCTTGGTGGTGCGGCGGGAGGCGTCCATCACCTCGATGGCCTTGACCTGGTAGCCGTGCTTTGTCAGCAGGGCCATCAGCTTCTCCTTCAGCTCGCCCTCCTCCAGGGGCTCAAACTTGTTGCCCAGGCGGCTGAACACAGGGCCGTACAGGAAGGAAATGGCGAGGGTGATCAGGAACACCACGCCCGCAAAGAGCAGGATGACCCAGTCGCCCATGGCGGTGTGCAGCCACATCAGCAGGCTGGCCAGCAGGGTGCTCAGCAGCAGGCCGATGATGAAGTTGCGGATCTGGTCGATGACGAAGGTCTTTGCGGTGGTGCGGTTGAAGCCGTACTTCTGCTCGATGACCATCGTATCCACCCAGGACAGGCCCAGGCCAGTCACGGTGTCGGCCAGGGTTTCCAGCAGGATAACGGACAGCAGCTGCATGAAGCCGTTGGCCGGGAACAGGCCCGCGAAGGCAGCATAGGCCCCGGAAAAGAGCAGCGCCAGGGACACCACGTAGGATAAGGTGGTGGAAAAGAGCTGCAGCCGGTTCTTTTCGGCCATGTAGGCCTTCCAGCGAGTGTAGGTTTCCGCATCGTACACGTCGGCGACGTTGGCGGGGGTGGGGTTCTGCGCGCTGCGGCGGGACACGGCATGCAGTACCATCCGGTATGCGAAGCCGATGGTCAGCAGGATGAAAACAAGCAGCTTCCAGTTCATGGGAGACCTCCTTTGTAGTGATTGCTGTCCTCTATCATAGCACTTTTTCTTATCCGGTGCAAGAATGGATTGAAACATCGTGGCGGATGTGGTAAAATCCCGGTGAATCCAACAAGCGCGGAGGTTCTTTTGCATGACGATGCTTCTTCTGGCGGTGATTTACGCTGCCTTTATCAGCCTGGGGCTGCCGGATTCGGTGCTGGGCTCTGCCTGGCCGGTGATGTATGAGGGGATGGGGGTGCCCTTCTCCTATGCGGGCATCGTGTCCACGCTGATTTCGATGGGGACGGTGATCTCGTCCCTGATGAGCGACCGGCTGACGCTGAAGCTGGGCCCGGGCAGGGTGACGGCCCTGTCCGTGGCGCTGACGGCGGCGGCGCTCTTCGGCTTCTCCTGCTCCACGGAGTTCTGGATGCTCTGCCTCATTGCCATTCCCTACGGCCTGGGCGCGGGAAGCATCGACGCGGCGCTGAACAACTATGTGGCCCTGCATTATTCCAGCCGCCACATGAGCTGGCTGCACTGCATGTGGGGCGTGGGCGCCAGCGTGGGTCCGGCCATCATGGGCTGGGTGCTGACCGGCGGCGGGCAGTGGCCCACGGGCTACTGCATCATCGCGGCTATGCAGGTGGCGCTGACGGCGGTGATCGTGCTGAGTCTGCCGCTGTGGAGGAAGCGCCCCGGCCAGCAGGAGGCTGCGGCGGACGGCCAGCCTGCAGCGGCCATTCCGCTGACCCAGCTGGTACGGATGCCCGGCGCCCGGGAGGTCATCATTACCTTCTTCTGCTACTGCGCGCTGGAATCCACCGCGGGCCTATGGGCCAGCACCTATCTGGCGCTGTATCATCAGGTGGCCGAGGAGGTCGCCGCCACCTGCGCCAGCCTGTTCTACATCGGCATCACCGTGGGCCGCGCCATCAACGGCTTCCTGACGGCAAAGTTCTCCGACACCCAGTTGGTGCGGGCCAGCCTGGCCCTGATGGGCGCGGGCGTCATCGTGCTGCTGCTGCCCCTGGGGGGAGTGGCGGCCATGGCGGGCATGGTGTTCTTCGGCCTGGGCTGCGCGCCGGTGTATCCCTGCATTATTCACGCGACCCCGGCCCGCTTCGGCGCGGAGAAATCCCAGGCATTCATCGGCGTGCAGATGGCCAGCGCCTACCTGGGCACCACCACCATGCCGCCCCTCTTTGGCCTGCTGGGCCGGAGCGTCGGTCTGTGGCTCTTCCCGGTGTTCCTGGCGGCGGTACTCGGCGTGATGGCGTTCATGCATGAGCGGCTGGTGCGGAAGACGGGGCTGTAAAAGAAACCATGAATTTCCGTCAGACAGCGAATACTTATGTAAGGAAAGTCACAGGAGGAACCTGAAATGATCGCTGAGATTCTCTGCATCGGCACGGAGCTGCTGATGGGGCAGACGCTGAATACCAATGCGCAGTTCATCGCCCGGCGGCTGTCGGCCCTGGGGGTCAGCCAGTACCACCAGTGCGTCGTGGGCGACAACGAGGAGCGGCTGGAGGCGGCGCTGCGCCAGGCCATCGCCCGGGCGGATGTGGTCATCACCTCCGGCGGCCTGGGCCCGACGCTGGATGACATCACCAAGCGCGTCACGGCGAAGGCGGCGGGGAAGGAGCTGGTGCAGCGCCCGGAGGCGGAGGCCATGGTGCGCGAGCGCTTCCGCCAGCTGGGGCGCGAAATGACGGAAAACAACCTGGCTCAGGCCATGTTCACCCCGGACAGCACGGTGCTGCTCAATGAATACGGCACCGCGCCGGGCGCCATCGTTCCCGTGGGCGGCGGAAAAACCGTCATCCACCTGCCCGGCCCGCCCTGGGAGCTGGAGCCGATGTTCCTCACGCAGGTGGAGCCCTGGCTGACCGCCCGGAGCGGGCGCGTGCTGGTGAGCCGCTACATCCGCATCTTCGGCATGGGCGAGGCGGAGGTGGATCACCGCCTGCGCGACCTGATGCAGGGCAGTAACCCGACCCTCTCGCCCTACTGCAGTCTGGGTGAAGTTGTGCTGCGGGCCACGGCATCCGCCGATACAGAGGCACAGGCCAGCGACATGCTGCTGCCGTTGCTGGTGGAGACCCGGCTGCGGCTGGGAAAGGTGGTCTACGCGGTGGAGGAGGATGACGGCGGCTCCCTGGCGAAGTCTGCCGTGGCAGCATTGGCGGCGCGGGGATTCACCTGCGCCACCTGTGAGAGCCTGACCGGCGGGCTGATCGCCGCCACGTTGGTGGAGGTTCCCGGGGCGTCGGCTGTGGTGCGCGCGGGCTTCATCACCTATCAGACGGACACGAAGACCCTGCTGGCGGGCGTCCCGGCGGAGGAGATCGAGAAGCACGACGTTGTCAGCGCCCAGGTGGCCATGGCCATGGCCCGGGGCGCCCGCGAGCGCATCGGCGTGGACATTGCCGTGAGCGCCACCGGTCTGGCGGGCCCCGACGGCGGCACACAGGAGAAGCCCGTGGGCACCGTCTACGTGGGTGTTTCCGGCGCGAAGGGCACCTACGCCATCCCGCTGCGCCTGAGCGGCGACCGCATGCGCATCCGTCAGCTGACGGTGAAGCATGCCCTCAACGCCCTGCGGCTGGAGGCCATGAAATAAACGCAAACCGCCCTGTCCGGGGACGCAAGCTCCGGGACAGGGCGCTCTTTTATCTTATTTCGTGTATCATGCGGACGTCATTCCCCCAGCAGGTAACGCCGCAGCGCGTCCTCCCAGATGGGCAGGCGGGGGAAGCCGTTCTCGTCCAGCGCGCGCTTGGAAAGGCGGCTGTTGAGGGGCCTGCGGGCCGTGCTGCGATATTCGTCGGAGGAAATGGGGACGACCTGGCAGCGGCTGCCGTCGGCCCGGAGAATGACCCGTGCAAACTCCGCAAAGGAGCAGAAGCCCTCGTTGGTGACGTGGTAAATGCCGTACCGGCTGGTGAGCACCATCTGCGCGATGAGCCTGGCGGCGTCCAGGGTGTAGGTGGGGGAGCCGATCTGATCATCCACGACGGTGATGCGGTCTTTCTCCCGGCCCAGGCGGCGGATGGTTTCCACGAAATTGCCTCCGCCGTGGCCGAAGAGCCAGGATACGCGCAGGACAAAGTGCCTGGAGGTCAGCGCGGTCACCGCCTTTTCCCCCTGCCATTTGGACAGGCCGTAAATATTCAGCGGCCCGGCCGGGGCGTTGACCTCGTGGGGCGCGTCGCCGCTGCCGTCAAAGACATAATCGGTGGAGATGTACACCAGCTTGGCTCCCGTGGTTCTGGCGGCCCGGGCGATATTCAGCGTGCCCATGCCGTTGACGGCGCAGCACCCGGCGGGGTCGGCCTCGGCGGCGTCCACGGCGGTCCAGGCGGCGCAATGGACGATGGCCTCCGGCTGGAAGGCGGCGACGGCAGCCAGCACGGCGGAGACGTCACACACGTCAAAATCGGCGGACGAAACGCCCCGGCACAGATGTCCCTGCTCCTGCAGCACGCGCAGCACGTCCCGGCCCAGCATGCCCGTAGCGCCGGTGACCATGATCCTCATGGCGATACCTCCTTGTACATGTGTAATCATGTAAAGAATTATACCATAAACGCCAACGAAACGCAAGCAAAAAGGCCCCCGCGGAAAGGATTCCTGCGGGGGCCCCAGACTGTCAAAAACTCTGGGTGGCGTTGGAGGGGACTAACTATCCATAAGGAACTAATTAAGTAATTCCGGTGCTGCGTGGCATTTCACTCACGCAGCACCTTTGCTTTTGCGAATATACTTGGGATCAACTGTAGTTGCATCCGTCAAAATCGGGATGTTGATGTCTCCCACAAAGTTGAAAATGATCTTGATACGCTGCCTGCGCTTGCCGCTGGATTTATCTGGCGCACTGACAATGATCTTCTTCACGAACTCGTTTACAATCGTATGTGTCAACTCAGGAATCTCCACATACTTTCTAATCAAAGCAGCAAAGTGATCATAGTTATCAGTCTGCGTCTCAACGGCTGCAATCATACTTTCCAGCGCATCAATTTCAAAGCGCAGTCCTTCCTGCTCCTTCTCATAGGCTGCCGCCATCTTCTGATAGCGTTCCAACGGAAGATTGCCAAGCGCATAATCCTCGTATACACGGGTGATCAGCTTGTCCAGCATTTCGATGCGCTGCTTCGCTTGCGCCAGACGCTTTTTGTCCTGTTGAACGGACTTGAGCTGCTGGCTGCGCCTGCACTGCATCCACTCAAGCTGAAAGCCTTCTGCATCCTTGCGAACGTAGGCTGTTACGGCACGAATGCGTTCAAGCACGATGTCACGGAGAACAGCTTCACGGATGTAGTGCGCTGTGCATTCTCCGCGTCCACTCTTGTAGTTTGCGCAGACGTAGTGATCCTGCTTGCCATCGTAGTTCTTGCTGGTGGTGAAGTGCATCCGTGCGCCGCAATCCTCGCATTCCAGCTTACCTGCAAACAAGCCTTGTCGCTCGGCTCTCTGTAAGGGGCGATGTCGCTGCTTCCGCAGCTCCTGCACCAAGTCCCATTGCTCCTGCGAAATGATTGCTTCTTGTGTGTCCGGGATGAACACGATTTTCTCCGGATCATTGGGCAGACGTTTCTTCAGCTTGTAGGACTTCGAATAGGTCTTGAAATTGCAGGTGCAGCCAGTGTACTCGATGCGATTCAGGATTCCCTCGATGGACTTTCGCTGCCAAAAGTATGGATTTGCAGGCAACGGCTGTTTTTTGCGCTGTGCAATAATAGACAGCGGTGTCAGCACACGCTGACGATCAAGCATGGTGGCAATGGCCGCAGAGCCTTTTCCCGCAACGATCTGGTCGAAAATGTATTTCACGACTGGTGCGGTTTCTTCATCAACAAGCCAGTGGCCGGGATTATCTGGATTGTCGCGGTAGCCGTATGGCGCGCGCCCCAGATGCTTGCCGCTGGTACCGCGCAATCGCTGCACGGCCCGAACCTTACGGCTGGTATCCTTGGCGTAGAAGTCGTTGAAGTAGCTGCGGATCGGTGTGAAGTCATCGTCGCCCTTGGCAGAGTCCACATTGTCGTAGATGGCAATGAAGCGGACATCGTTCAGAGGAAAGATGCGTTCGAGATAGTTGCCTACCGTCAGGTAGTTGCGGCCAAATCGGCTCAGGTCTTTCACACAGATAATGCCGACTTCGCCTGCATCCACGAGGGCGAGCAGTTCCTGCATGGCAGGCCGGTTGAAGTTTGTGCCGGTATAGCCGTCATCTACAAAGAATCGCTGGTTGGGGAACTTCTGCTCGTTTGCATACGTGCTCTGAAGAAGTCTTTGATTCTGGATGCTGTTTGAATCCCCATCATTGTCATCTTCGATGGACAGTCGGCAATATAGGGCGGTAATGAGCTGCTGATTCATAGGTGCCTCCTTCACGTTTGAATCAGCCGACAGCTCTGTAGTGCATGGTGCTATTATAGCACGGTTCGGGGTATTTGTCATCAGCCTACCTCACCGAGAAGTGTACGGATGAACGCGGGATCATCAAAAATCAGGCGCTTGATTTTCGCAAGCAGAGATTCCGTTCCTTCGCAGACGGTGGTGATGATGTAAGTGGTGTTCCCGTTTTTTCGCTCAATGGTTGCGCTGGAGGGATCAGGGCGATTGGTCATGGGTACGTTTTGATTTGTCACTGGTTGGGCATCGTCCTTTCAGTTTATTGGTGGAGTTTGATTGGTTCTGCAAACGAGCAAACAGGACATCATCTTGATTGTATGCAGTTGCTAATAATATGTCAAATACCATATTCACATATTTGCGAATGCAACGTTTCTGTGGTAGAATGTAAGCAGTAATTGCAGATGGAGGCAGCTATGGACACGGGGCAGAAGATCAAAAGCATCCGGGAATTCCGTAGAATGACGCAGGCGGAGCTTGCAGCAGCGATTGGTCTGGGCGCAAAGGCGCAGGCACGGATTGGGCAATATGAGAGCGGCTACCGCATTCCAAAGAAAGAAACGCTGGATGAGATCGCAGTGGCATTGGGTGTCAATCCGAAGGCACTATATGAACCGACTGGTAAAAATGTTGAGGAGCTGATGCAGATTTTCTTCTGGATGGAAGAAGAAAAAACGGATCTTCTGAAAATCTTCACGATGCAGCAGCTTCCCGCTGAGAATGAAGCTGCGGAGCTGGATGTAAACGCCTATCATTTTGCCAACGGACATTGGCCGCCCTTTCCGATTTGTGGGCTGATGTTGAATGATCGCGCGCTGAACGAATGCATGTGGGAGTGGTCGATGCGCCGGACAGAATTAGCAGCAGGGATCATCAACCGGGAAGAATACTTCGAATGGAAAATTAACTGGCCAAAGACTTGCGAGTTCGGCATGAAGCATATGCCAAGGAGAACATGGAGACAGTTTGACCAGCGTGATGTACCGAAATAATGTTAAACGAACCTACTCAGTTGCATCTGAAGCAGGTGTGTTATGTTACAAACATCTTTTTTATAGGAAAATGTTACCGAAACAGCTCGGCACTTGTTCCAAGTGTGAATCAATCTTATTTTTGCAAAAACAAATACACATCGAGAAATAAGATACAAGAGACTTATTTCGTATACGGCATGGGTGCATTACGAGAATATACTGTTTAGGAGTGATGAACATGCAGCACTGTTAAGTGATTCTTATGAAAGATGCTACTTGTTACCAATACACAAACCATGCTATAATATACAAAAGCACTGCAACGTGTATAACATGAACACGGAAATGATGGCTGTCAATTTCCTGGCGCTTGCCGGGAACGACTATCTTGTTCCACATATTAACGCTGGGAATCGTGCCCCCTCATGGGATGGTGATATTGAGATTTACCGTATCCGATTTGCAGATTTATGTCAATCATATTAGAAATCAGACTGAGAAAGAGCAGGAGAATGAAGTATGTCTGAAAGATTCGATTTGTCCGATATAGAGAAGGTGCTTACCCGTGCTATGGACAATCCTACAACAGAAATCATCCGTTCCGGTTCTATCGGTGTATTGAGTATCATTAATCCAATTGTGGGACTTGTAGGGGGAATTGGGAACGAATTCTTGTCACACTATAACACCTTCAAGCTTAGCCACCTACTTAATGGTCTCAAAACCGGGCTCAATTTAGAGAGACGTCTGAATGATTTATATAACTATGTCAATTCTAGTCAAGTCAAGGCTATTACCGTTGCCAATTTACTCAAACAAACTGTAAATGCAGAATGTCCAAAAGTTTGTTTGATTTATGGTTTGATCCTGGCAAGCCATTTGGATTCCTGCACAGACTTTACACACGACGAATTGATTGTTTGCAAAGCTTTAGAGAACGCTACAGATTTTGATTTAGATAACTTTAAAGAAATGATGAATAATCATCTCAAAGAAGCATCAGGTGGAAGAAGAATTGTGTTTCCCAAAGACCTCGCTAACATTTCTGCATTTACGACCACATGCGACTGGTGTGTGTATAACAGAATTTTTGTCTCGAGAATGCTTGAATGGGGCGAAATGGATGATGGCGTTTTGGATATAACCACAAATTATTATGTGGCAAGTCCAGCAGCTATACTTCTTAACTATATTAATTCAGCAAGGCAAACGTGGAATTATGTTTGACAATTCTTAACATAAGCCACCAAAGAAATGAAGTACCCGCAACACTTGCACACGGAGATATTAATAAGAGAAATCACTCGTTGGTGGGGGTATCATTTGAACGCCGTAGAGAACATTGTAGAATCATACTGCTATGCAGATACTGTTACTTGGTCCTAATGTGCGAAGACCTGAAGCTTATTAGTTGTGTTGAAAACAGTTGTTTCTGATAGTCCGAACGAATTTCTGAAAGGATATGAATTACTATGTTATGGGAGTTAATCGCTAATACCAGCACTTTGACCACTTTAGAAGCTGAAATTAGAACGGCAATTAATTGGTTTAAACAAATACACTATGCTCATGAGCAAGCCTCTTTATCTTCAGGGCTGGAGCTCTCCATTCTACCTGAGGAATATGATAAAGCGGCAATGGAATTGGAATCATACATTCACAGTATCAAAAAAGAAGTAACCCCTAGCTCTTTGTTCACATCGGAGCAGAAAGACAAGTTTGTTGAAAGCTTCTTTAGCAAGAACACTGATCTTCGTCCTTACAAGAAAGAAATCAGGGATATTCTCATCCGGTTTCTTGAACGCTATGAAAATCTACTCCTCAAAAGAATTAGCTACGGAGAACAACTTATTTTTCATCGAATCCTAGATAATAATCAGATGTTAAATGAAATTCGAAATAGACTCAAAATCATAACCGAAAAAGCAAAGTGTGACATTTTTACTGCAAATAAAACGTACTCGGATAGTTTTCGTGAAGTTCTGTTTTTACATGATAAGCACAGTGATATGCATGTTACTCTTGCTAATTTGTTTGTAATGCAGAAATATGCTGAGGCTGAAAACACAAGTTGGAATGAAAGGAAAAATGATTTACCCCAAAGACTTGAGCGTTTTATACAACAAGATAAAGAGTTGATTTTGTTTATTGAAGGAGATGCTGGTAGTGGAAAAAGCAGTTTAACCGGCTGGATAAACTACCATGTTGCACTACAAGATTCTATTGCCCAAAATCTACTTGGAGATAGAAGCCTAATTACTATTCGTCTTAGAGATTTGAATAAAAGAATAATACGCGAGAATAAGAGCCTTGTTCCGGCGATTCTAGATTATATGCATGTACCTACACTAGATGAACTTGAAAATGCGTTCCCCAAGGCACTGGTTATATTAGATGGTTTTGATGAACTGTGCATGCTTGAGGGTATATCCGATTACGAAGAGTTGATTTATGAATTTGTGAGGAAAAGATTTCACTCATACAAGTTCATTATCACAACACGTCCCAGGTATATACAAGTAGGACGAATTAACGTTTCTCACAGATATATTATGCTGCACCATTTTGACTGTGAGCAACGACACGAATGGCTTATGCGTTATACGAGTCCGAATAAGTGTGGTCAGCCGATTGATGAAGAGATCAATGAATTCATCGAAACGATTGATGACAGTGAGGCTTCAGGTGTATGTGATACACCTATGACCCTCTATATGATAGTATCCAGGAAGATTGATAAAAATGCACTACAAAACATTTGGTGCCTGTATTATCAGATTTTCTATAATGAGATAAGTGAAGCTGAGTATAATGTTATGTTCCCAAATAGGAATCGGGAATATGCACATAATATAAGAAAACATCGAGATATACTTTTTAGAATAAATCAAGAGATATCGTATCATATGTATTGCTCTGGCAATAGCAAACTGTATCTAACATCGAATGAAATACAGGATATTGTTAAAGAACTCATTAATGAGCAAGATACTCTATCGGGTACAGAATTGAAGGAACTTGTTCAAAGGTGCTATGGTTTGTGTAGTTATTGGAAAACCAGCACAGAACAAGGAGTTGTTGAGTTTTATCACAACAATATTCGCGATTTCTTCTTGTCTGAGAAGATTCTTCATGAAATGAATAAGCTGTATCTCCATATAAAACAAAAGAACGTTGATTTTCCCCAAATAGTATCTCGATTAGTTTCGCTATTTCGCTACGGCACATTTGAAACTACTGTAATGCAATTTTTCCTTCTTCACTGTATAAACAATAAGGAGATGAGTGCTCAAGATTTTTCATCCCTTGAATATAAGCACCGCCTCTTACCACAAATATTCGAAATGCTACTTTCTGATGGCAGCGCATATGGTAAAATGTGTAGTTCAAATCCTATCCAAGAGATTATCAACATTGTTACCTGTACTGCACAGATATATCGACATGCTTACCAGCCATATCTACAGACTGGAGAACTAATTAACTGGTGGAACAATGTAGATATAGTCAACAGCAATGGGATGCTCCCCTACATATTCAAGTCGGTGTTTTCTCAAGTTCCAGTAACGTTAAGTAGCGACCACATGTTAACAATGGGAAGCCAGAGTAACTTTAGCGGTGTCAATCTGGCTAATTTAGACTTGCGATATATAGGCTTCCAGCACTCAGATCTGAGTAACGCCAAACTTGCGAATTCTATTCTTTGTGGTGTTGATTTTACTGGTGCAACGATTTTCCGTTCTGACCTGACAAATGCAGATATGCACTATGCGTGCTTAATCGACGCTTTGCTTGACGAAAGTGATTTTACAGGAGCTGATCTCCGAGGAACTGAACTGCCTGATTCCAGTCGTAGTGTGCTGCAAGAAGAGCAAGTGCATAGATTAAAGGAGCATAGTATCAGTGGATTGAGGGTGTGAGGCGGCAGTACAAAACATTCTAACCACTACTCTTGCATATACATTTAGGGGTGTAAAACAATGCATTTGTGCTTCTGTGTCTTTTCTTTTTGACAGCGGAGAGGTGGCACAATCATGTAACATACAACAGTGCGCAAATTTTGGGGGAAGCATCCCAAATTCACTTAATATTTTCTTAATAGCAGTGATTTGTCAGCACTGTTAAAACTTACCGAGAAGGAATCTACCAACTTCGAAACATTTGGAGGTGGACTGAAGGGATATTTCCGAAGCAATTCTGTGCGATCCATTAACCGTTGCGAGGGAACCGAAGCAACACAGCTGCATGATTCCATCATGCTCCAAAGGGGTTTGGGGATGTTGCCCCAACAAGTTGCATGGAGAGCGTTGAGTGCTCACATGCACCACTTGCTACAATTGTTAAGGGGGCTCAAACAGCGTTTCCAAAGCGTTGTAAGCCTCCCATTGCCTAAGCTACAATGAGGATGATCAGTATGACGATGCACCACTTGAACTTTCACGCTCGTACGCGCAAACTGTCATCTGCTCCTCATTGTATCCAAACGAGGATCGCCGCTATTGCGCAGAACGTTGTTTCAGATCTGTAGCATCTCATTGCAGTTGTCCAATACAGAGGATCCTGTATTTCCTCTCATAGATTGAAAACGGGCTGAAGGCAAGCATTTTTGCGTGTATATGGTTGTAGGTGCGGCAAAGCTGCTGCGGATTTACTATGCATGGGTAAATGAAATGTTGGAGCCACGCCCCTCAGCAGATCAACCCGCTGCATAATCTTCTGCACGGCAGGGAGGGTAACCGTCAAATACCCGCACGCCTACCCCACACCTCCACTCCCTCTGACAATATAGAGAGACTCCACACAGTATCAGCAAGTCGCAGCGACTGTAGGGATAGTATCCGCACAGTAGCGGCAAGTCAGCGGAACTGGACGG
>JAFXDB010000222.1 GCA_017516305.1 Clostridia bacterium | reverse complement strand
CGGGGATCGCCCTTGTGCTCGCGGTAGGAGACCAGCAGATCCAGCTCGGAGTTCTCCTCGATCTCGATGCCCAGCTCGTACAGGCCCTTGATGGGGGCGTTGCAGGCGAAGAAGTCCTGGGGACGGGGGCCGAATGTGATGACCTTCAGGTTCTTCACGCCGATGATGGCGCGGGCGATCGGCACGAACTCGGCGATCTTGTCGGCCAGCTCGTCAGCGGTGCCCACGGGGTACTCGGGGATGTAGCCCTTCAGGTGGCGCATGCCCAGGTTGTAGGAGCAGTTCAGCATGCCGCAGTAGGCGTCGCCGCGGCCGTTGATCATGTCGCCGTCACCCTCGGCAGCCGCAACGAACATGCAGGGGCCGTCGAAGTACTTGGCGATCAGGGTCTCGGGGGTCTCGGGGCCGAAGTTGCCCAGGAACACGACGCAGGCGTTGCACTCGTTGGCCTTGAGCTCCTCAACGGCCCCCAGCATGTCCTTCTCGTTCTCAACGGTGGTCTTGATCTCCACGATCTCCAGGTTCTTCTGGCCGCACTTCTCGGCGATGGCGGCGCGGCGCTTCTCGCTCAGGGTGATGGGGAAGCAGTCGCGGGACACGGCCACAAGGCCCAGCTTGACAACAGGAATGTTCTGCATATCAAATTACCTCCTTACGTTAGCCGGGCTGCGGCCCGACCTCGGAATGTCCAGATTGGGACATTATCTGTCATTAGTATACAACCTTTACGGGGTTTCGTCAATGCAAATTATGCGCTTGTATTGAGCAAATTTTGCGGGGGACACCTCATCAGTCAGCGCAGGCGCTGACAGCTTCCCCTCAAGGGGAACTCCCTCAGTCAGCCGCAAGCGGCTGCCAGCTCCCTCAGGAGGGACCTTTTAGCTGCAGCCCCATCACCGCCTCCGGCAAAGGAGAACGCCGACGCACATATCGCCGTAGGGGCGAGCCTGGCTCGCCCGCCCTGCTGCGGCACGGGTTTCCCTTGCAGGGCCATGGTTACTTCCGCATGACCGCCTCAATATCCTCCACCGTCCGCGGAATGGCCGCCGACAGGTTCTCGCAGCCGTCCTCCGTCACCAGGCAGTTGTCCTCCAGCCGGAAGCCGATGCCCCACTCCTCGTGGTAGATGCCCACGTCCACGCAGAAGACCATGCCCGGGGCCACCGCCTCCGGGCGGGCGACCACGTCATGCACGTCGTAGCCCACGTGGTGCGCGCCGCCGTGCCACATGTATCTGCCCACGTTTTCCACCTTGTCCAGTACGCCCGCGTCCACGAGCAGCTGTGCGTTGTAGCGGCGGATCTCGCCGTCCACATCGGCCATCGAATAGCCGGGCTTGATGATGCTGAACAGGTGGTTGCTGGTCTGCAGGGCGCAGTTGTACAGCAGCTTCTGCCTGTCGTTGAAGCGGCCATTACAGGGGAAGCCGCGGCTGACGTCGGTCATGAGGGAATCGTGCTGTGCACCCACGTCATTGAGGATCATGTCGCCGTCATGGGCCTGGCCGGTGTAGCTGTAGTAGTGGATGCAGAAGTTGTTCTGCCCCGCGCTGATGATGGACGGGAAGCCCGGGCCGCAGGGGCTATGCTGGCTCAGGGCGTAGTCGAACTCGGCCTTATACTGATATTCGTACATCCCCGGCTTTGATGCCTTCATCATGGCGAGAATGCCCTCGCCGGTCACGATCTCTGCCTGGCGGATGGCGGCGATCTCGCAGGGCTGCTTGATCAGGCGCAGGCGGCGCAGGATGGCGTTGGCGTTTTCCACCTGCAGGAAGGGGGAGTCGGACTGGATGCGCTTGAGGAGCTTATGGGCCGGGCGGTCGATGTCCCGGGGAGAGACGCGGAAGAGATCGAGGTAGATGTGCCCGAATTCGCTGGTTCCGGCGGAGTAGTGGCCCCCGGCCAGCAGGGCGTGCAGGTCGTCCTCAAAGCGGTCAACGAAGCGCACATCGCCGATGCCGGAGAGGGCCTCGGCTTCGGCAGGCTTGATGCGGCGGCCCGTCCAACGCTCGGCCATAGGGTCGGGCGGAAGGATGTACACCCGTTCTGACACCGCGCCGGAGCCGTCCTTCACGGCCAGGAGCGCGAAATCGCGGCTGTCCAGGCCGGTAAGATAGTAAAAGCTGCGGTCGGTGAAGAAGGGCCAGTACTCGTCATTGGTCTTGCGGATGTCCTCACCGGAGAACATGATAAGCAGGGATGCCGGCTTCATTTCGGCGTAGAGCCGCTGACGGTTGCCATAGTGGAAGGACTTGTCCATAGGAGCCTCCTTTGTGGAAATTTGGAATTATGAATTAGGAATTATGAATTGGGTTTGTGGGAAGTTAGGTTTATTATAGCGCGGATGGGTCGGGATGGCAAGAAAAAACCGGACGCTGTGATTGCGTCCGGGGGGACTCCCTCAGCCATCCCGCAAGCGGGATGCCTGGGTGTTGGTTTCCCTTAGGCGGGGACTGTCTGTGGAGGTACCGCCGTAGGGGCGACCATTGGTCGCCCGCCCTGATGTGGCAAGGGCGTACTGGCGGGAGAGGCCCTCTCAGTCACCTGCGGTGACAGCTCTCCCCAAGGGCGAGCCTTTTGGTCGGGATGACCTGGTGCTGCGCTCCTTGCAGAAGCGCGGGGGCGTTGGCGGAGTGTCGGGTTCAGTGCCCCAGCGCCTCCAGCAGCACCTGTACATTGGCGCGCATCACGTCCTCGTAGTACGTCAGCGGCACGTCCTCCGGCCCGGTGACGATGGGATCGAGGGTGTGGACGGGCGCGCCGGTTTCGCGGGAGACGGTGCGGGCGGCGGCGTCATCGTACTGGGGCTCGATGAACAGGGGCGGATTGCCCAGGTGCCCGACCGTTTCGCACAGGCTGGCCAGCGTGCGGGGGGAGAGGGCGTCCTCCGGCTCATGGTTGAGGACGGCAGCCACGTGCAACCCGTAGGCCTCGGCGAAGTAGGGGAAGGCCTCGTGGAAGGTGATGACGTCCGCGTGGTCGATGGGAGCCAGGGCGGTCTTTATTTCCGCGTCCAGGGCGGTGAGGCGGGCGATATAGGCGTCGCGGTTGGCGGCGATGGCTTCGGCGTGGCGGGGCAGCTGCGCTATCAGGCCGTCTGCCAGGTTGGTCACCATGATGACGGCATTGGAGACGTCCAGCCAGATGTGGGCGTTCATTTCGTGGTGGTGGCCCTCATGGCCGTCCTCCTCTGCGGCTTCAGACGCTGCTGCTTCGTCGTGGTCATGGTCGTGGTCATGGTCATGCTCCACGCAGCTTTCCAGCAGGGGAACGCCCACAGAGGCGTCCACCACCGGCAGGTCGGGGAAGGCCTCGAACACGCCGGAAAGGTAGCTTTCCATGCCTGCGCCGTTGATGAGGAATACATCCGCCCGGGCCAGGCGCTTCATGTCGCCCGTTTGCAGCTGGTAATCATGCAGGCAGCCGGCGCTGGGCGGGGTGAGGCACACGACCTCCACGCCCTCCAGGCCGTTGGTGAGGTTGAGGGTGAAGAGATAAATGGGAAAAAAGGAGGTGACGATGGTTTCCGCCGCGGCGGCGCAGGGCAGCATCATCAGCAGCAGCGCCATCAGCAGGGCGGTCAGGGGGATCAGCTTCTTCATGGGTCGGTCCTTTCATCAATATGGGCTTGTCAGGCGATGACGCCGTTCTCCCGCAGGATCCGGGCGATGGTCTGCAGCTCCATGTCCGGCAGGGAATCGCCGTAGCGGCGGTACAGGGCATGCATCGCTCCCAGGGAGCCGCCGCACATGGCCATCTGCCGCAGCTGCTCCATGGTGATTTCACCGCTGGGGAGGGCCAGCAGCGCCAGCCCGCTGAGGAGGTCGGCCATGTATTCCACGTCCGCCAGCATGATGCGGCGCACCCGGCCGTCCTCCAGCTGCAGGAGCATTGCGCTTCCCAGCTGCGCATACACGCAGGCAAAAACGCAATCCTTCAGCCGGGCAACGAGCCGGTCGAAGGGCTCCCGCCGGGGCTGATACCCGCGCAGCACATGGGCCGCCTGCTCGTCCAGTCCCGTACCGCGCACAAAGCGCGTTCCCAGCACGGGCGCCAGCGTCTGCAATACATCCTGAGCTTCGATGCGGTATGCCATCCTTCGTACCTCCCCGGGTGATCATGTCCCTTTTCTCATTCGACGCGGACAGGGGCAATCCCTGCTGCTTGCTTTTTTTCTCTTTTTTCGGCGTTTTCTCCCCAAAGAAATGCATGCCGGGGGACGTTTATGCACACATTTATGCAGCGCGTCCTGCATTGGTTGTGGTGACGGCGGGCGGCGGACACAAAATGTGCGCGGGAGAGGCGAGAAAATCTTTGGGGAAAGCGCTCGAAAACCCTTTGGGGAATGCTTGACCTGCACGCGGAGTTTGTGCTATGATACAGCATGCAAATGAGTTATCCACAGGCGGGCGGCGTAAGAAAAGATGTCGCACGCTTTTTTGACCCGCTGTCGGGTCGGTGCGGACGGCAGCGTCCCCACGAAAGATACGGCGAAAGGAATTATCATGATGGATGTGAAGGAGATCTGGTCGCGGGCATGTGCCCGGCTTGAATCGGAGATGAATCCGGTGGTCTTCAAGGCTCTGATTGCCAATAATCTGACGGCAATGGAGCTGGATGGCGATACCCTGGTGATGCGCGTGACGATGGAGAACATGCGCGACCAGCTGCTGACCATGCACCATGCCCGCATCACCGAGGCGGTGAGCCATGCTGCGGGGCGCCGCATGACGGTGGAGGTGCTGACGGCTGCGGAGCTGCGCGAGCGCGCGCAGCACCACGCCCGGGCCGCCTTCTCCGCCGCGGACGAGGACGGCAGCCTGGAGAGCGCTTCCATCGCCCTCAACCCCAAGTATACCTTCGATACCTTCGTGGTGGGCAGCAGCAATCAGTTTGTCCACGCGGCGTGCCTGGCGGTGGCGGACAACCCGGCCACGGCCTTCAACCCCCTGTTCATCTACGGCGGCGTGGGCCTGGGCAAGACGCACCTGATGCATGCCATCGGTCAGTTCATCCTGGCCAAGGACCCGGGCAAGCGCATCCTGTATATCACCGGCGAATACTTCACCAACGAGCTGATCCGCGCCATCCAGAACAACCGCACCATCCAGTTCCGCAACCGCTTCCGCAACGCGGATGTGCTGATGGTGGACGATATCCAGTTCATCGCCGGCAAGGAGTCCACCCAGGAGGAGTTCTTCCATACCTTCAACACCCTGCACACGGCGGGCAAGCAGATCATCCTCACCTCCGACCGGCCGCCGCACGAGATCGCGCGCCTGGAGGAGCGTCTGCGCAGCCGCTTTGGCGGCGGTCTGCTGGCAGACGTGAAGAAGCCGGATGTGGAGACCCGCATCGCCATCCTGCGCCGCAAGGCGGAGAACGAGGGGATCGAGGTGGAGGACGGCGTGCTGGAGAACATCGCCACCCACATCGACACCAACATCCGCGAGCTGGAGGGCAGCCTGACGCGCCTGGTGGCCTACGCCAACCTGACCCAGAAGCCCCTGACGGTGCAGCTGGTGGGAGAGGCCCTACGCGACCTGTTTGTCACCCAGGCCCGCAAGGAAGTCACCCCGCAGCTGATCATGCAGACCGTGGCGGATTACTACTCCATCAATATGCAGGATCTGGTCAGCCACAGCCGTCGCCGTGAGATCACCGTGCCCCGTCAGATTGCCATGTACTTGACGCGCGAGATGACCAACCTGTCCCTGCCGCAGATCGGCCAGGTGTTCGGCAACCGCGACCACACCACCGTCCTGCACGGGTGCGAGAAGATCGCCGGGCAGATGAAGGAGCGCGACTCCGGCATGGAGCGCGTGGTGGGGGATATCCGCAACCTGATCGCCGAGGGGAAGTAAGCAGCCCCTGACGGAAATAATGCTTGTATGCAAATCGCCCTCCCCGGAACGGAAATTCCGTCGGGGAGGGCGATTATTTGGCTCTTCACGGAGAGTTAGGGAATACGAAAGGGTATAGGGAGATATTCTCTTCCCAGCCTTTGCGGCTGCATCGAAGCCATGAAGGGGAAGATGCGGCGTCTTT
>JAFXDB010000221.1 GCA_017516305.1 Clostridia bacterium | reverse complement strand
CTTGGCGATTTCCTCCGGAGAGGGCTCGCGGCCGTACTCCTGCAGGAGCTGACGGCTGACGCGGATAAGCTTGTTGATGGTCTCCACCATATGCACGGGGATGCGAATGGTACGGGCCTGGTCTGCGATGGCGCGGGTGATGGCCTGACGAATCCACCAGGTCGCGTAGGTGGAGAACTTGAAGCCCTTGCGGTAATCGAACTTCTCCACCGCCTTGATCAGGCCCAGGTTGCCCTCCTGGATCAGATCCAGGAACAGCATGCCGCGGCCCACATAACGCTTGGCGATGGAAACCACCAGGCGCAGGTTTGCCTCGGACAGCTTGCGCTTGGCCTCCTCCTTCTCCTCGGGGGTGCCGCTCTCCAGCTGCTTGGCAATGGCGATCTCCTCATCGGCGCTCAGCAGGGGAACCTTGCCGATCTCCTTGAGGTACATGCGGACGGGATCATCAATGCTGATGCCCTCGGGAACGGAGACGTCGGCAACATCCTCGCGGACGTCGTGCTCCTCGGCAGCCTCACGGTTCGGGACGGCGGCATTCTCGTTGATGACCTCCACGCCCAGCGCTTCCAGCGTTTCCAGCACCTTGTCAAGCTGCTCGGGATCCATGTCCATCTCCATCAGGCGGTCCATGATCTCCTTGTAGGTCAGTGTACCCTTGGATTTGCCGTACTCATACAGTTCGTTGAGCTTGGCTTGACGGGCGTCAGGTGAAAGCGTCAAATGGAATCCTCTCCTTCTCATTCGGCCGGCGCGGCTGGCATGCTGCGCGGCTGTACACCCCATAAGCGGTTGGGGCAGGCATAGGGTAGACGGTCGAGCCGGTGCAGCGGCGCTGACCGGAGTTGAACTCAGCGGGCAGGCTGAACCTTCTTCAGCTCCAGGGAGATCTGCTTGGCGCGCTCCAGGGCGGCGGCTTTTTCCACACCCTGAAGGTTGGTCACCTTGCGCATGATGTCCTGCAGCTCCTGCGTCAGGCGACGGTTGCGGTTACGGTTCAGACATTCATGGGCCATCTGGATCAGCTGGTCGCGGTCCTCGGCGGGCTCGGTCAGCAGAATCCGGCTGACACGGGCGCGGATGACCTCGTCAGGCTGCATCTCCACCAGGGACGCGGGGGACGCGCCTTCGGGGAGCGCCTGATACAGATCGGCCATCAGCGGGTCGCTGAAATCCTCGGCGCTGGCCAGGTCAAAGGTAATGCGCCCGGTGCTCATCAGCGTGATGAGCAGCTCCTCCTCCCGGGCCTCCTGTGGAGCGGAAGCGGGGCGGCGGGGCGGAAGGCGCGTGGGAACGACCTGCGGCTGTGCGACGGATTGCGCGGCGGGGATGTTCAGCCCGATCTGCTGCTGCAGCACATCCCGCGCAAAGCCCGTCTGTACCATCAGCTCCTGCAGATGGTTTTCTCGTTCCAGAGGGTCCAGCTTGCTGAGGATGGCGGCGCAGGCACGGGCATACTCGGTGCGTCCCTCCTGGGTGGAAAGGTCGTGGCTGGCGCGCAGGCGGCGCATACGGTAGGCGGCAGGCGTCAGCGCAGGGAGCATGTCGAAGGCGTCCTTGCCGTCGCGGCGGATGAATTCGTCCGGATCCAATCCGTCGGGGAAATCCAGCACGCGGGCGGTGATGTCCTCCGCCTCCAGGATGTCCAGGCCGCGCAGAATCGCGTTCTGGCCGGCGCTGTCGCCGTCGTAGCTGAGGTAAACGGCGGGAGCGAAGCGCTTGAGAAGCTTGGCCTGCTCCTGCGTCAGGGCGGTGCCCAGGGTCGCGCAGACGCCGGGGACGCCGAACTGCGTCAGCGCCACTACGTCCATATACCCCTCCACCAGCACGACGCGCTGCAGGTGTCTTTCCTTTCGCAGGAGATTGGCTGCATACACGCCCAGGCGCTTATTGAACACCGGCGTATCGGAGGTGTTGAGGTATTTGGGCTGCACATCGCCCAGGGCTCGTCCGCCAAAGGCGAGAACGTTGCCATACTGGTCGATGATGGGGAAGATGGCGCGGTTGCGGAACATGTCGAAGGCGCGGCGGGGGCGGGCAGGGGAATCCTCGGTTTCGGGAGTGGCTTCCTTGATGACCGTCAGGCCCACGAGCCGCAGCTCCTCTTCGGTGTAGCCCTTCTCCTGCAGGTAACGGGTGAGGTTGTCCCAGCCATTGGGTGCGACGCCCAGGCCGAATTTGCGGATGACATTGTCCGTCAGGCCGCGCTTCTTGAGGTAGTCCAGGGCAGTCTGCCCTGCGGGGGTGAACAGGGTCTGATGGAAGTACCGGGCCGCCTCCTTGTTGCAGGCCAGCAGGCGTTCGCGCTGGGTGCGGCGGCGCTGGTAATCCGGGTCGGTCTCCATCTGCGGCAGGGGCATGTGCAGCTGGTCAGCCAGGTGCTTCACGGCGTCCTGGAAGTCCAGGCGCTCGTAGTCCATCACAAACTGGATCACGCTGCCCCCGGCCTTGCAGCCGAAGCAGTAATACAGCTGACTTTCACCGTCAACGGAGAAGGACGCGGTTTTCTCGCCGTGGAAGGGGCACAGACCCCAGTGCTTGCGCCCGTTCTTTTTCAGCTGCACGTACTGGCCGACGACCTGTACGATGTCCGCCCGGGCGCGCAGCTCATCCAGCCACGCGGGGGGAAAACGCATTGCCAATCCTTCTCACCTTCCTCCGAAATGACAGCTATGAAAGACAGACAATTGCCTTATTCGCCGCGAATATCGTTTTTCCTGCTTGTAAATGGCACCACATAGGGGAGAATATTTCAAAAATGTGCATCTTTTCGCATTCTGCGGTGGAATAGCTGCAAAAATCAGAACAGGGCGAACCCCGAGGGGACGAAGAGCTTCTGGTAGATGCGGATGGCGTAGCGATCCGTCATGCAGGAAATAAAGTCGCAAACGGCGCGGGCGGTGCCCTCCTGGTAGCCGGTGAGGACGAATTCCTCCGGCATTTCGCCCGGGTGTTCGCTGTAATAGGAAAATAGCTGACGGATGACTCCTTCGCAGCGCTTTTCCTCCTTGGCGCGCCACTCGTCGCGGTAGACGCGCTCAAACATGAAGTCCCGAAGGCCATCCATGGCGCTCTGCATCACAGGGGACATGGCCAGACGGTCGCCCTGCTGGCTGTTGTCAACGATGTCGGCAATCATGCGGTTGATGCGCTCGCCATGGGTGGCGCCCAGGGCCTTGAGGCAGTCCGCCGGGAGTTCAAACTCCCGCAGCACGCCGCCGCGCAGCGCATCGTCCAGGTCGTGATTGAGGTAGGCGATGCGGTCGGCCCGGCGGACGCATTCCGCCTCCAGCGTCTCGGGGAAGATGCTGCCGGAGTGGGTCAGGATGCCGCGGCGAACCTCGTATGTCAGGTTCAGGCCCCGGCCGTCGTTCTCCAGCACGTCCACCACCCGCATGCTCTGCTCATTGTGGCGGAAGCCCTCGGGCATCAGTTCGTCCAGGGCGCGCTCGCCGATATGGCCGAAGGGCGTGTGGCCCAGGTCATGTCCCAGGGCGATGGCCTCGGTCAGATCCTCGTTCAGCTGTAGGCACCGGGCGATGGTCCGAGCGATCTGCGACACCTCCAGCGTGTGGGTCAGGCGGGTGCGGTAATGATCGCCCTCCGGGGACAGGAAGACCTGCGTCTTGTACTTCAGGCGGCGGAAAGCCTTGCTGTGCAGGATGCGGTCTCGGTCGCGTTGGAAATCGGTGCGCATGGGGCAGGGCTCCGCCGGGCGCTCGCGTCCGGCGCTGCGCACGGACAGGCACGCGCGGGATGACAGGCGTTGCTCCTCCTCCTGTTCAAGGCGTTCGCGGATGGTCATGCTCTCACCTCCGTGGTGGGCAGTCAGGGGACAATGCGGCAGAAATAGTGCTTTCTCGATTTACATATACAACATGCAGGAGGAAAAATCCTTTGTTATCCATCGGAAAAGTGCACAAAATTGCGTCGGATGCCTGTGCTGCGCAGATGATGACGCCTTTGGGACGTACAACGGTCGTTTTTGCTTTGCGTGTTCCGGCATGATGTGCTATAATGAATCAGAAATACATCGCAAACCAGCTGCGGAAAGCATTTGCTGCCGGTTTCACAGCGGTCGGGAACAGGAGGAACGGAGATGTACGAGCTTGATCTGCGCCACGTTGCGCCAAAGAAAATATGGAAGCTGGGGGAACGCTTTTCCGGCACAGCTCCGGATGGCAGCGAAATCAGCTTCACCAACTACTGCATGCAGATGAATGGCAAGCCCTTCTTCAGCGTCAGCGGGGAGATGCACTATTGCCGCGTCAGCCCTGACAAGTGGGAGGACGCCGTCCTCAAAATGAAGGCGGGCGGTGTCAACATTGTCAGCACCTACGCCTTCTGGATCGTCCATGAGGAGGAGGAGGGCGTTTTCCGCTTTGATGGCTGCAGGGACATCCGCCGGTTCCTGGACGTATGCCAGAAGCATGGGATGATGGTCATCATGCGCATCGGCCCGTTCTGCCATGGCGAGTTCCGCAACGGCGGTCTGCCGGACTGGCTTTATGGCAAGCCCTTTGAGGTGCGCGAGGACAACTCGGGCTTCCTGGAGGCGACGAGGAAGTATTTCCGCGCCCTGCATGGCCAGATGGACGGCTTCTATTACAGCCAGGGCGGCTGCATCATCGGTACGCAGATCGAGAATGAGTATCAGCATTCCTCTGCGCCCTGGGAGATCACCTCCGGGGTTTCCTCCGAGTGGGTCAACGGCGGACGCAGCGGCGAGCGGTACATGCTGGCGCTGAAGAGAATCATGCAGGAGGAGGGCATTGTGACCCCCTTCTACACCACAACCAGCTGGGGCGGGGCGGTTACCCCGGTGGAGGAAGCGCTGCCGCTCTGGGGCGGGTACTCCTATCAGCCGTGGATCTTCTACAACCGTACCGGCGAGCATCCGGCAACACCGGAATATATCTACCGGGACAACCACAATAACGCCAATCCCAGAACCTACAACTTCGAGCCGTCCTACGCACCGGAATCGCGTCCCTATGCATGCTGCGAGATGATGGGCGGCATGATGTGCTCCTACAACTACCGCTTCCGGATGGACATGCGGGCCATTGACGCCCTGGCCAACACCAAGCTGGGCAGCGGCTGCAATATGCTTGGATACTACATGTACAAGGGCGGCACCAACCCCACCGGCGTGCGCACGCCGTATCTCAACGAGGGACAGGTCAGTAAGATCAGCTATGATTATCAGGCTGCCCTGGGGGAATTCGGTCAGGTGCGGGAGAGCTACGGCCGGCTGAAGGCGCTGCACCTGTTCTGCCAGACCTTCGTGGAGGAGCTGGCGGAGGCGAAGACGGTGCTGCCTGAGCATCTGTATGATCTGCGTCCGGAGGAGCTGGCCCCGCTGCGGTACTGCGTGCGTGTGACCGGGGACAGCGGCTTCCTGTTCGTCAACAACTTCCAGGATCACATCGCCATGCTGGACAGAAGGGATGAGCATGTCCGACTGGCGCTGCCCTCCGGGACGGTGGATTTCCGGTTTTCCATGGCGGCAGGAGAGAATGCCGTGCTGCCCTTTGGCGTGATGCTGGGCAGCGTCCGCCTGGACTGGGCCACGGCCATGCCCATGGCGCAGATCGGCAATACCTGGTTCTTCCTGGCGCCCGACGGAATGAAGCCTGTCTACTGCATCAGCGGACAGGAATATGCCCCGAAGCCCGGCGAAGTTCTTCGTATGGACGGCCTGACCCTCGTCACCCTGAAGAGGGAGGGGGTCAATCAGTTCTACCTCCTGGGCGGCAGGGCTTACCTGTGTGACAAGCCTCTGGTGCTGGACGGCGACATCCTCCGGGCCGAGAGCGACGACGGCCTCGTTAATCTCCGTACATGGCAGGATGGCGCATGGAAGCTGCATTCCCTCGGTCAAAGGCGGGAGCCGCTGCGGATTCCCCTGCGTCAGGTGGGGCTTGGACGCTACACGGCTGGGGTGCCGCAGGAGGCGCTGCGCGGTCACAAGCAGGTGCTGCTGCGGGTGGAGTATGTGGGCGACATCGGCCATGCCTTCGTGAACGGGCGGATGATCTCCGACAATTTCTGCAATGGCGCGCCCTGGGAGATCCGCCTGGACGATCATGCGGAAGCGTTGACCAGCGATCCTCTTACCATTTACATCACCCCTGTCAAAAAACATGTCACGGTGGATGTGTCCTCCGCG
>JAFXDB010000220.1 GCA_017516305.1 Clostridia bacterium | reverse complement strand
TCCGCCGGGGCGCGCAGTCGCTGGTGGACGCCGGCGCGCAGCACGTCGTGGTCTCCATGGGCCGGGACGGCGCGATGTATGTGGGCGCAGAGGGCGCATATTATGCACCGGAGATCCCCGTGGAGGTGCATTCCACTGTCGGCGCAGGGGACGCTTTGGTGGGCGGTCTGCTCTATGGGCTGACGAAGTACGGCACGATGCGCGAGGCCTTTCGCTGCGGTACGGCCGCCGGCACGGCCTCGGTGATGACGGAGGGGACGCAGCTGATTGTCTCCGAGGACTTCATGCGTCTGCTGGGCAAGGTGCATGTGCAGGAACTGAAATAAGGAATGCAGATATGTGGTTTCGCAGAATCAAGCCTGACTTTTCAGACGGCGTGATCGATCTGATTCCCCTCAGGCTCTATCCGCCCGAGGAGGAAATGGGCTTCGGGCAGAATTATGACTACATGATCACCCTGCACGGCCAGCGGTATGAGATCGGCCGCATCTCCCTGCGTGTGGGCGAGAGCCCCTGCGTATACTACTTCGGGCACATCGGCTACCATATCGACCCGCCCTACCGCGGCCACCGCTATGCCCGGCGCGCCTGCGAGCTGCTGCGGCCCCTCATCGCCATCCACGGCAAGGAATCGGTGGTCATCACCTGCGACCCGGACAACATTCCTTCCCGCAGAACCATCGAGGGACTGGGGTGCGAGCTGGAGCGCATTGTGGCGGTGCCGCACAGCATCCAGCGCCGGTGGGAGATCAGCGCGGTCAAGTGCCGCTACATCTGGCGCATGAATGATAAAAATGAGTGATGAGCATGGAGGACGCAGTATGGAAATGCAGATTTCCGGCGTGCATATGCATTATGAGGTCATGGGCAGCGGCGCAAGGCGCGTGGTGCTGCTGCATGGCTGGGGCTGCTCCACGAAGCTGATGCAGCCCGTGGCTGACCATCTGAGCAAGGACATGACGGTGATGCTGGTGGACTTCCCCGGCCATGGCGATAGCGGACGTCCGCCGGAGCCCTGGGGGGTGCCGGAATTTGCGGCCTGCCTGCTGGAATTGCTGAAGAGGACGGATTTCCTGCCCTGCTCGGTCATCGCCCACTCCTTCGGCGGGCGGGTGACCATTGAGCTGGCCAGCGCGGACGAAACGCTCTTTGAGCGCATCATCCTCACCGGCGCGGCGGGCATCAGGCCGCTGTCCACCGGCAAATCCAGCAAGCGCACGAAGACCTACAAGCGCCTGAAGGCCGTCTGCGAAATGCTGCGCAAAACGAAGATTTTTGCGCCTCTGGCCGACAAGTGGCAGGAGGCCCTGGTGCAGAAGTACGGCTCCAGGGACTACGCTGCCCTGGACCCCGAAATGCGCAAGACCTTCGTGAAGGTCGTCAACTACGACCAGGCGGAGAAGCTGGCGCAGGTGAAGAACAGCACCCTCCTTGTCTGGGGTAGCGGCGATACCGAAACGCCCCTGTGGATGGGCCAGAAGATGGAGAAGGAGATCCCCGACAGCGCGCTGATCGTCCTGCAGGGCGGCACCCACTTTGCTTATCTGGAGCAGATCGGCCGCTTCAACGCCATCGCCCGCAGCTTCCTGGTGGAAACGAACTGAGAGAAAAAAGTAGGGGGAAGAGATTGTGAATACCCTCGTGACATGGATCATCTGCATTGGCATTGCCGCTGCGTCCCTGCTGGCCAGCCGGAGCCTGATGCATTATTTTCAGCTGGAGAGCTACCAGTTTGCCGGCTATTTCCGTACCATCCGCCGCAATTGGAAAAAGGCGGTGCTGCCCGGCGTCATCATGACCGTTTACCTCACGCTCCTGCTGCTGATCCACCGCAGCATCGACCGTTTCCTCGCCGAGGGGAACCTGCTTCGCCTGCCGCTGGTGCTGGCGGGGTTCGCGCTGGCGCTGCTGGGCGGCTGGTGGTGCCGCGGCATCCTGCAGGTGCGCAAGGCCAAGAAGCCCTTTGTCGTCACCATGCGCGTGAAGAGGACGTACATTGTCAGCGTCGTCGTCTTTACGCTGATCATTGCGGCGCTGGCCTTCCTCCTGCCCGGCGAGGAGCCCCGGTTCTACATGCTGGGCCTGTTCCCGCTGCTGATGCCGGTGTGGATCGCCCTGGGCGGCCTGTGCGCTTGGCCGGTGGAAAAGCTGGTGAGCGAGATGTACTTCCGGGATGCGCAGAAAAAGCTCCGCGTCCGGCCTGACCTGATCAAAATCGGCATTACCGGCTCCTATGGGAAAACCAGCGTCAAGTTCATCATGAAGACCATCCTGGAGGAGAAGTTCCAGGTGCTGGCGACTCCCTCCAGCTTCAATACCCCCATGGGCGTCACCCGCATCATCCGCGAGAAGCTCATGCCGGCCCATCAGGTGTTCATCGCCGAAATGGGCGCGCGCCACGTCGGCGACATCAAGGAGCTGTGCCGCCTGGTGCATCCGCATCACGGTGTGCTGACCAGCGTCGGCCCTCAGCACCTGGACACCTTCCGCACCATCGAGCGTATCAAGAACACCAAGTACGAGCTGATGGACGCCATCCCCGACGGGGGCTGCTGCTTCTTCCCGGATGACGGCGCCATCTGCCGCGAGCTGTACGACAAGACCATGAAGCAGAAGCGCCTGTGCTCCCTGCGCGGGGGCCGGGAGGCGAAGGTCTGGGCGTCGGAGGTGAGCGTGTCCCCGGCGGGCAGCTCCTTCACCCTCCACGCGGGGGAGGAGAGCGTCGCCTGCACGACCCGCCTGCTGGGCGAGCATAACATTCAGAACGTGCTGCTGGCCGCCATGGTCGGCCTGCACCTGGGCATGACCCTGCGCCAGGTGGCCCGGGGCATCAGCCGCATCGAGCCGGTGGAGCACCGCCTGCAGCTGATCCCCTCCAAGGGCGTCACCATCATCGACGACGCCTTCAACTCCAACCCCAACGGCGCCAGGGCTGCCCTGCGCGTCCTGCGCGATTTCCCCGGCCGGCGCATCATCATCACCCCCGGCATGGTCGAATTAGGCGGGGAGGAGGCGGTCTTCAACCGCGAATTCGGCCTGATGATGGCGGATTGTGTGGACGTGGCGATCCTGGTGGGCAAAAAGCACACCGCGCCCATTGCTCAGGGCCTGGCAGACGGCGGCTTCCCGAAGGAGTGCACCTATGTCACCGCGTCCCTGGAGGAGGCGGCGGGTATCCTGCATCAGATCGGCCGCCCCGGCGACGTAGCCCTGTTCGAGAACGACCTTCCCGACAACTATTCCGAGAACTGATTTTATCTTATCATAATAACGGAGGCAGACATCTATGGACGGCAAGAAGATCCAGCTTGGCGTGCTTTTCGGCTCCCGCTCCTGCGAGCGCGAGGTGGCCATCATCAGCGCGGTACAGCTGATGAACCATGTGGATACCGAAAAGTACGACGTGATCCCTGTGTATATCAGCGAGCAGGGCGTGTGGTACACCGGCGACGCCCTGCGCAATATCAAGACCTACACCCCCTTCAACCCCGACGCAAAGGGCGTGGAGGTGGTGGCCCTGGACGTGACGGCGGGCTCCGGCGCGCTGATTGCCAACCGACCCGGTAAGGGCCTGTTCGGCCATCCCACCCAGGCGGTGGTGGCCCGCCTGGACGTGTGCGTCATCGTGATGCACGGCCTCAACGGCGAGGACGGCACCCTGCAGGGCATGCTGGAGCTGGCCAATCTGCCCTACACCTCCACGGGCGTGGCCGGCAGCGCCATCGGCATGGACAAAATCATGATGAAGCAGTTCTTCCGCGGCGCGGGCACGCTGCCCTGCCTGCCGGACTGCTGGTTTACCCGCAGCATGTTTGAGAAGAACCGCGAGGCCGTGCTGGACAAGGTGGAAAGCGCGCTGGGCTATCCCGTGTTCGTCAAGCCCGCCAACCTCGGCTCCTCCATCGGCGTGTCCCGCGCGAATGACCGCGAGGGCCTGATCGACAGCCTGGAGCTGGCTTTCGAGTATGACCGCCGCGTGCTGGTGGAGAAGGGCCTCGATAAGCCCATCGAGCTGAACTGCTCCGTTCTGGGCTATGATGACGAGGTGGAGGCCAGCCCCATCGAGATGCCGCTGTCCGCCGAGGAGTTCCTGGACTTCAAGGAGAAGTACCTGGCCAACGGCGGCTCCAAGGGCATGGCCAGCCTGCACCGCGTGCTGCCCGCGCCCATTGAGGACAGCCTGCGCGACGAG
>JAFXDB010000219.1 GCA_017516305.1 Clostridia bacterium | reverse complement strand
GGTGACCATGGACCGCTATGAGGCCAACTGGAGCATGGTAGAAACCGGCTGGCGCACCCATGTGCAGGCGCTGGGCCGGCACTTTCCCTCCGCTGCCGCAGCCATCGAGACCTATCGGGCCGAGACCGGCTGCATCGACCAGGACCTGCCCGCCTTTGTCGTGGCGCGAAACGGTCAGCCCGTGGCCAAGATCGAAAACGGCGACAGTGTGATCCTTTTCAACTTCCGGGGCGACCGCGCCCAGGAGATCTCTCTGGCTTTCGATAAGAAGGACTTCGACAAGTTTGACCGCCCCGGCTACACCGGCGTGCAGTTCGCCGGTATGCTGCAATACGACGGCGACCTGAACATCCCCGAAAATTATCTGGTGCAGCCCCCTGTCATTCAGAATACCCTGACTGAGGTTCTGTGCGAGGCCGGCATCAAGGAGTTCGCCGTTTCCGAGACCCAGAAATACGGCCATGTTACCTACTTCTGGAACGGCAACCGCTCCGAAAAGTTCTCCGAGGAGCTGGAGACCTGGGAGGAGGTTCCCTCCGACGTGCGCTCCTTCGACGAGTGCCCCTGGATGAAGGCCACCGAGGTCACCGACCTGGTCATCGCGGCCCTGCAGAGCGGCAAGTACGGCTTCATCCGCTGCAACTTCCCCAACGGCGACATGGTCGGCCACACCGGCAACTGCCTGGCCACCGAGATCGCCGTGGAGACCGTCGATCTGTGCCTGGCCCGCATCAAGAAGGTCGTGGACGAGGTTGGCGCGATCCTGTGCGTGACCGCCGACCACGGCAATGCCGACCAGATGCTGGAGAAGAACAAGAAGGGCGGCGTGGCCCCCCGCACGGCCCACAGCCTGAACCCCGTTCCCTTCATCGTGTACGATCCCGCCGAGCGTCACGAGCTGAAGGAGGGCACCCACTTCGGTCTGGCGAACGTTGCCCCCACCATCGTTGACCTGATGGGCATCGAGCCCTTCGCCAGCTGGGAAGAGTCCATGCTGAAGCACTAATTCCATCTATCCGGGTCGGAGTTTGCCACCGCGCAGACCCCGGCCTTTTCCCTATGAAGGGAGAATTCATGAAAACGCTCTATATGATTGGCGGCCCGATGGGCGTGGGTAAAACCACTGTCAGCCGTGAGCTGATGCACCTCCTCCCGCGCTGTGCATTTCTCGACGGCGACTGGTGCTGGATGATGCAGCCCTTCACCGTTACGGACGAAACCAAGGCCATGGTGCTGGATAACATCACGCACGCGCTGGGAAATTTCCTGCGGTGCAGCGAACTTGAAAACATTGTGTTCTGCTGGGTGATGCATCAGCAGCAGATCATCGATGACATCCTGGCCCGGCTGCCGCTGGAGAGTGTGAAGGTGCTCTGTGTGTCCCTGACCGCCTCGCCAGAAGCGTTGACGGAGCGGATTCGCCGGGATATCGCTGTTGGCATGCGCGATGCAAGCGTTCTTGACCGCGCTTTGTCCTATCTGCCACTGTACGGTAAGGTGCAGTCTGTCAAGGTGGATACCACTGCCTTATCTGTGGCTGAAACATCTACTCAAATACGCAATATTGGGGAAATGCTTGAATGAGTACCCGCAAAAACACCCTCTACAACATGGCCTACCGCCTGTTTTCGATGCTCCTGCCCCTGGTCACCGCGCCCTATCTTTCCCGCGTGGTGGGTACGGAGGGCGTGGGCCTGTACGGGTACGCATGGGCCATCAGCTACACCTTCGGCCTGGTGGGCCTGCTGGGCCTGGAGAACTACGGCCCCCGCGCCATCGCCCAGGCGAAGGACGACCGTGACGCACTGAACCGCACCTTCTCCGGCGTCTGGCAGATGCAGCTGCTGGTGGCCGGGTTGACGCTGCTCGTCTGGTGCGGATATGTCGCCTTCGTGGCCGGGGCAGAGAAGCCCCTGGCGCTCGCCTTCACGCTGGCCAGCATCTCCTGCCTGGTCAACGTGGACTGGTGCCTGATGGGCCTTGACCAGTTCCGGCCCATCGCCCTGCGCAACACGGCGGCCAAGCTGCTGGCGGCGCTGGCCGTCTTCGTCTTCGTCAAGGGGCCGGAGGATCTGTGGATCTACGCCTTTGCCTGGTCGCTCTCGACTCTCGTGGGCTGCGGCAGCTGCTTCCTGTCCCTGCGCGGCAAGGTAAAATTCACGCCCGTGCCGTGGAGGGAGGCGCTTCAGCACCTCAAGCCCTGCGCCATCCTTTCCATCTCGGTCATCGCGGTCAGCGTGTACCGGCAGATGGACAAGGTGATGATCGGCGCGCTGGCCGACATGCATCAAACGGGCCTGTACGAGAACGCCGAGAAGATCATCCTGTGCCTGGCAGGCTTCATCGCCGCCATCGGCACGGTCATGCTGCCCAAGATCAGCCACATGACCGCCCGTGGCCTGATGGACGAAGTAAAAAAACACATCGACGCCTCCATGGAGCTGGTAATGTGCATGGTCTGCGCGCTGGGATTCGGCCTGGCCGCTATCGCGCCGGAGTTCGCCGTTCTCTTTTATGGCGAGGCCTTTGCGGATTCCGGCCTGCTGATGATGCTCCTGGCCTTTACGCTCCTGACCATCGGCTTTGCCAATGTCATCCGCACCCAGTGGGTGCTGCCGCAGAAGCGCGACCACATTTTCATCAAGTCCGTCCTGACAGGCGCGGCGGTGAATGTCGTGCTCAACGCGCTGCTCATCCCCTTCTTCGGGGCGAAGGGCGCGGTCGTTGCCACCATGGCAGCGGAGCTGGCCGTGCCGGTGGTGCAGTTCGTCCTCCTGCACAGAGAGCTGCCCTTCCTGCGGTATCTGCGGTATGCGCTGACCTATTCCGCCATCGGTCTGATCATGTATCTGGGCGTGCGCGCCACCGTCTGGGCTGACCTGGATGGCTGGCAGCTGCTGGCGCTGCGGGTCGCCCTGGGCGCGATCGTCTACATCGCGCTCTGCGCCCTGCTGTGGATGTGGACGGGAAATCGCCGCATCCTCGCCGTCATCCGAAAATCGTCAAAGACTGCCAAATAATCCAGCGCCGCCATGCGCATGCTACCTGCGAAACGTTCCGGCCAACGGAACCCATCAGGAGGATGTGCATGATGAAGAAAGCCTTGACCCTGCTGGCCGTGCTCTGCATCGCCATGACCGCAACGGCCTGCGTCTACCGCAGCAATCAGCAATACTACGAGCGCGCGCAGCTCTACCTGGGCAGCGGCGACGCGGAATACGCCGCCGAGCTGTTCGCCCAGCTGGGCGAGTACGGCGACTCAGCCGAGTACGCCCTCTACGCCGCAGGCATCGCCGCCCTGGAGGCCGGGGATCTCACCCTGGCCCGCACCAATCTGGAAAGCATCGACCCCTTCAAGAGCAGCAGCCGGTACCTGACCTACATTGCCGCCCTGGAGGCGGAGCTGGCGGACGAGCTGGAAACCGCCCTGGCCCTCTATGAGCAGCTGGGCACCTTCCGCAACGCCCATGAGGCCGCCGACGAGCTGCGCACCGCCATCCCGGAGGCCGCCATGCGCGAGGGCCGCGCCCTCATGTCCAAGGGCGAATATGCCGCCGCCCGCGAGCTGTTCCTGTCCCTGGACGGCTACGGGCAGAGCGCCGCCCTGGCCGCCAACTGCACCAGCGCCCTCAACCGCGCTGCCTACACCGCCGCAGACAAGCTCTGCGAGGCAGGCGACCATCTCGCCGCCATGCAGGCATTCCTGGCCCTGGGAGACGTCCTGGACGCCCCCGACCGCGCCCAGCGCTGCCGCGACGCGCTCTATGAAGACCTGACCCAGCAGGCAGAAGCCGCCACGCTGGAAACCGCCGGGGCCATCATCGCCGCCTGCGAGACCCTGGGAGACGAGGAATCCGCCCAGCTGGCCGCCGCCCTGACCGCCCGCTACGGCGTCAACATGGATGTGCTGGCTGCCGCTGACGGACAGCCCTATGTCATGCTGGGCCAGTATCCCACGGGGGAAAGCGGCATCGAGAGCGCGCTGCTGTGGCAGGTCATCGCCGTCAGCGGCCCCGAGGTGACGCTGCTGTGCACGTCGGTCATTGACGCCTCGCCCATTGCCACCCCCACCGACCTGACCCTCCCGCAGGAGGCGCAGTCCGCCGTGACGGGCGTGACCCTGCCCTCCGCCGCTGACCTGACCAGCCTGACCGACCTGCACAGCCCCGCCACGCCCTACGCCGTGGCCCAGGGCGTCGCCACGGAGGACGGCAGCGCCCTGTACTGGCTGCGCGACAGCCTCGAAAACGGCATGCACCCCGTGGCCACCGGCAGCGGCCTCAGCATCCCGCAGGACGGCGTCACCCCCGGCGTCCGCCCGGTCATCACCCTGTCCCTGGAGGAGTACACCTTCACTGCCGGCGACGGCACCATGGAGAACCCCTTCCGCTGAACCCCAACGACACCACGGAGGATGAGATAAGATGCATCACCAGCGCATTCAGCTCCCCCATTGCCCCATGGACGCCTACATTCCCACCCTCAAAACGGCCCCGGGCGTGAAGCGCCCCAGCGTCGTCATCTGTCCCGGCGGCGGCTATGAGCACCTGTCCGACCGCGAGGCAGAGCCCATCGCGCTCGTATTTGCCGCCATGGGCTTCAACGCCTTCGTGGTGTGGTACCGCATTGCGCCCCACCGGCACCCGGCCGCCCTGCAGGATGTGGCCTCCGCCGTGGCCTGGGTGCGCGCCCACGCCGAGGACTTCTCCGCGGACGGGAACGCCATCGCCGTCATGGGCTTCTCCGCCGGTGGGCATGCCGCGGGATACCTGGGCGTCCGCTGGCACGACGAGGCGCTCATGGCTGACCTGGGCTACTCCTGCCAGGCCGTGCGCCCCAACGCCATGGTGCTGTGCTACCCGGTCATCACCGGCGGCAAATTCGCCCACCGGGGCAGCTTCCGGAACCTGACGGGCCTGGAGGACGCCGCCGCCCACGAGGCGCATTCCCTGGACGCGCTGGTGAGCGGGCAAACCCCGCCCGCCTTCCTCTGGCACACCTTCGAGGACGCCGCCGTGCCGGTGGAAAACACCCTGATGATGGCCTCCGCCCTGCGCCGCCACAAGGTGCTGACCGAGGTTCACATCTTCCCCCACGGCAATCACGGCCTGGCCCTGGCCAATCCGCTCACCAGCGTCTACCCGGAGCAGAACGTCCCCGAGTGCGCCCGGTGGCCGGAAATGGCCGCAAGGTTCCTGCGGGGCGTGATGTGATGCTACACAAGCGCGCCTCCCCTTCTTTCTTCAGAGGGGAGGCGCGTTTTGTCATGCAGTTATGCCATCAGGATTCCATACCGCTCCAACAGCTGCTCGTACTCATGCTTTTCCGTACACCAGAAGATGACATGGTACCGCTCGACGCCCATGCGGCTGAAGGCCTCCAGCCGGTGGTTGCCGTCGTTCAGTTCGAATTCTCCGTCGGTCTTGCCCTCCGGGATCCAGTAGTGGACGATCAGCGGCGGCAGATCAGCGCCGGCACGGACAGCCTCCAGCAGCCGGCTGACATGCTTCTCGAACCACTCCGGATGGATCTGCCAGCGCATCTCCGGCTCCGGGCCGGTGTTGCGCGTCAGCAGGTGCAGCGGGAAGCTCACCGGCTTGTGAAAGCTGCGTTCAAACAGCCGCAGACCGTCAGAGAAGGGCTTGTTGTCCCCGTCGGACAGCAGATAGGCATGCACCCATTCCTCCGTCATACCATGCTCTCCGCATTTGATGGCATTGGCCAAAGTGCAGGCATAGTCCATGATGAAATCCTCCTTTTTCGAGTACACGATGCGCCTGATGGACTCCACCGACAGGCAGTACCTATCCGCCAGCGCATCGATGGGCTGGCCTTCAGCAAACTCCCGGCGGATATCCCGGTTGCGGTCGCGCAGGTAGCGCCGGTAGCCACTGGTCTCGCCCCATTTCCGGGGCCCCGCAGAGGGGATGTAGATCGCCTTTCCGGACACATAGCGCTGAATCTGCGCGAGCAGCTCCGGCGGGAAAATGTCCCTGGCATTTTCATATTTCATGAGAGCCCCTCCTTTCTTCGTGTATGAGGATAACATGACGCGCATGGAAAAGATAGCCCGAAAACGGTTAGGGACATTCTTGACATAGCAGCGCTGCAAGGCGAGCCGCCAATGTAGAACACCTGCATATCAGACGCCTCCCTTCATCTGCGCCGCCAGATTTTCCCGCGCCGCCGCCCAGTCCCGGTGCGCATCACGGAGCGTCACCGCCCGCAGGGACAGCGCGGACAGGATGCGCTCCTCCCGCCGCTGCCTCTCCTGCAGGCAGGCAATGTACCCCTCAAAGCCCGCCGCGCCGATGGAACGCCCGTAGCCGCCCTCCGTGTGGTACGGGATGACCGCCTCCAGCCAGCCGGGGCGCTGCTGTGCAACTTCACTCACCCGCCCGGCGACGTCGCCGACATGCAGGCGGATCACCACCGGATCCATGGGTGCAATGATTTCCACAATGGCGCGGATGTGGGCAGCGGACTGTTCCTCGGTCATGCCGAAGCGCATCATCGTTTCACACATGGGGTTTTGCAGCAGCACACAGTTGAAGACATACGCCGTGTCCGGATCGGCCTCCCGGACGAACTGCCGCCACTTGTCCAGCATCAGCGGGGCCTCCGTTTCCCATGGAAGACCATCGTAAATCTTGTATGGCAGCATCTCCGCCAGCTGCTGCTGCGGCACAGTGTTCAGCGGGACGATGTGCCCGTCCACCAGGGCGTGGAACTCGTAGTCCGCCGGATGGTCGCCCGTGCCCTCGTCCACCATGCTGACCTTCCGTCCGCGCTGCCGCAGGGTTTCAGCCACGAAGGCCGCCGTGCTGCTCTTGCCCGAACATGGCAGCCCCTCGACGATATACAGTCTGCTCATGCGCCGCCTCCCAGGTTGATCACGCGGGTACACACCCTATGCAGGAACACCGCGTCATGCTCCACCAGCAGGAGCGTGGGCGCGTATTCCAGCAGCAGCCCCTCCAGCTGCACGCGGGAGAGGACGTCGATGTAGTTCATCGGCTCGTCCCAGACATAGAGGTGGGCCGGGATGCACAGGCTCCGGGCCAGCAGGAGCTTCTTCTTCTGCCCCTGGCTCATGTGGTGGATGGGCCGGTCAAAAAGGTCGCGGGTGAAATCCATGTTGCGCAGGATGGCCTTGAACAACGTTTCATCCACACTGCTTTCGCGGATGAAGTCGCTGACGGAACCGCGCAGGTCGTCCGTCTGCTGGGGGACATAAGAGCAAACCAGGTTCGGCGCGATGCTGATCTGCCCCGTGAGGCTCCCGCCCACGCCCACCAGCGCCTTCAAAACGCTGGACTTGCCGCAGCCGTTGGGGCCGGACAGGGCAATGCGCTCGCCCCGCCGAAGTGTGAAGGAAATGCCATCGCAGACCGTGCGGCCATCGTATGCCACGCGCCCCTCGGCGACGGAGATCAGCACGTCCTTGGGGTGCTGTAGCACCGTCAGCTTCAGCTCGCCCACCTTTTCCACATTATGCAGCAGGCTGCGCTTCTCCTCGATGGCGCGTTCCCGGCGGCGCAGGGTGGACATTGATTTCTTCATCATCGCCGCAGCCTGTGCGCCCACCGCGCCCCGGTCATAAGTATGGCTGCCGATCTTGCTGGCCTCTACCTTGTTGCTCCATTCGGCTGTGCGCCGTGCGGATTCCTCCAGATGGCGGATATCCCGGCGCAGCACCTCGTTGCGGCCCTGCTCGTACTCGTTCTGCTGATTGAGCCGGGCCTCCCAGGTGTCGTAGCCGCCCTGCATGACCCAGACGTCCGAGCGGTTGAGGGACAGCACATGGTCGATGCAGCGGTTGAGGAAGGCGCGGTCATGGCTGACCAGCAGAAAACCGTCCTTGCGGCGCAGGTAGTCGGCCACCAGCTGGCGGCCATGGGTATCCAGATGGTTCGTCGGCTCGTCGATGAGCGGGTAGGCGTCCTCCCGGGCAAAGAGCGCCGCCAGCAGCGCCTTGGTCTGCTCGCCCTTGGAGAGGGTGCAGAAGGGGCGGTCCAGGACGGAATCATCCACATCCAGCTGGTTCAGCTCGCACACCAGCTGCCACTCCTCTGCATCCGGCGCCGCCTGCAGCATCACCTCACGGGTATTGGCCGAATCATCCTCCACCGGATACGGGAAGTACACCGGCGTGAGGGGCATGTCGATGCGGCCCTGGGGCTTCATTTCGCCCATCAGCAGCCGCAGCAGGGTGGTCTTGCCCTTGCCGTTGCGGCCGATCAGCCCCAGCCGCCAGGACGTATCGAAATTGAAGGACACATGCTCGAACACCGGCGTGTAGGAGCCGTCATAGGTAAAAGAAAGGTCACGGATGGATACTTGCATAATCATCGCCTCCTGTTGATCTGGCTCCCTCTCCGAGGGAGCTGTCAGCGAAGCTGACTGAGGGAGTGGAGACGGCAGCAATTCGGTTTTTGGCACACGAAAAGGAGAGCCTGACGCGAATATGGGTGTGACTGCCGCAGCAAACAAGCCGTCACAAAACGGCGCATATGCTCCCTGATGGGTTACTTGCAGCAGCTTACATCCGCATATCCGGGTCAGCCCTCCTTCACGATTCACATTGATGGCATTGTAGCATATTGGCAGACGGACTGTCAAGGGGCATGGTGTGTCCTGGCAGGCGAACGGAAAAGGGAGAGGCGCGCGCCCCTCCCCCGTAAATAATTTACTGCCAGACACCAGGCGACTCAATCAGACTTTCCGTTTCCTCCGCCTGTTCACTTTCCGAAAGCCTGATCATTTCTCCCAGCCAGCCCTGGCTTTCCGCAGCATACCAGTTCTTCGCCGCATCGATCACCGCGCCGACCCAGGCAGCCAGCTGCTCGTCGGTCATATCGTTCAGGCGGGCCACATCGCCGTCAAAGACGCTGCCCTCCGGGGTGCGGGTGGCAATGTCGGCGGTGTATTCCAGCATCGTTTCGCCGCTGATCACTGCGGTGTAGGTCTCCTTGCCGGTCAGGTCATCGCCGTCCACCTCAAAGCTGAGGCAGTAGTTCACATCCGTCATTTCCTCCGTGCCCTGCCAGGCGTCGGCGTGGCAGCGGATCGTCGCAACATCATGGGGATACAGCTCGATCACGCCGCCCTTCACGATGTCAATGACGAGCTCCATGTGCTGCTCAGCAAACTGCAGCTCCCCCTCATCGTATGCATAGAGGGGCCAGCGGGCGCTCAGGTCAAAGGTCACCACCTTCGACGGCACCATGCTGGAGTAGAACGTCTTACAACCCAGCGACACGCTGTATTCCACCCTGCGCGCACCATCTTGGCCAATTTCGCCCATGGTCAGCGCATAGCTCACAGCGTGGCTGACAGGGTGCTCGCTGCGCACACAGCTCACATACACCTCCGGCCCTTCGTCACCGAAAAGCAGCTCATGGGTCACGCCGTCGCTGCCGGTCAGGCGGTTGTAAATAAACTGCTGCACCTGCACCGGCTCCGCGGGCATGCTGAAGAGATCTGCAAAGTCATCAAGATTCGTCTCCGGGTGGGCATACACGTTTACCTCCGCGTCGCGGTAGCTCACGTCCAGCACATCCACCAGCATGCTGACGGTCTCGCCCTGGGCGTTCACATAGGTTGTAATGTTGATTTCCACCGGCAGCAGCTCGTCCACGCTCTCCAGCTCCCGCAGGAGGGGCTCGACGACCTCCTCCGTGAAGGTGCCCATCGTATAGTGATACATGTTCGCATAGGACGCAATCAGCTGGTCATAGCCCAGCGCGCCTGCCACCGCGTCGGTCAGCTCCTCATTGTCCCGCAGGGTCACGAAAAAGGCACGGACGAAATCCGTCACGTCCTTCGCTGTGACAGTCAGCGTCCACACTTGCACCGCCTCATCGCACCCGGCGGGCTGCACTGTCACGGGCGCATACACCATGCGGCTTTGTACATCCTCCAGCACCGCATTCCAGGCGGTGAGGTCAAGGTCTTCCGCGGCAGGATAGTCCGCCGTCAGCAGCATCAGGGGCAGGCTGGTCATGCCTACGGGGGATGCGGTCATCATGCCGAAGCGCATGGCCTCCTCCCGGCTGACCAGCCCATTGGCCTGCAACGCGGTGACGATGCGGTTGGGCAGGCGGTTCAGGTCATCTGCGGTAAACGAAACCGCACCGGGCAGCAGATTGCTCCCGACGGCATACAGGCCGCTACGTTCGCCCACGGACGCATTGAACAGCTCCGCGCCGTCCACAAGCACGGACATGCCCAGCTCATTCCGCTGCTCGCGCAGGACGATGGTCATCCGGCCCAGCAGCTCCGCCAGAGCCGCGTCGGTTTCCGGCTCGCCGGTCAGTGCACCGGTGGTCACCCTTGCCGTGCGGACGATCTCCCGCCCGGCCTCCACGGCAGCCCGGTCAGCAGACAGGCGCTCCGCCTCCCACTCCGTAAGGATTCCCCAGTCCGCCAGGAAGCCCCAGTCACTTCCTGCCCACAGCAGGTCAAAGGGCGAGGTCATTTCCTCCGCCGCGCCCGCCAGGGGCAGCGCCATCAGCACCGCCATCAGCAGCGCCATCAGCTTCTTCACATTCTTCATCCGGTTATACCTCCTTTAGTTTTATCGTTTTGCAATATCAATATAACCCATTTCATTCCATCTGTCAACTGGTCTGCGACATTTGTTACAACTTCTGCTTTTCCTTTCAACCATATATACGCACATCCGCCGCATAATGTTTCATCTACCTGAACTTTTTTCGTGGAACGCCGCCGTTCCCCTGTTCGTCCCGCGCAAATTGTGGTATAATGTCAGCACAACAAACAAATCCCGTATTTATCTCCGGAGGTTTCCCATGTCCTTCACCCATCTCCACCTGCACACCGAGTATTCCCTGCTGGACGGTGCATGCCGCATCCCGAAGCTGGTTCAGCGCGTCAAGGCGCTGGGCATGGATTCGTGCGCCATCACCGACCACGGCGTGATGTATGGCTGCATTGACTTTTATCAGGCCATGCGCGCCGAAGGGATCAAGCCCGTGATCGGCTGCGAGGTCTACGTCTGCCGCGACCGCACGGACAAGTCGACCGCCCAGCGCGAATACAGCCATCTCATCCTCCTGTGCGAGAACAACCGGGGCTACGAGAACCTGATGCACCTGGTCAGCGAGGGCTTCCTCACCGGCTATTACTACAAGCCCCGCATCGACTATGACCTTATCCGCCGGCACAGCGAGGGCCTCATCTGCCTGTCCGCCTGCCTGTCCGGCGATTTGCCCAAGCTCCTGCTGGACGAGCAGCACGATGAAGCTGCCGCCTACGTCCGCGAAATGCAGGACATCTTCGGCAAGGAGAATTTCTTCATTGAGATCATGGATCACGGCATCCGCGAGGAGAAGCTGGTGCTGCCCCGCCTCATCGCCCTGGCGCGAGAGATGGACGTGAAGCTGGTGGCCACCAACGACTGCCACTATCTGGAGGAAAAGGACGCCGACGCCCAGGAAGTGCTCATGTGCATCCAGACCGGCAAGACCCTGGAAGATGAGCACCGCATGAAGATGGAGACCCGCCAGCTCTACGTCAAATCCGAGGAGGAGATGCGCCAGCTGTTCCGCGCCTGCCCGGACGCGGTGGACAACACCACCCTCATTGCCGGACGCTGCAACGTGGAATTCGAGTTTGGCGTGACCCGCCTGCCCGCCTACCCTGTGGAGACGGGCGAAACCCCACTGGAGATGCTCACCCGCCTGTGCCTTGCGGGCATCCGCCGCCTGTATCCCGACGCGAAGGCCCCCGAGGGCGATTTCCCCGGCGACGAGCCCTACACCCGCCTCTCCTACGAGCTGGGTGTCATTTCCGGCATGGGCTATGTGGATTACTTCCTCATCGTCTGGGACTTCATCAATTATGCCAAGCAGAACGGCATCATGGTCGGCCCGGGCCGCGGCTCCGGCGCAGGCTCCATCGTGGCGTACTCTTTGGGCATCACCATGCTGGATCCCCTCAAATACCAGCTGCTGTTCGAGCGCTTCCTGAACCCGGAGCGCGTGTCCATGCCCGATATCGACGTGGACTTCTGCTACGAGCGCCGCCAGGAGGTCATCGACTATGTGGCCCGCAAATACGGCGTGGATCACGTCAGCCAGATCATCACCTTCGGCACCATGGCCGCCAAGGGCGTGGTGCGCGACGTGGGCCGCGTGCTGGGCATGAGCTATCAGGATACCGACGCAGTCGCCAAGGCCGTCCCCTTCGATCTGGGCATGACGCTGGAAAAGGCCCTCAAGCTCTCGCCTATGCTGCGCTCCATCTACGACGAGCAGCCGG
>JAFXDB010000218.1 GCA_017516305.1 Clostridia bacterium | reverse complement strand
GCTGAGAACGAGACGCTGCACGGCCTGTACCTGCGCCTGACCTACTCCACGCTGGCCAAGTCCCGCACCTACGCCTTCCAGATCGCCATCGAGGCTCCCAACGACTTCGCCGACGTGGTCTTCTCCGGCAACCTGGAGCTGCGTCACGGCAAGTCCGCCATCCCCGTCTGGGGCTTCATCCCCGTGGACAATTTCTTCGACCTCCTGATGGAATATTACGGCGGCATTCCCACCGGCGAATACGACGTGACCCTCTACTTCAACGGCCAGAAGGTCTATTCCGTCCCCCTCACCGTCACCGAATAAAGGCATTGCGCCAATGCAAAAGGCTTCCCCTACCGCAAGGTTCGGGAAGCCTTATTTTGACTCATCACAGAAAGTCAGGGAATACGACATGGTATAGGGAGTTATTCTTTTCCCAGCCTTTGCGGCTGCATCGAAGCCATGAGGGGGACGATGCGGCGTCTTTGCGGAGGGTTGCGCCCTCGTTCTTATTCATTCAGGCAACCCTCCGCAAAGTCGCCGCCCCGATATGCAGCCGCCTTTCCGACATCTCAGGGGCAGGAGGGGGACGGGGGGAATCGCCGTTCGATTTCCGGATAGGAAAAAGCGCCTTTGCGCCGCTTTCAGCGGGCGAAAGCGGCTTCCCACTTATGCTGTTCGGTCAGTTGTGAGAAAACGCGATAACATACACAAATGTGCAGTCCCTAAGAAGCCGTGAAGAACCCTTATTTTTTCCGCCATTTCCGCCGCATGAGCAAGGTCGTCAGCGCCATCACGCCCGCAGCCGCCGCAATCAGCACCAGCAGGGCGATGCCCTCCGGCCCCGTCAGCGTCGAGAGGCAGAAAACCCGGCCCAGGAGCAGCACCGCTCCCACGAAGGCCGCCGTCATCGCCACCAGCAGCGCCACGCGCATCCGTGTCGGCGGCCAGCAGACCGTCAGCAGCATCAGCAGCCCCATCACGCCGGCAGAAAGCGTCGCCAACGTGGAGCAGTCCGCCTCCGTCCAACCAAAGAAGGCATGGGACAGCATCGCCGCCAGCGCGCAGAGCGTCACTGCTGCCGCGCCCGGTACCGCCCGCAGCAGCACCGTGTGCAGGAAATCGCCCCGCACCCGCGCCTGATTCGGCTCCAGCGCCAGGAAGAAGGACGGAAGCCCAATGGTCAGCGTGGATACCAGCGTCAGCTGAATGGGCTGAAAGGGGTAGGCAACCGGCAGAAACAGCACCAGCAGCGCCAGCGCAAAGGAGTACAGCGTTTTGACCAGGAAAAGGGAAGCCGCCCGGGTGATGTTGCCCATCACGCGGCGCCCCTCGCCCACCACCAGCGGCAGGGCGGCAAAATCGCCCTCCAGCAGGCACAGCTGCGCCACCTGACGGGCTGCCTGAGCGCCGCCGGGCATGGCAATGGAGCAATTGGCCACCTTGAGCGCCGGAATGTCGTTCACGCCGTCGCCGGTCATGGCCACATGATGTCCCCGCGCCTCCAACGCTTCCACCAGGAGCTTCTTCTGCGCCGGGGTCACACGCCCGAAGACCACGCCCTCCCCGCATTTTTCCGCAAGGGCGGCGTCCGTCAGCCCCGAGGCATCCACGATCTGCGCCGCCGTCATATCAAGCCCTGCCTGCCGGGCAATGGCGGCCGCCGTTCGCGGATCATCACCGCTGATGACCTTCAGCGTCACCCCCTGCCGGGCGAAATACTGCAAGGTCTGCCGGACATGGGGGCGCAGCTCATCCGACAGGACGCAGAGCCCCAGGAATCTGCACTCTGCCGCAGCATCCGCTTCTCCCTGCGCACGGGCCTCCGCCAGCGCCAGCACACGGCCGCCCGCCTCCGACAACGCGGCAATGCGCCCCTGATGGGGGGCCAGCTGCTCCTGCGTCAGCAGAAAGGAGGGCGCGCCCAGCAGCAGGGTCGTTCCGTCCGCAAAGGTGGCCGCAGACAGCTTGCGTTCGGCAGAGAAGGGCAGGCTGCTGACGGGCTCCTCCACCTGGGCGGGAACAGCTGCGCGAAGCGCGTCCAGGGTGGGAGAGGCGTCCTCCATCGCCCCCAGAAAACGGCTCAGCGCCGCCCGGAGGGCATTCTCATCCACGCCCTCGCCCAGGGGGATCAGCTGCTGCAGCTGCATGCGCCCAGTGGTCAGTGTGCCTGTCTTGTCCAGGCACAGCACATCCGCCCGGGCCAGGGTCTCAATACCGTACAGCTCCTGCACCAGCGTCCCGTGCCGCCCCAGCTTCACCACGCCCACGGCCATGGCCACGCTGGTCAGCAGCATCAGCCCCTCGGGGATCATGCCCACCATGGCCGCCACCGCGCTGGGCACCGCCGAAGCAAGGGCCACGTCGTCAATAAAATACTCACGGCAGAACAGCAGCACCCCCAGCGGCACCAGGATCGCGCTGACCAGGCGGATCAGCTTGTTCATCTCCAGCATCAGGGCGGATCTGGGCCGCTTGTTCTCCCTGGCAGACCGCGTGAGGCGGGCAGCATAGGAATCGTCGCCCACGCAGGTCAGCCGGGCGACAACGCGCCCCGTCATGATGTAGCTGCCCGAAAGCAGCATATCCCCGGCAGCCTTGGCAACGCCGATGCTCTCCCCCGTCAGGAGGGATTCGTCCGCCGTGCCCGTACCGGACACCATCTTCGCATCCGCCGGAACCTGATCGCCCGCGCGCAGGATGACCAGGTCGCCCAGCACCAGCTCCTCCGGCTTCACCGTGCGCTCCGTGCCGCCGCGCAGGACATGGGCCTCCGGCATATTCATCAGCCGCAGGCGGCGAAGGGTCGCCCGGGCCCGCAGCTCCTGCACGGTGCCGATCAGGGTGTTGGAAATGACCACGCCCATAAAGAGCATGTTCCGCCACGACCCCACCAGCGCCAGGCACAAAGCCAGCGCCGCATTCAGGCCGTTGAAGGGCGTGAACAGGTTCCCGGCAATGATCTGCCAGACAGTTTTGCCCGCTGCATCGGTGACGATGTTCTTCGGGCGGGACGCCGCCTGCTCCTCCGTCAGACCGGTGGACGGCGTGGGCGGGATATTCTGCTTGTCGCTCATGCAGTCCCCTTTCTGACGTTTTCTGTGCACGTCTCACTTCGTGTATTCCGGCTCCGGCAGACCATGGCCCCTGCAGGCCGTGGTCAGGGCCGAAATGAACACCGGCAGGAACACCGGATCCGCGTAGGCGCCGGAGATGCTGCCGCCCACCCGCAGGCAGTCCTCGGCATATTCCGCATCCGATGCGGTATCGGCGGGGGAAAAGAGCATCACCCGCTTGCCGTTCATGTCAAGGCCGGTGACCAGCGGCGGCCTCCTGCCCGGATGGAAGAAGCTCGCCCGGCGCAGGTCGGCGCTGATGGCAGTCATGGCAGCAATCCCGCCCGGCAGCGCCGCCGCATGGCGGGCGCACCACTTGGCCACCACCTGCGCGGTCTCCGCCGCATCCATAGCGGTCAGGAAGGCGTGATCCTCCTGGGTCAGGGTGGCGCCGCTTTCCTCCCGCTTGTGCAGAAAGAACTGATTCAGCGCGTCCTGGGGCAGCATTTTTCCGGCGGCCACCTGCTCCAGGAGGTCGTCCATCCAGGTTTTCTGCTCACGCATCCCTCACACCCCCAGTGCATCCAGCACCGCGCCGATGGAATCCACCACCGCAGCGTTCTCCGCCGTCTGCAGCACGCTTTCCTCCTGGTGCCCGCCCCTGACAAGGAAGCACCGGCAGCCGATGCCGGCAGCGGTCTCCGCGTCATGGGTGGTGTCGCCGATAAAGACGCATTCCTCCGCCGTCAGGCCCGTTTCCTTCAGGAACTCCTGCGCCAGGTGCACCTTGCTGACCGCCAGCTGATTGTCCAGCCCCAGCACCGTGTCAAACATGCCGTCCAGCTCCGGAAAGTGCTTCACCTGGGCGCGCAGCTGATCCACCTGGGAGGCGGAGATGATCGCCTGGCGGAAGCCCGCGTCACGGAAGCGGCGCACCACGTCGGCCACGCCGGGGGCCAGGGGCACGCAGTCAAAGCCGTCCACATAGGCCTTGTTCCAGACCTTGGCGATCTTCGGGAAATCCTCCGGCGTCACGCCCAGGTCATAATAGTACGCATGCACCGGGTGACGGAACTTCGCCCGGTATTCCTCCTCGGTGGTGTGCCGGTAGCCGAACTGCTCCAGCACGATATTGTTCATTGCCACCACATGGGGCACATCGGCCACCAGCGTGCCGTTCCAGTCCCAGAGGATCATCATATTCTCCCGCCTCCCTGTGAATCATCCATGAATGAATCATAGTCTTTCCTCCATATAATAAGCGCGCAGGCGGCAGATGTCAATCCATCCAATCCGGTTTAGAATTCTTTCCTTCAGCCCCGTTGTGTGAAATTGAAAAGTATGTTATAATGCAAAATGGTGTGATATGCGCCTATTTATCTGATCAAGAAACGGAAACTGTGAAACATGAGCTTTGAAACGCTGAACCTGATCCCCTCCATCCTCAAAAACGTCCGCGCTGCGGGCTATGAGACTCCCACGCCCATCCAGAGGGCGACCATCCCGCTGGTGAGCGCCGGCCGTGACGTCCTCGGCTGCGCCCAGACCGGCACCGGCAAAACCGCCGCCTTCGCCCTGCCGATGATCCAGCAGATGGTGAACAAGCCCGTCAAGGGCAATCAGCCCCGCGTCATCCGCCAGCTGATCCTGACCCCCACCCGCGAGCTGGCCCTGCAAATCTACGACAACTTCGTCCTCTACGGCAAAAACCTGCCCACGGTGCCCTGCGTCATCTTCGGCGGCGTGAACCAGCAGAGCCAGGTGGACGCCCTCCACCGGGGTGCGGACACGGTCGTCGCCTGCCCCGGCCGCCTGTGGGACCTGATGAACCAGGGCTATGTCCGCCTGGACTGGGTGGAGACCTTCGTGCTGGACGAGGCTGACCGCATGCTGGACATGGGCTTCATCCATGACGTACGCCGCATCGCCGCCAAGCTCCCGGGCAAGCACCAGACCCTGCTCTTCTCCGCCACCATGCCCCCGGAGGTGGAGAAGCTGGCCATGGATCTGCTCCATGACCCCGAGACCGTCAAGGTCGATCCCGTGTCCTCCACGGTCAAGAAGATCGACCAGAGCCTCTACTATGTGGACAAGGCCAACAAGAAGTTCCTGCTGGCCAAGCTCCTGCGGGAATCGGACGTGGAAAACGCACTGGTCTTCAGCCGCACCAAGCACGGCGCAGACCGCATCGTCCGCGAAATGAAGCGCGAGGGCATCGACGCCGTTGCCATCCATGGTGACAAGTCCCAGAACCAGCGCGTGAACGCCCTGAACCGCTTCAAGTCCGGCGAATGCCGCGTGCTGGTCGCCACGGATATCGCTGCCCGCGGCATCGACATCGCCGGCCTCTCCCACGTTTTCAACTACGACATGCCCATGGAGCCGGAGGCCTATGTCCACCGCATCGGCCGCACGGGCCGCGCAGGCCGCGACGGCACGGCCATCTCCTTCTGCTGCATCGACGAGGTGAAGCAGCTGGAGCAGGTGGAGAAGCTCATCGGCAAGCGCCTGCCGGTGAAGCAGAGCGAGTGGCCGATGGAGATCACCACTCCCACCGATCCCAATGTGAAGGAGGCCGCCCGCCAGCTGGCCAAGGCCGCCCGCCTGGCCAAGCTGGGCCGCACCGCCGCCCTGCCCAGGAAGCTGACCTCCACGGGCGAAGCCGCCCCGGAGCGCAAGCCCCGCAAGGGCCCCGACAATCCTGAGCCCAAGGCTGCCGCAAAGGCCGCGCAGAAGCCCGCAAAGGCTCCCGAAAAAGCCGCCGGGAAGCCCGTCAAGCCCGCAAAGACAGCAAAGACCGCAGAAAAGGCCGTCCCCGTGGCCAAGCCCCGCTTCGGCCCCGGCGCGGAGAACCGTGCCCCTGTCCCGTCCGTGCGCCCCGCCATTCCCCAGGGCGGCCAGACCATCGTCATCGGCAAGGGCGGAAAGCTTCAGGCAGCAGGCAGCAAGACCGCGTCCGCAGGAACCGCCAAACCCGCTCAGCCCAAGCCCTCTGCCAAGTCCGGCAAGCCCGGCATCGGAAGGCCCGTGCAGCGCGTCAACCGTGCCCGGGGGCGCAATGGCGAGCGGTAAGCCGCGTTCTCTCCCCGCATCACCGCTCCCCGTCCTGGCCTGGACGGGGAGTTTTTCATCAGTTTCTTCACGCTTTCTTGACAACAACCCATTATCGCACATATTTACATTTTCTCAGGAACTGACCGGAAACGCAAGTAGGAAGCCGCTTTCGCCCGCCGAAAGCGGCGCAAAGGCGCTTTTTCCTATTTGGAAAAGCTAACAGAGCTTCCCCCCCCCCGTCCCCCTCCTGCCCCCAAGGCGTCGGAAAGGCGGCTGCATATCGGGGCGGCGACGTTGCGGAGGGTTGCTTGAATGAATAAGAACGAGGGCGCAACCCTCCGCAAAGACGCCGCATCTTCCCCTTCATGGCTTC
>JAFXDB010000217.1 GCA_017516305.1 Clostridia bacterium | reverse complement strand
TCCGCAACGTCGCCGCCCCGATATGCAGCCGCCTTTCCAACGCCTTGGGGGCAGGAGGGGGACGGGGGGTGATGCGCTGTTCGCATCCCGAATAGGAAAAAGCGCCTTTGCGCCGCTTTCGGCGGGCGAAAGCGGCTTCCCCCTTACATAGCTTGTCATTCCCTAAGAAAACGTGAAGAACCTCTATTTTACAGAGCCGCATCTGCAATGGCAACGGGCCCGCCAGCCTGGCAAACCCTTACCGCCTTCTGAGCGCGAAGATCTGCAGCATCGCCGTTTCCAGCGAGCCCTCCATGTTCATCTGGCCGGATTTGACCATGTACTCGGTGGTGAGGCAGATATCGACCGCCTGCTTGATGGCGCCGCCGGAGTAATTCGCGGCCTGGCGCAGCATGCGGTCGGCGGCGAAGGAGGGGAGGCCCAGCTTCTGCCGGATGGCCGGGACGGCGACCTTTTCGTACTGCATGATCTTCACATGCTGCATCAGGCGGAACTGCCGCAGGAGCATGGCCAGGATGCCGATGCGATCCTCGCCGTTCATCAGCATATCGCGCAGGTAGCCGAAGGCCTTGCCCTCCTGCCCGGCCACGACGGCGTCCACCATGTTGAACACCGTGCATTCCAGGGATCGGGTGGCCACCGCGTCCACGTCCGTGTCGGTGACCTCGCCCCGGTCGCCGGTATAGGCGGTCAGCTTGCCGATCTCCGTCTGCAGCTGGGCGGTGTCGCGCCCGGTGGTGAAGATGAGGCGGGAGGCAGTCTGGGCGGAGCAGCCCTTGCCAAGCTCCCGGAAGGCGCGGACGACCCAGGCGTTCACCTCGTCCTCCGTCATGGGGGCAAAGGTAACGATGTGGCCGAGCTTCTTCAGGGTCGTGTACAGCTTTTTGCGGCCGTCTGCCTTGCCGACGCACAGGAAGATCAGCACGCAGCTGTCCGGCACATGGGGGAGGTAGGCGACCAGGGCTTCGTCGGCCTCCTGGCGGCCCGTGAGGCCTGGCTGGTCACGGACGATGACCAGGCGCTTGTCGGCCATGAAGGGCATGGTTTCGCAGGCAGCGCGGATGGCGTCGGCGGCGGGGGCGTCCATGATGCTCTCGTTCAGCTCCTCCAGGCCCTCGGGGAGGATGGCGGCGCGCAGGGCCTCCAGCGCCTCGGCCTTCAGGTTCTCCTCCGGGCCCTCAAAGAGGTATGCGCCTGCGACGGCGCCGCTGCTCACCTGCTGCAGGAATTCTTTTCTTTCCATAGCTTACAAAACGCTCCGGGGTCAGATTTCATAGGTGTCGCCCATGCGGGCCAGCTTGCTGTCGATGCGGATGGCGCGGGCCTCCTTCAGCAGCGTTTCCGGGTCGAGCATGGGGTTCAGGTGGGTGATGACCAGCTGCTTTGCGCCTGCGTCCTTAGCCAGCTGTGCGCAATGGGCGGCAGACAGGTGGGGCTTGCCCTCGGCCCATAGGGCTGCCGGGAAAAGCCCGTCCGCCAGCAGGAGGTCAGCGCCGCGGGCGAAATCAGCAAGGCCGTCCACCGTGTTGGTGTCGCCGGTGTAGCACAGGGCCTTTCCGCTGCATTCGATACGGTACATCAGCGCGGGCACGGGATGGCGGGCAGCGTGTACGGTAATTCGGAATTCGGAATTCGGAATTCGGATTTCGGTTTGCGGAGCGACGTCGTGCAGGATGATCTTCGTGCAGTTCTGCACAGCTTTGCAGACAAGGCTGCCTTCATCTGCCGGGGCGTAGATGTGCAGGGGCTGCTGCGCACAGGCCTCCAGGCGGAAGATGAGGGGGAGGACGTCAGCGCAGTGGTCGTAATGCCAGTGGGTGAGCAGGAGGGCATGCAGGCCCTCCGGCGCCGCGCAGCGGGACAGCTGCCCCAGGCAGCCGCTGCCCAGGTCGATGGCGACCGCCGCGCCGTCTGTGGTAACGAGATAGCCGGAGGTGCAGCCTCCGGCGGCAGGGAAGGGGCCGTTCATGCCCAGGATGGTCAGTTTCATGGTCATAATCCTCCGTTGTTTTCTACTCCCATGATACCCTTTTTCTCCCGGAATGTCCATAGCAAAATGATCCGGATGGGGATTTGCGAAAGCTTTTCGGTCGCGAAGTAACGGAAATCCTGCATTGTGAGAGCGCTTACATGCTTTCGGCCAGCTGCTGAAAACATTTCCGATGGGGCTGCGGCCATCAACGGGGCATTCAGGAGCGCCATCGTGACGGAAAAGCAGGATTCGTTGCGAAAGTTTGCGAAACCGTTTGCGTTATATGGGGAGATATGCTATAATGAAGGCGTGAAATAATGACCGCAGCTGTGGTCTGCGGCAGGAGGTATATATCATGAAGTACGGCCATTTTGATGATAAGGCTCGCGAGTACGTCATCGTCACGCCCCGCACACCCTATCCGTGGATCAACTACCTGGGCTGCGAGCAGTTCTTCGGCATCATCTCCAACACTGCCGGCGGCTACTGCTTCTACCGCGATGCGCGCCTTCGCCGCGTGACCCGCTACCGCTACAACAACATGCCCGTGGACAACGGCGGCCGCTACTTCTACGTCAAGGATGGCGATACCGTGTGGAATCCCGGCTGGAAGCCTGTCAAGACCGAGCTGGACAGCTACTCCTGCCGCCACGGCATGGGCTACACCGTCATCACCGGCAAGAAGAACGGCCTCGTTGCCAGCCAGCTGAGCTTCGTGCCCATGGGCGTGAATGCCGAGGTGCACCAGATCACCCTGACCAACGAGTCCGACGCGGTGAAGGACGTCACCCTGACCTCCTTCGTCGAGTTCTGCCTGTGGGACGCCTCCGACGACATGCTGAACTTCCAGCGCAACTTCTCCACCGGCGAGGTTGAGGTCGAGGACGGCGTGATCTACCACAAGACCGAGTACCGCGAGCGCCGCAACCACTATGCCTTCTACACCGTCAACGCTCCCATCTCCGGCTTTGACACCGATATGGAGACCTTCCTGGGCCTGTACAACGGGTTTGATGCGCCCCAGGCCGTCATCACCGGCGAGATGGGCAATTCCATGGCCTCCGGCTGGCAGCCCATGGCCGCCCATCAGGTGAAGGTCACCCTGCTGCCCGGCGAGAGCAGGAAGTACAACTTCGTCCTGGGCTATGTGGAGGTGCCCGTCGATCAGAAGTTCGTGGCCCCTGGCGTCATCAACAAGGCCCCCGCCAAGGAAATGATCGCTTCCCTGACCACCGACGAGCAGATTGCAAATGCTTTCGACGCGCTGAAGGCCCACTGGGACAACCTGCTCTCCGCCTACACCCTCACCACCCCCGACGAGAAGCTGGGCCGCATGGTCAACATCTGGAACCCCTACCAGTGCATGGTGACCTTCAACATGTCCCGCTCCACGTCCATGTTTGAGAGCGGCGTGGGCCGCGGCATGGGCTTCCGCGATTCCTCCCAGGATCTGCTGGGCTTCGTGCACCAGATCCCCGAGCGTGCCCGTGAGCGCATCCTGGACATCGCCGCCACCCAGTTCCGTGACGGCGGCTGCTACCATCAGTACCAGCCCCTGACCAAGAAGGGCAACAACGACATCGGCGGCGGCTTCAATGACGATCCGCTGTGGCTGATTGCCGGTACCGCTGCCTACATCAAGGAGACCGGTGACTTCGGCATCCTGGACGAGGCCACCCCTTATGACTGCAACCCCGCTGACTGCGGCACCCTGCTGGAGCATCTGGAGAACAGCTTCTACCACGTCGTCAACAACAAGGGCCCGCACGGCCTGCCGCTGATCGGCCGCGCCGACTGGAACGACTGCCTGAACCTCAACTGCTTCTCCGACGCGCCCGGCGAGTCCTTCCAGACCTTCTCCAACCCCAACGCCCCCGATGACCGCGTGGCCGAATCCGTGCTGATTGCCGGTATGTTCGTGGCCATCGGCCCCGAGCTGGTGTCCATCCTGAAGATCAAGGGCATGGATGAGAAGGCTGCTGCCTGCCAGGCCGAGATCGACGCCATGCGTCAGGTCATCCTGACTGCCGGTTGGGACGGCGACTGGTTCGTCCGCGCCTACGACGCCTTCGGCAAAAAGATCGGCTCCAAGGAGTGCGATGACGGCAAGATCTTCATCGAGTCCCAGGGCTACTGCATCATGGGCGGCGTGGGTGTCGAGGACGGCAAGGCCGAGAAGGCCCTGAAGTCCGTCGAGGAGTGGCTGGAGACCGAGCACGGCATCGTGCTGCTGCAGCCCGCCTACAAGGAGTACCATCTGGAGCTGGGCGAGGTGTCCTCCTATCCTCCGGGATACAAGGAGAACGCCGGCATCTTCTGCCACAACAACCCCTGGATCATCGCGGCGGAAACCGTCGTGGGTCATGGCGACCGCGCCTTCCAGCTGTACTCGAAGATCGCCCCTGCCTACCGCGAGGAGATCAGCGACAAGCACAAAATGGAGCCCTATGTCTACTCCCAGATGATCGCCGGCAAGGACGCCAAGAACTTCGGCCAGGCCAAGAACTCCTGGCTGACCGGTACCGCTGCCTGGAACTTCTACGTCATCAGCAACTACATCCTGGGCGTCAAGCCGGACTGGTTCGGTCTCAAAATTGATCCCTGCATCCCCCACGACTGGGACGAGTACAAGGTCTCCCGCCGTTTCCGCGGCGCGACCTACAACGTCACCATCCAGAACCCTGCCAAGGTCTGCCGCGGCGTGAAGTCCGTCACCGTGGACGGCGCTGCCATCGAGGGCAACGTCCTGCCGGTGTTCGCCGACGGCGCGGTCCATGAGGTCGTCGTGACCCTGGGCTGATCCCAAATGAAATAGGAAGGCCGCTGCATCGCAATGGTGCAGCGGCCTTTTGGTATGCTGTTGCGGCTCACAGACCGAGAAGCTGCTTCTTCTTCGTGTCGAATTCCTCCTGAGTTATGGCGCCCATGTCCAGCAGCTCCTTGAGCTTCTTCAGCTCGTCCATGGAGGAGACTGCGGGGGCGGCAGGTGCGCGCTGGGCATTCTTGATCTCGCGGATACGGTTGTCAATGAAGGTGTAGACTTCCCGCATCTGTGCGGTGTGAGTGGATGCAAACTGGAAGGTGTTCTCGCTGCTGTATGCGCCGCCGTTGGCGCCGCTGCGGGAGCCGGGGTACTCGAATTCGATATAGCCGTCGGTGATGCCGCCGGGCTCGCGGAACTGCACGGTCGTCAGATCGGCGTAGTAGTACTTCTTTTCACCGTTGAAGAAGCGGTTGGTGATCAGCAGGTTCATGGCATTCTTCTTGGCGGTGATGATGCAATACTCCTGGTATACACGCAGATAACCCAGGCCGGTTTCGATGTAGTGGATCACGTCCGGGTCATGGGGAGGTGCCTTCTCGCTGACGGGCTGGGAGACGGGCTCAACGGTATGCTGGGGCGCCTTTTCTGCCTCGCGCTTTTCATTGGCGATCGCTTCTTCTGTCTGTGCTGCCTTCTTTTTGTTGTACCCGCGCATGATCAGGAACAGCAGGGCAGAGATGCCAACAAATATGAGGCTGAAGACCGTGTCAGGGTTCGGGCCGCTGCGACGCAGGGTGCTGACAGGGGAAGACTGGTTGAGAGAGCTGACGAGGACGATGATGTTAAGTACGATGATGATGAGGCAGCAGATGAAGCAGAACATGGCATACTTTGCCCTCCGCTGGTATTTGCGGAGCTTCTTTTCGTTTTTAGTCATGGTGATCCTCCTTTGTATGATTGTCTGGCTGGTTATGCGGGGTGACCGGAGCTTGATGTCGCTGGGTTCGGAGCTGTGCGTCAGAGGTTTTGTACCCGATTCCGGTTTGGGATGACAGCTTCACGCTCCTTTTGAAAGAAATTAACTAAATGGGCATAAAATAGCCTACATGGTTTATATCATAATAACACATCTGCCTGTACAATTCAAGTGGATATTTATTGTGTGGGCGGTGAAAATGATGGATTATTACGAGATAGGTCAGCGGATCCGCAAATTCCGCAAGGCCCGCGGGCTGTCGCAGGAGCAGCTTGCCGAGCGTGTGGGCATTTCGATGACGCATATGAGCCATATCGAGACGGCAAACACGAAGCTGAGTCTGCCTGTGTTTGTGCAGCTGGCGGAGGCGCTGGAAGTGCAGACGGATCTGCTGCTTTATGACCAGCCGCCGGTGTGTCCGGATGCGGTGGTGCGTGATATCGCCGGGATGCTGGAGGAATGCGACGGCAAACAGGCACGGATTGTGCGTGAGATTGTGCGGACGACGCTGCAGGCATTCAAGGCATACCTCTGACAGCAGAAGGTGCATAACAATCAGGGCCGCTGCATTGCAATGGTGCAGCGGCCTTTTCATGTGTTGGGACAAGCCTTGAAATCCCCTTACAATTCATTTCCATATCGCGTACAAGGGTGTCAATCAAACGTGTTCTGCTCCGCAGGCTGTTTTTTGCATGCCCTGCCGGGTGCGGACACATAATACACGCGAATAACGCGGAGAGTGAGGACGGTATGAGCGAACGCAACGACCTGAAGGTAGAGAAGAAGCAGGCGAAGAAGGCCTGCAAGCGCATGAAGCGCAAGTATGTCACCCTGTGGAAGACTCTGGCCATCGTGCTGGCTGTGGTGATGGTTATCTCCGTCGCCGGCCATGCGCTGCTGAGCACCTTTGACAACACCCTGGCGGCCTTTGTCGGCGGCACCTTCTGGAATGTGGTGGACGAGGATCCCAATGCCCAGTACTTCACCATGGACTTTGCCACCGTGGAGGAGATGGCGGCGCGGGGCGATGCGCTCTGCCAGCAGGTGGAGGCCGAGGGCGCGGTGCTGCTGATGAACAATGGCGCGCTGCCCCTGCCCAAGGGAAGCGCGATCAGCTGCTTCTCCACCTCCTCGGTGAACCTGGTCTACGGCGGTACGGGCTCGGGCAATATCGACGCCTCCAAGGCGGATAACCTGCGCACGGCCCTGGAAAAGGCAGGCTTTGCCGTCAACGGACAGCTGTGGGATTTCTACCTCAGCGGCGCGGGCAGCAAATATCTGCGCAAGGGCGGCACGGGCGTGCTGCCGGCGCCTGCGGCCATTTCCGAAGCCCCCTGGAGCGTCTACACCGATGAGGTGCTGGATTCCGTTGTCCAGTACGGCGATGCGGCCATCGTGGTGTTCTCCCGCGTGGGCGGCGAGGGCTCGGACATGGAATTCCAGGAGAGCAACTACCTGGTCCTTGACCAAGCGGAACTGGACATGCTGGCCGGTATTGCGGCCCTGAAGGCCGAGGGCAAGGTGGAGAAGATCATCGTGCTGATCAACTCCGCCAACACCCTGCAGGTGGACTTCCTCAGCAACCCGGAATATGCCATCGACGCCTGCCTGTGGATCGGCGATGTGGGCATCACGGGCGTCAACGCCGTGGCGGAGATCCTCTGCGGCGACGTGAACCCCTCCGGCTCCCTGGCGGACACCTACCTCAACGACAACCTGTCCTCCCCGGCGATGGCGAACTTCGTGCCCACCACCTACGCGGGCTATGAGAAGGGCCTGATCCCCGCCAATGCCAGCACCTACATGGTGTATCAGGAGGGTATCTACGTTGGCTACAAGTACTATGAGACCCGCTACGAGGATTATGTCATGGGCTCCGGCAACGCCGGGCAGTATGCCTACAAGGCGGACGTGGCTTTCCCCTTCGGCTTTGGCCTGAGCTACACCACCTTTGCTTACAGCGATGTGCAGGGCGTGTACAACCCGGAGACGGATCAGTTTGAGGTGAGCGTGACCGTCACCAACACCGGCTCCGTCCCCGGTAAGGAGACCGTGCAGGTGTACAGCCAGAGCCCCTATACCGATTATGACCGGGAAAATGCGGTGGAGAAGGCCGCCGTCCAGCTTGTGGGCTTCACCAAAACGGATGTGCTGCAGCCTGGCGAGAGCGTGACCGCCACCGTGTATGTGGACAAGCGGGAGATCGCTTCCTATGACTACACGGCGGCAAAGACCTACATCCTGGAGGACGGCCAGTATTACCTGACCGTCGCCACCGACGCCCACGATGCGGTCAACAACATCCTGGCCGCCAAGGGCTACGCACCGGAAAACACCTCCGGCCGCATGGATGCGGCGGGCAACGCGGCGATGGTATTCCCCTGGACGCAGGAGGCTTTTGACAACACCACCTATGCGACTTCCCTCAACGGCACGCCCATCACCAACCTCTTTGACTCCGCCAACATCAACCTCTATGAGGGCCGCGGCGACAACAGCATCACCTGGCTGACCCGCAGCGACTGGCTGGGCACCCTGCCCACTGCCCCCGTGCAGTTCACCCTGACGGAGACCATGGTCGCTGACCTGCAGGATGTGCAGTATGACCCGGCGGATTACCCGGCCATGGAGCTGCCTGTGATGGGTGCGGACAATGGCCTGACCCTCTATGACATGATCGGCCTGGACTTTGACGACCCCAAGTGGGAGCTGCTGCTGGATCAGCTGACCTTTGATGAGATGGTGGCGGGCATCGGCGACTCCTTCCACTGGCGCATGCCTGTCAAGTCCGTCGAGGCCCCCGGCACCCGTGACGAGAACGGCCCCCAGGGCCTGACCGCCTCTCTCTTCGGCGATGGCGCTGTGGAGCTCAAGGCCACTGCCTTTACCTCCGAGGACGTGATGGCCGCCACCTTCAACGTTGACCTGCTGTATGAGGTCGGCAACATGATCGGCAACAACTGCCTGGCGGCGGACGTGGTCTGCCTCTACGGCCCCGGCTCCAACACCCACCGCACGCCCTATGGCGGCCGCAACTTCGAGTACTACTCCGAGGACGGCTTCCTTGCCGGCGTGATCGGCGCGGCGGAGATCCGCGGCATCCAGGATAAGGGCGTGGACGTGGTCATCAAGCACTTTGCCCTCAACGATTCTGAGCAGGATCGCATCGGCCAGGCAGCCTGGATCAACGAGCAGGCGGCCCGCGAGGTGTACCTCAAAGCCTTCCAGCGTCCCTTTGAGTACGGCAATGCCAACGGCGTCATGACCGCCTACACCCGCTGGGGCACCACCTGGTCCGGCGGCTACAAGCCCCTGATGACGGGCCTGATGCGCAGCGAGTGGGGCAGCCAGGGCATGTCCATCACCGACAACGTGCTGACCACCTACACCAATGGTGTGGACGGCATTCTGGCGGGTGTGTCCACCTTCGACGCGATGCTGCCCAACGTGGTCAACCAGCTGCCGGAGTACAAGGATGACCCGGTCATCGTGAATGCCATGCGCAATGCCATGCATCACAACCTGTATGCGCTGGCCAATTCCTCCGGCATGAACGGGATCGGCGAGAACACCACCATTGAGCTGCGTGAGCTGGCGCTGCTCAAAACCCTGAGCCTGACGGCGATCATTTCTGCCGTGGGCTTTGCCATCTGCCTGGTGCTGTGGCTCGGCGGGCGGAAAAAGTGGATGAAGACCGAGGAGTACAAGACCTGGAAGAGCCTGAAGAAGGCATAAGGAACCGGTGGGGGAGTCGCGCAGGCGGCTCCCTCCTTTGCATGGGCGGACATTTCGGGCGCGGATATGCATCTTTGGCGCGCAGCCGGTGGCTTTTTCCCGGCGGATGTGCTATGATGTATGCAAGGAGCTGATCGGCATGACGAACGAATCCCTGACCCTGTTCATTCCCCTGTACGGCAAGGCGATGATGTCCCGGGAGGGCTTTCTGGCGGACGAAACAGCGGAGAAGATCGTGTCCGAGGTGGATTTCGACTTTGCAAAGGTGGACAGGTCCCGCAAACTGGCGATCTACATGGCCATGCGGGCCGCGCTGTATGATGGGTATGTCCGTGATTTTGCGGCAGAGCACCCGGACGGCCTGATTCTGCAGCTGGGTGTGGGGCTGGACAGCCGCGTCCGGCGCGTCCCGGTCAGCAATCCCTGGTACGACCTGGATTTCCCGGAGGTCATCGCCCTGCGTCGGACGTATTTCCCGGAGGATGACCGCTATCACCTGATCGGCGCGCCTGCGCTGCCGGTCACCTGGCTGGCGGACATCCCGAAGGCGGCGCATGCCCTTGTCCTGGCGGAGGGGCTGAGCATGTACCTGTCCGAAGGGGACATGCGGGTGCTGATGGCGGCGCTGCAGGCCCATTTCGGGCACACGACCTTTATCTTTGACGCTTACAGCCGGTCTGCGGCGAAGCTGTCGGCGCTGAAGAACCCCGTCAATGCTGTGAAAGCGAGGATCGACTTTGCCATGGACGCCCCGGAGACGCTGCTGACGGATACGCAGGGCATGCGCTGTGCTTATGCCACGGGCATCATCACCCTGGAGGCCATCGACCGGCTGAAGGGGACGGATCGGCTGCGCTTCCGCTTCATGGGGTGTTTCGGCAACGGCTTTTACCGCATTTTCGGGTATGAGCTGGAAGGTAAAGCAGAGTGAAAGTGTAGGATAACCGAACATTTTTGCCGTGATGGGCAGGGTGAACAGGAAATTCCGGAAACGAAAACATTTTCGGAAACTAAAAGTTCGTCTTTGTCCAAAACGGCAAATTTTCTTGCCTTTTTTCATATTTTGCAGCAGGAATTGGAGGACGAACGGCGAAATGTATCAACACAGACAGCCGGAGAGGGGGAGAGCCGCGAGAGCGGCGGGAACGAACCACCCTACCCGCAAGAACCGGCTGCAGAAAGCAGGAAAGACCGAACGAACCAGGAAGGGCGTGATGCCAGTGGCGCACACGGAGGAGCGGAGGGGCTGACCCCTGCGGCTGCTCATCTCCGCAGATAATCATTTTATGCTGCGAAAGGAGCACACCCTATGAAGTTGACGATTTATGCGAAGAATATGACGGTGACCCCCAATATCACACGCCGCATCGAAAAAAAGACCGAGCGCATGAGCCGCTACCTGCTGCCGGATACGGAAATGCAGATCCGCCTGAGCAAGGAAGACAAGCGCGGCCGCCGTGTCGTCGAAATCACCGTGCCGATGGGCAACAACGTGATCCTGCGCGCCGAGGCCTCGGAGGCCGAGAACCTCTTCCTGGCCATTGACCAGGCGCTGGCGAAGATTGAGCGTCAGATTCACCGTCACCGCACCAAGCTGGGCAAGCGCATCCGCGAGGACGCCTTCGCCCAGATCGAACCCGAATACATCGAGGACGTGGAGGCCATCGAGGAGGATGCGCCTCAGATCGTCCGCCGCAAAACGTTCCCTGTGCGCCCCATGTCCGTGGAGGACGCAGCCATTCAGATGGAAATGCTGGGCCACAGCTTCTTCGCATTCGTCAACGCTGATACCGAGGCAATCAATATCCTCTATCAGCGCAAGGACGGCGGACTGGGTCTCATGGAGCCGGAAGCATAACGGCCATTCAGAGCGGAATGAACCGCCCGACCCGGATATCAGCTGTTATTGCGCGATACAGGCAGGAATCTGATAAAGCAAAATAGAATATTATCGTCGGCAATGACCGACAGGGAAGCCTCCGGAGCGTGCCTCCGGGGGTTTTCTCCATGCGTCCGAGTAAAGGAGCGATCAAGATGCAGAACTACCTCTTTGTCCATTTCCGCGAGAAGACCACGCCCGACGGCGAGCAGGTGTACTTCGCTATCAGCCGCGACGGCTTTCACTGGGAGGCCCTGAACAACGGCCAGCCTGTCCTCTGGGCCTACTATGGCGACCATGGCGTGCGCGATATGACCATCTGCCGCGACAGGGCAACGGGCCGCTTCCACATTTTCGCCACCGACCTCAGCCTGAGCTACGGCATGCGCGGCAAGTACAACCACTCCTGGCGCAACATCAACCTCCACGGCTCCCGCGACCTGGCCCACTGGTGGTCCGATGACCTGGTGCACTGGTCGGAGCAGGAGATGATCACCTTTGGCGACGAGAAGTGCGGCTGCATCTGGGCCCCGGACATCATCTACGATCCCGAAAATGAGGATTATGTCCTGCACTGGAGCTACTGCCAGGCGGACAACAACTACGGCCCCATGGCCATCTACTATTCCCGCACGAAGGACTTCGCCAGCTGGACGAAGCCCGAGCTGCTTTACCGCAAGGAGGACAGCGGCTGCATCGACTCCGCCATGTACGAGGAGAACGGGAAGTACTACCTGTTCGTGAAGTCCGAGGGCAACCCGCACCGGATGATCGAGCTGGTCAGCGACCATGTGACCGGCCCGTGGGCCCGCGTGGAGGCCTTCGACAAGTCCATGGAGGCGGTGCAGGCCGGTCTGTACGAGGCGCCCACAGCTGTGCGCCTGGACGACGGCCGCTGGTGCCTGTTCATCGACTACTACGGCGTCAAGGGCGCCGGGCAGGGCTATGTGCCCTTCATCGCCCCCAGCATGGCAAGCGGCGACTTTGTCCGCAGCGACGCGGCCTTCTCCTTCCCCTACGGCTTCAAGCACGGCACGCTCCTGACCATCACGGAGGAGGAGTTCGATCGCATGAAGGCCCATGACTGGAACGACGTGAAGGACAATCGGTGATTCGGAATTCGGAATTGAGATGGCGGACGGAGGTGTGCTGTTGGAAAATATCACACGGATTGTGGATGCGGGCGTGTGCGTGGGCTGCGGGGCTTGCCTCGAATGTGAGCATTTGCAGCTGACGCGGAGTCCGCTGGGGTTTGATGTGCCTGTGGCAGACGAGGGCTGCACCCGCTGCGGTAAATGCGTGGCAGCGTGCGCCTTCGATCCCCTCCGGGAGGACGAATAAGAGTACTCAAAAAGGAGCTGCTGTGCAGGCAACAGCTCCTTTCTGCGTGTCAAAAAAGTGGTTTTTCACGGAAAGTGAGGGGATGGTTTGTATGACATGGCGCAGACACCTTCCCCGCCATTGCGGCTGCATCGGAGCCATGAAGAGGAAGGTGCGGCGTCTTTGCGGAGGGTTGCGCCCTCGTTCTTATTCATTCAAGCAACCCTCCGCAACGTCGCCGCCCCGATATGCAGCCACCTTTCCAACACCTTGGGGGCAGGAGGGGGACGGGGGGAATCGCCGTTCGATTTCCGGATAGGAAAAAGCGCCTTTGCGCCGCTTTCGGCGGGCGAAAGCGGCTTCCCACTTACATCGTTGGTCATTCCCAAAGAAAACGTGAAGAACCAAAAAGGAGCTGCTGCAAAGACAACAGCTCCTCTTTCTTTTCATGCGGCTGCAGCTTACTTCTTGCCAAAGAGGCCCTTGACGATGCCCATGATGCCGCCGGCCTTCTCCGCCACGTCGTCCAGGTTGATCTTGGCCATGATGCCCTTGACCACCGCGTCGATCTTCTCGTCCGGCAGGTCGATGCCGATGATGCCCTCCAGGGTCTTCACGGGCTCGGCCTTGAACTTGGCCAGCAGGTTGTCGTCGCCCTGCAGCTTCTCCAGCACCTCGTTGATGATCTTCTGGATATCCATATGACGTCCTCCCTTTCCGCTGCCGCTGCAGCAATATTCATCATATAGGATACATCAAAAATGGGAGAGTTGCAAGTTTTCTTTCTGCATCTTCCATCTTTTCTGCTTTTCTTCTTTGCGGGAATCCGCCTCGCGCTGCCGCAGTTTTTTCCGTGGTGCAGCCATTGGAACGGGGATGCATATGCAGGCAGCGTCAACGAAAGGGAACACCGGATCAGCTGCCGCGGGCAATCAGCGCGTTGACCTCCTCCAGCGTGGGCGGATTCAGCGGCAGCGGGAAGCGGGAGATGGCGATGCCGGAGCAGGCGCTGGCAAAGCGCACCAGCTGGTCATCCGTCATGCCGTGCAGCAGCGCATAGACGCAGCCGGCCTTGTAGGTGTCTCCGGCGCCCAGGGTGCTGCGCACCTCCACCTGGAAGGGCTTCATGCGCCGGATCTCGCCGCCCCGGCGGCCGTAGAGCATTTCGCCGCCGCCGGAGGTGATGATCACCAGACCCTCGGCGGTCTCCATCAGCCGCTTCATCACATCCTCCTTGTCCATGCCCTGATAGTGATTCCCCAGGCACTCGCCGGAAACCACATTCACGGCTGCATGCTGGTGCAGGAAGGAATCATGGGGGCTGTCGATGGTGACGTAGGGGATGCCGTGGCGGATGCAGATCTCCGCGACCTTGTCGGATTCCCGGCGGAAGTAGGGATCGACGGCGACCGCCCGGCAGCCGATGATGTCCTCCTCGCGGGGATCGTTCCACCAGACATTGTCGTTGCTGTACAGCGTCTGGAAACGGCCCATGGGAGAACGCACCAGCCCCGCGATGACCACATAGTCCATCACGCCGTCATCCTCTGTGTAATGCAGAGGAGACAGGTCAACGCTCTTGTCCTTGTAGAATTCCTTCAGCATGGGGGCGACCTTCGTGCCGATGTGGGTACCGGCCATGCGGACATTTACGCCCAGGGATGCCAGCACGGTGCAGGCCGTGCCGGTTTCGCCGCCGGGGAGGAAGTACTGCGCGTCGATCTCGGAGTACTCGTCCGGCTGCAGGAATCCGCCCCGCAGCAGGAAGGAATGTGTCCCCAGTACCTGACCAAAGAGATAGGCGTCTGCTTTCATGGAAATGACCTCCCGTGTGTGCTTTATGTATTGTTTTATGTGTTGAGCAGCGTTTCCCGGCACCAGGAAAGGAGCAGGGCAAAGGCTGCATCAAAATCGCAGGCTGCCGCGCCGGAGGACAACGCCAGCGACGCTTCCAGCACCTGTCGGTCGGGGCCGTCAAGGGCTGCCAGCAGCGCTGCCTTCGTGCCGATGAAGCAGCCTGTGCGCAGCCAGTGCAGGTTCTGCAGGATGAAAAACACGCCCTTGTACGTACCGGGCAGAGCCTGGGCATTTCTCTCCGGGGTCGCATGCACATACCGGTGGCAGATTTCGTGACACAGATTGCTCACGCTGATTTTCACATAGGCGCGCACGTCCTCCCGCGTGTATGCCGGGACGAGGCTGGCCAGCGTGCCCAGGTGATCCTCCGTGGTGTGCAGCAGATGGCAGATTTCCAGCGGGTTCCAGTGCAGCAGCTCGTCCTGTCCGCAGATGAAGCCGCAGGACTGTTCCGCATTCCCCAGCGACTGGATGGCGCTGCGGTAGACGTCCAGATCTGCGGGGGTGATGTCGCGGATGACGGTCATCACGTCAATGTCGCTGCTTTGCGTGGCCTCGCCCCGCAGATAGCTGCCCTGCAGGCCTACATAGACAAGCCGCTCGCCAAGGGCGGGCTTCAGGAAGGCGATCAGGTCGCTGATGTAAATATCCGGCTTGAACATGGTCATCCTTTCTGCGCGGCATGCTCCGCGGCGAATCGTGCGGCAAAGGCTCCGATGCGCTCCATGATTTCTGCTTTCCTGTCCGGCTCGCGGTCGCTCAGGTGCACCAGGGCGGTGATGGGCGCCGTGTAGGCAAAGGCGAGCATCGCCGGGTCATCCCGCCTCAGCACGCCGCGATCCATCATATCTGCGAACAGGTGGGTGAAAATCCCCGCCGTGCCCTCCAGAAAATGCTTTGTCGCCAGTGCCCGCACCCGGTCATCGTGAAACTGCTCGGTCAGCAGGAGCTTGCGGGTCAGGATGACCTGCGGATCGCTGATGGTGAAGCCGGTCATCCCCAGCGTCAGCTGCACCAGGGCCTCGCAGGAATCCGGCGTTTCCGGCAGATGCTCAGCGGAGCCGAAGCGCTGCGCATAATAGGCTTCCATCCTGTCCAGCAGCGCGTTCCAGATCGCTTCCTTGCTGTCGTAGTGCTTGTACAGCGCGGATTTGCTCAGGCCCAGCCGGGCGGCCAGGTCGCGCAGATTCGATCCCCGGTAGCCGTTTTCGGCAAAGAGGATCAGCGCCTCGTCCAGGATCCTGTCCTTTGTTGACTTGTCCATGGTTTCCTCCGTATCCGAGTGACCATTTGGTCACCTCCGTCATTATTATAGTGACCAACCGGTCACCTGTCAAGGGCTTTCGTGAATTTCGCTTTATTTCGTGCATTCCTTGCCGCTTCCTCTGTCTCCGCCGGATGGCGGACAGGGCATGCAAAAAGCCCCGCACAGACATTCACCTGTGCGGAGCAGGAATCAACGAACCAGAAGAGAGAAAAGCTGGGCAGGCTTGGACATGTGCTTCCGGATGAGCTTCCGCGTTTCCGCCGGCAGCTTGGGGCAGTTATCGAAGGCCCAGGTGCAGATCTTGACCTTCGGGGGAATGTTGATCTCCTTCAGCGCCGTGCAGTATTCAAAGCCCTGCATGTCGATATAGGTCAGCGATTCGGGCAGCACAATGCTCTCCAGGGCGCTGCAGCCAAAGAAGGCAGCCACGCCGATGGAATTCAGCCCCTCCGGCAGATTGACCCGGTGGAGCGCCTTGCAGCCGCGGAAGACATAGCCCTCTATTTGCACAACGCTCCCGGGAAGGGTCACCTCCCGGATTGCGGTGTTTTCAAACGCATTGGCCGCGATGCGGACCACGGCCCATCCGTTCAACGTCTCCGGGATGCTGATGACGTCATCCTTCCCCGTATAGGCCGTCACCGCATAGCCGTTCTCGCATGGCTTCACCTTGAATTCGCCCACGGTGAGTTCCTCCCTGCGCTTCTTTGCCGCTTCGATCAGCGCATTCGGGGAGGCGGCGGCCTGCTCCGGAACAGGCGTCGCCGCCCTGGGGGCAGGCTGACTGGCCTTCTGCGTCACAGGGGCTGCCGGTGCGGGCGCCTTCACGGGTGCAGCGGGCTTTTCCGGAACGGCTTTCTTTTCCGGCGCAGCCGGTTTTTCCGGCAAAGCTGGCTTTTCAGGTGCTGCTGCCTTTTCCGGCGCCGGCTTCCCCACCTTCTCCCGCAGCATCGTCATCAGCTTCTCCGTGGAGGTCAGCTCGCCCATGGGGAAGCCCTGGATGCGGCGGAAGCGGAATTCTGCGGGCAGGTGGAGGGGATTGAAATGGTCAAACAGCAGGGGCACGAGGGTCTTGTCCGCGCCCTCGTCAATGCGCTCGATATAGCGGCTCCATTCGCTGCGCACCCACGCGCTGGTGATGTAATCCTTCTGGGAGCAGAGGACGAGCATCACCTTCGCGGTGTCGATGGCGTGGTAAATACCGGCCTCGTAGTCCGCCCCGGCCAGGCCCACCAGGCTCTGGGGCGCGAAGAAGGGACGCAGCCCCTGCTCCCGCAGGTAGTAGTACAGCTGCAGGGCGCGCTCGTAATCTGCCGTTTTCTCGCCGGTGCCGGGTTTGGTGGTCTTGTGGCAGAGGAAAACGTCATAGGGCGGGCAGGACTCGGCCGCCTGACGGATGGCCGCCTGGGCGTTGTCGATGTAGACCGCCTCCTGCTCGTAGCGGATGCGGACGTCGTCAGGCGCGAAGGCGCAGGCGTCCCGGAACTCCGGCTGCAGCCGCAGGGGCTTGCGGCGGACGGTATGCACCGTGGGCATCAGCTGATGGGAGGCCGGGTCCTCCACATACTCCACACCGTAGTGGCACAGCAGCCGCCCCCACAGCGCCTCGTGGGCGTCGGGATAATCCAGCAGCACCTGCTGGTAGCTGCGCTCCGCATTGGCAAAATCGCAGCCCAGGCGCTGGCGGATGGCATGGCCCAGCATGTCCAGGGCGTTGTCCTCCACCACGGGGCGAGCATTGGGCGTGGCGCAGGCCGGACAGATGCGCACGGCTGCCTCCTCAGGGAAGGTGAGCATATAGCCGCAGCAGGTACATTGCAGAGCGATATCAGGCACGACGAAGGCCTCCTCGTGTTGTCATTGGTTGACCGGAGTGCGTTTTTCAGCGTTCGCACCGGCGAAATCAGACACTCCCACCGACATTATAGCACATCCGGGCCGGGATGGAAGCGTGTTTTCTCATTTTTCGGTCATCTGCCGGTTCGCAGCGCGTCGGCTGCCGCCTGCAGGATCTCCGGGCATCCGCCGCCCTGAGCAAAATCGGGGCGTCCGCCGCCCTTGCCGCCCAGAGGACGCGCCGCATCGCGCAGCAGAGCGCCCGCATCCAGCGCCACGTCCGCCGAACGGGCAAATACATACAGCGCCGTCTGGCCGTCGGGATGCATGGCGCCCAGCAGCGCCGCCGCGCCCTGCTCCCCGATGAGCCGGGAGGCCAGGTCACGCAGCAGGGCCGCGTCCGCCGGGACAAAGCGGGCAATGAGGCGCGTGCCGTCCGGCAGCGGCTCCGCTTCCGCCAGCAGCTGCGGCGCCTGGGCCAGCAGATGCTCCCGGCGCAGGCGGTTCAACTCATACTCGGCGGCCTTCATGCGCTCCTGCAGGGCAGCGACCCCGGCGGGAAGGTTCTCCACGCCCGTGGACAGCAGCGCTGCCGCGCCGTGGGCTGCCTGGGAGCATCGGGCATAGTCCGCCAGGGCCCGGGCTCCCGCCACAAAGCACACGCGCATCTTGCCCCGCGCCGGGGTCACGGAGAGGATCTTCACCAAGCCCAGCTGACCGGCGGTGGACGGATGCGTACCGCCGCAGGCTACCATCTCGTCATCGCCGATGGCCACGATGCGCACATGCTCCTCCACCGTGGGAGGCTTGCGCAGGGGCAGCAGGGGCAACTTCTGTGCGTCGGGGAACCAGCAGCGGATGGGAACGTCCCGCTGGACGCGCTCGTTCACGTCTGCCTCGATGCGCCGCACATCCTCCTCGCTGATGCGGGTGACGCCGCCGGGCATGGCCACATCGATGGTGGACACATCCGCGCTGATGTGCAGGCCGATGGTCACACCGCCCAGCAGCCGGTGCAGAGCGCTGGCGATCATATGGTCTGCGGCATGCTGCTGCATGTGGTCAAAGCGTCGGGGCCAGTCGATGCGGCCATGGATGACGTCGCCCTCCGTCAACGGCGTTGTCACGGTGTGCCAGACCTCGCCGCCGTCCGTCACGTTCACGTCCGTCACGCGGGCCGCCCCCAGCGTACCGGTATCGAAGGGCTGTCCGCCGGAGGTGGGATAAAAGGCGCTCTGGTTCAGCAGCACCTCCCATGCGTCGCCGGAAGGGCGGCTGACCAGCACCCTTGCGTTAAACTCGGTCAGGTAGGGGGCGTCGTAATACAGGCGGTGGGTCATGATGCATTCACGCTCCTGATTGATATATGTGGGATGTTCGATGCGAAGCCCCGCGAATCCTGCCGCCCACGAGAACTCCGGCGAAAAAACGCATTTCCGCCCTGCGGCTGCATCATGTACACTCCGCACGTTTCATGTTTCACATTTTCACTTTTATCTTTTTCCCTATTTTCCATCAGCCGACATGAAAACCCATTTCTCCACCTTGACAACCCCGGCCAACTATGCTATAATTCCCGATGATATGCGCCCGTAGCTCAGTTGGATAGAGTGTCAGACTCCGACTCTGAAGGTCGCTGGTTCGAATCCAGTCGGGCGTACATAGAAAAAACCCGGAATCTCGCGAGTGAGTGAGATTCCGGGGATTTTTTGCGTTTCTCCGGCGGGGATGGCAGCGGATGGATGGGCCTGCATGATACGCCTGCCGCCTGCAGCAAAGTGCAGTGACAGCAGAGGCTAATGCCCGCGTTGCTTCGGTGGCCCGCAGCATCGCTGCTGCTCCGCAGATTTATCAGAATGCGTTAACCCTTAACGGCGCCCGCGATCAGACTCCTCTGCACCTGGCCGCTCATGCACATGTACAGCACCAGCGTGGGCAGGGTCGCGATCACCAGTGCAGCGCCCATGGAGCCGTAGTCCGTCTGGTACTGGCCGCTCATCTGCTGGATGCCGACGGTCAGTGTGCGCACCTTGCCGCTGGCAAAGATGGTCGCCAGCAGCAGCTCGTTCCAGACCTGCAGGAACACGAAGATCGCCGCGGTGGCAATGGCAGGCACCATCATCGGCAGGATAATGGTGAAGGCCGTACGGAAAATGCCGCTGCCGTCAATGCAGGCGGCTTCCTCCATCTCGTAGGGAATGTTGGTGATGAAGCCGCTGAGGATCAGAATGGTGATCGGGATGTTGAAGGCCGCATAGGGAATGATCAGCGCCCAATAGGTCTTGTTCAGCGGCAGCAGCGTCTCCGTCAGAGGGTACAGGGCCGCATGCATGGGGATCATCATACCCATCATGATGTAGGTCATCACGACCTTCTGGCCCTTCCAGCGCATGCGCAGCAGGCCGTAGGCGCTCATGAAGCCCATGAGGCTGGTGATGCAAAGCGTCACGGCCGTATCAATCACACTGTTCATCAGGAACACGCTGATGTTGCCGCCGGCGCCCCAGGCGTTGGCATAGTTGGAGAACAGCCACTGCGTGGGAAGGCCGATCAGGTTACCGTTGAAGATCTCCTGCGTGTCCTTCAGGGAGAAGCACAGCAGCCAGTACAGCGGGAAAACGCACAGCAGCAGCCATACGATCAGGAAAGCATGCGTGGCAACCTTACCCAGCGAGAATTTCTTCTTCATGCCGCAAGACGCCTCCTTCCCCTTCTGAGTGTAAAGCCGTCCCAATCCTTGAACAGGATATTGAGCAGCACCGTGAACGCCAGGCACTCAAACACGATGAACATGGCCTGCGCGCTGGCATAGCTGTACTTGTGGTTGGAGAACATCTCCACATACATGGACAGCGCCGGCAGCGACTTGTTCGCACGCTCCAGCAGGATCCAGGGCGTATCAAACAGCTTGAAGGAGCCGATCAGGGAGAAGGAGAGGCAAACCTTCAGCATGGGCTTGATCATGGGAATCTGGATGCGCAGGGCCATCCGGACGCCGCCCGCGCCGTCCACCGTCGCCGCCTCAATGACGTCCGTGGGGATGGACTTCAGCGCGCCGTACATCAGCAGCATATGGTAGCCCACAAATTGCCACAGGCTGGGCAGGAAGACCGCCATCAGCTTGGTATCCTTGTTGGCCAGGAAGCCGTTCTTGGGCAGGGTCAGGTGGAAAATCTCGTAGATCGAGGGCACCAGATCCTTGTAGATACGCTGCCACAGAAGGCTGATCACCACCGAGGAAATCACCACGGGAATGAAGAAGAGATTGCGGTAGAGGCTTTCGCTCTTGACGCCATTGGCAAGAATCAGCGCAATCAGCAGCGAGAAGGGCAGCTGCACGAAGATGGAGAGTCCGGCATAGTACAGGGAGTTGAGAACCGCCTCCGGGAATGCATTGCGGCGTCCGGGGGTGAACATTTTGATGTAGTTTTCAAACCACACAAACTCGGACTGATCCCCCACCTTGGCCGGGATCTCGCTTAACAGGCTGTAGTAAAAGGACTTGAAGATCGGGATAATCACTATGTAGGTGAAAAACAGGACGGTTGGCAGAACAAAGACCGCAATACTCCACTTATTCGACAAAACTCGTTTCATAAGCGGACCTCCTTGTCAGAAGTAAGAAAAAGGGGGGTGGCGGAAGTCCGTCACCCCCGGTGATTCGGGTCAGAAATCAATCCTCGAAGATGGTCTCCATGTCTTCGCACCACTGCTCGGGAGTCAGCTCGCCGGTCAGCACTTCGTAGACGGTCTGGCCGATCAGGGTGGCGTCCTCGCCGGTCAGGGCGGTGTTGCCCCACAGCAGCATGCTGTCAGCGGTGGAGGTGGCGTCCTTGATCATCGCCATGACGGGGTTCAGGTCGGTGTAAGCGGAGAAGTCATACTTCCAGGCGGGCAGGCCAGCGCCGGCGATGTAGCCGTTCTTGGACAGGTGCTCTGCGAAGAACTGCGCGGCGAGGAACGCCTCGTAGGGATGCTCGGTGTAGGAGGAGACGCAGAAGCCTTCCGCGGCGCCGCCCATGTACTGGTTGTCATAGCCCCTGCCAACAGCGGGGAACTTGATGGCAACAACCTTCTGCTGCATCTCAGCAGACAGGGAACCGGCGAACCACTGGCCGTGGAAGTACATGGGGATCTCACCGGCGAAGAAGGCAACCTCGGACTCGTCACGGGTCAGGGAAGCAGCATCCTCGGGGAAGGCGCCGATGTCGATCAGCTGCTTGAAGGCAGCCACGCCGTCGAGCCAGTCCTGGGTCATGAAGGTCGCGCCCTCGGTCTTGTAGTAAGCAGCGCGGCAGGCAGCGTCGCCGGCAAAGCGCAGGGCGATGATGTCGGTGTACATGTTGGTGGGCCACTGATCAGCGCCGCCCACGGTCATGGGGGTCACGCCGTTGGCCTTGAAGGTCTCGATCGCGGTGATCAGCTCGTCCCAGGTCTCGGGGATCTTCACGCCGTACTTGTCAAACAGCTCGGTGTTGCAGTACAGCATGGAGGTCGCCTTGGTGTAGGGCAGCTGGTAGATCTTGCCGTCGAAGGTCATGTCAACCAGCAGGCCGGGCTCCATGCGGGCCATGATGTCATCGGTCAGGTACTCATTCAGGGGCAGGATGTCGCCGGAACCAACCAGGTTCCACAGCACGCCGCCGGCATTCCAATAGAACACGTCCGGCAGGTTGTCGCTCATCGCCAGGGTCTCACCGGTATCCTTCCAGGCGTTGGCTTCGAACCATTCGATCTCAAGGTGAATGTTGGGGTAGGCAGCCTCAAACTCGGCGATGGTCGCCAGGAAGGGCGCGCGGTTCGCCTCGGTCTCAGCGGACCAGATGGAGCTGACGGTCAGCGTAACGACCTCCTGCTCAGCAAAGGCGGTGGACAGGCTCAGCAGCATCGCCAGAGCCAGAACGAGGGAAACGAGTTTCTTCATAGCGGGTACCTCCTGTCTATTCTCTCTGTCGGACACCCCGACGTTAATTACATGTTAACATAACAAACGTTTCAATGCAAGCATTAATTGAAAAAATGGCAAAATTCTTCCCTATTTTTTCATCTTTTTGTCTCATGCGAAGCGTGAGCGTGTAAACAGCCAGTCGGAGCATGAGCAGCCATGCTCGCAACGCAGCAGCGCCCGACAGCGTTTCTGCCGCCGGGCGCGTTTGATCAGGTCAGAACAATGGAAAGCGTGTTCATACAATGGGATGCATGGTGGGCGAGCAGGCAACTGCCTTTCACTCTATTTGCGCTGGTGGATATCCGGAGCTTTCGGCTTGTCATTTCATGGCTGATGTGCTATTATGGAAAAAATCCGGTTCTTCACGTTTTCTTAGGGAATGACCAACGCTGTAAGTGGAAAGCCGCTTTCGCCCGCCGAAAGCGGCGCAAAGGCGCTTTTTCCTATTCGGGAAGCAACCGGTGCTTCCCCCCGATCCCCCCGTGCTCCTAACACGTCGGAAAGGCGGCTGCATATCGGGGCGGCGACGTTGCGG